>JAIXPY010000140.1 GCA_027486025.1 Burkholderiaceae bacterium
CCTAGGTAGAATCAATGCCATGGCGTATTTTTATGGGCGGAGTCTGAAATGAGTAATTTAGATAAGCGGTGTTGTGGTTCCGGCGTTTGCATTATCAACGAAGCAGGTGAGTGTTGGTGCGGCCAACGTTGGGATGGAACGAAGATGAGTTTTGTGCCGCTGAATAGCGCTTCAGCAACCGAACCAACCCGTGATGGCCAAGCAGCCAATCCTAATCAAGCGAATAATCAGGCTAACCCGAAGTCCTAAACCTGTAGCTTCGGTTCAGATGGGACACAGGAGCGGCCCGCTTGCTGCTCTGCCTGCTTTAGCCAAGCCGGCTTTGCTGCTTTTGCGTTACTACCTAGCTCGCGAAATTGCTCTGGGGTCAGGTTCTTTTCTAAAGCACTCGCAACGCAGCTGCAATACGGAATAAAGTCCGCATCAATCACCTTGTCGCTTAGTCGTTGATGAATAGTGCGTTGCTGCTGAACACACTGATGCGTATAGCGTTCCTGCGGTTTCGGATTGCCTTGGGCCAGTACTGGGTTAGCGCCGAGCAAGAATGGGATTGCAGCGCTGAGGCCCATGGTTTTCAAGATCGAGTGCATTTGGTATCCAATACGAAAATGGCGGGGATAAACCAAATCACCGTCGGCAAGCTGGTTTCAAGCAATACTAGGGGAACTAGCGAATTCGTGCTGCTTGGTAACGCAGAAAGGCTTTTCTGCCTGCCAGGAGGGCGCTGAAAATTAAAACGAGGTTAGCAAAAAATGGTTTCATAAGGCTCTTTCTGGGTAAATTAAAGGACTTTTAAGGGAAAACCCTTATTTGAACTATACGCCTTTAATTTCCATTGTGCAGAGCAGTAAAAACCACAATTTAAGTAATCTTATTCTGAGCTTTGCAGGATCTTTTGGATCTCGTTTGCAATGCTGGCGGGATCGTCTGCAGAGCCATAGCGGCGAACAACCTGTCCCTTGCGATCTACCAAAAACTTGGTGAAGTTCCACTTGATAGCTTCTGTACCTAAAATGCCTGGAGCGGCATGCTTGATGTATTTGAATAAAGGGTGGGCGTTGTCGCCATTGACATCGGTTTTCTCAAACAGGGGAAAGCTAGTCTGATACCGCGTGCTACAAAACTGCTCGATTTCAGTCGCGCTACCTGGCTCTTGCCCGCCAAATTGATTACACGGAAAAGCGAGTACTTCAAATCCGTGATCCTGAAACTGCCTATAGAGACTCTGCAGGCCAACGTATTGGCCAGTAAAGCCACAGCGACTCGCAACATTAACGATCAGCAGGACTTTGCCTGCGTAGTCATTCATCTGTTCGGTGTCACCATTTAATCGAGTGAGGCTAATGTTAGGCAGCATGGGATTTTCCTTTATTGGAATTGAGTCCATAAATACGGCGATAAGAGTGAGCAGCTACTCCGTTCTGAAGTGCCTTGCGGACGGGTTTTGCGATCAGGTTAATGGCGGATTGAACAGCGCTTCGTTCAAATGCGGAGGGCACTTTGCGATCAATCAAGGGATACGCCCAGTCGGGCAAATTGAGGAAACCAGCTTTGCTAACGAGCCTTACAAATGGCCGTGAATGCAGGCTACTGGGGTATTCGTCTAGCAGCGTGATGATTGCACGCGCACGCTCGCCGAAGTGTAGCTCGGGTACATAAGCGGCAATCGCCTGATCTGTATCGAGAGCCGTATCAGGCAAATCAACTGCGCCGAGTCGATTCCCAATCAAGCGCATTTCGGTAAAGTAGCGATCGACATCTGCGCTTGCTAAATGCGGATTACGGTAACGCAGGTAGGCACGCATAAAACTACTGGTTTCGGTGAGGTGGACCCAGTTTAATAAATGCGGATCACTGGCGCTATATGGCCTTCCAAATTCATCGATGCCTGTGATGTGCCCATGGATACGATTGACCTTATCAATCATCTGATTGGCCATGGGGGTCGGACCATAGGTAGTGGCGGCAATAAAAAAAGCAGTGCGACCAAGACGACCCTGCAAGTCGGTGCGAAAACTCGAATGGTCCCAGACCCCAGCGAGGGCGCCGGGATGCAATGCTTGCAACACCAACGATGAAATACCGCCGATCATCATGGACATGAAATCAGCATGCACCTCCCATGGCATGGAGTCCGGACCCAGTAAACCAGGATCGCCAGCAGGGGTAAGGAAGGCGGTAGGTGGACCGCTTCCACCAACCAGCTGACGCACCATTTGTTGAATAAAGAGATCCACCATCACGATCCTTAATCCAAATTAACTGTAGAAAATCAGTGGAGTGTTGAATTTAAATCAACGCCGTCCTCGAGTAGCTCATGAATTAAATCAAGGCGTAAACGCGGATTATCTTGCATCAATAGGTGATTTTTTTGGGAGACTGAGAGCGGTAGTATCTCCGCCAAGCGATTAGAGACCCAGGCGCAATCTTCTAGGCGATAGGGTTCCTGAAAAGGCAGTTGACTCTCGCTGAGGCCTTGCTTTTGGACTGAAGTAATAATTTCGGAGAGCAACAGGGCGGTATCATTCAATTCATCCGGAACCGCGATCTCTGGATCGGCGGCAACGCACTGGACTTCGCCCATCCATAAGCCGTTCTTTTCGCGCTTAGATTGCAATAGTGAAAATCGGGCATGCCCTACAGAGCGAGTCATATAGAGAGCCGGCTGAATTGGATCAAACTCAATGATTTTGGCGAGGGTGCCAAACTCAGACAAGAGGATGTCCGGCTTTGCGGGATCTTGTGTTTCTGCGCCTTCTTCGATTCCAACAATCCCAAAGAATTCCTGATTTTTAAAGCATGCCTTCATCATATCGAGGTAGCGCACCTCAAATATCTTCAGCGCAATAAGTCCTTCAGGAAATAAAACCGTTTGCAGCGGAAACAAGGGAATCCAAAAAGGTTTTGTGAGATCGGTCATAACTGCAATGTACAGGATCTAATGCAAATCTGCAGCGGGGCAGCGGCCGTCACTTAGGAAATGACTTTCGAAAGAATCGCCTCGTGGCGGATGGCCCATGACGGAATGCCGGACTCGTGGTTATTTAAAACCTGCGCTATAAAGTCAAGGCTGAGTTCCTGGGTTGCCTCTTTTACTTGGTGGTTTAAAACGGCGCCGCCGGAACGGGTACGGTCTGTAAACATGCTGTGTGAGCCGCCCTCAAAAACAGCCAAGGCTTTGCGTTCGCTACCAATCGCCTCAAAAATAGCTAGGCGATCCGGGTAACCGCTAAAGTAGCCTGGGATTTGAATATTGTCCTCGGTCGCCGTAATGTGCAAGGTAGGCAAGCGAACCGGTTGCAAGATCGAGTCCACTGCATTTTGACCATAAAACCGCGGCGCAGAAATCACGATCGCGGCCTTGATGCGGGGGTCATGCAGATCAATTGGAACGGCATTGCGACTAACGCGCGCGCCAGAGGCAAGTAGGGTCGTGTTCGCCCCATAGGAGTGCCCGGCAGCAATAATTTGATTGGGGATGATTGCCTGACCTAATGGATCGCGCAGTATCTGTGTCAGTGCAAAGCGTAAATCAAATACCCTGGCAAGCGCTTCTTGTTCTTGCGCTGCTTCTTGTAGTCGGGATACTAAATTAAACGGATTTCCAAACCAGATTGAGCGATCGCTGCCAACGTGCTGGACATGTAGGCTGGCTAGCCCATGGCTTGCCCAGTAGCTTCCAAGGTAGCTATAACCCAAGCGCGATCCACCAATGCCATGGGAAAAAATAATGAGCGGCACTGGGGCTGCAGAGGATGATGCAATTGGCTGGTAAAGCCGAACTGGAACAGGGCGTTCACGAGCATCATCAAACCAATCGAGATCATGGGTCTGAAATGTAGACGCCGAGGCCAATCCCTGTTGTGGAAAAAAAGCAAGCGAGGGCACGGCTACTGCCAGCCCAGCAGCAGGAAGCCGTTTTAGAAATTGCCTTCTAGAAAAATGAACCATGGTGCATTCTATTTTGCTTTTGGAAATCAAGCAGCAGGGCCCCTAATTCAGCAAACTTTGGCCCTATTGCTTATTGCGTCGACGCTGTGCCAAGAATTGCACCAAACGAAAATGACCATAACCCAAAACCAGTGCAAATACGGCAATCGAGTACTTAATCTCAATTCCAGTCAGGGAGTGCGTAATCGTTGAAAACAGGGCGGACCACAGCATGATGCTGAGGTAAGAAACCACAATCAGGGGCTCTTTGATGCGCGTGCCATCAAATGCTTTGGTGTACGCAACTGCGATGGGTGCGAGGGAGAGGAGTAGGTAGAGGAATATCTTCATGAATAAAGGTAATGTTATTGCATTCGATCGCTTAAATTTGCTGATTACTTATTGCTATCTAAAATCCACTCGGCGAGCTTTTTGGCATCAGCTTCACTTATCTTGGTATTAGCAGGCATCACTACTACACCCCATGCACCGCCGCCGCCTAAGCGGATTTTATTCGCCAGTGTAGCTACCATTTGGGCCCGTGGTTGGCTTTGATAGCGCGTCGCAATCGCCTTATAGGATGGGCCAACCACTTTACGGTCCATGGCATGGCAACCCATGCAGGTATTCTTCTTCGCTAAATCCGTTGATGCATGCGCAGGTATAAATGGGATAGTAAGTAAACCAAGTGCTAAACCAGTAGTAATGACAGTGTTCAATTTGAATAGAATCATAGTCAGCACTTTACAGGGTTTTGCCAAGGCAATAACCCCATATATCAACCCATTATTGGTCGAACTTAGTCCGAAAATGTAACAACGTGGTCCGCGCCTAAGCGGATGCCAATCTTCTCGCCAATGTGGTGATCGTGGTGGCTGGGGACGTAAGCAAATACTTCTTGGCCTGAGCTGAGTTTTAAGGTGTATAAAAAATCAGCGCCCCGGAAGGTTTTGCGAATGACTTCCGCCAATAATGGACTTGCATCATCGTGCTGAATATCATCGGCACGCAGCAGCACATCCACTATTCTGCCAATCGGATCGTGGTGATCATTGTCTAATTTGAGTTTGCCGAGCTCGATTTCAACCATGGCATTGCCTTGAATCGTGCCTTTTACAAATACTCCGCGACCGATAAAGTCCGCTACGTAGCGATTGATCGGTTGGTGATACAAGTCATAGGGTGTATCCCATTGCACAATATTGCCGTCATTCATGACGCCGATGTGATCGGCAATCGCAAATGCTTCAAATTGGTCGTGCGTCACTAAGAGCGCAGTCACCCCATTGCTTTTTAAGATCTCACGCATTTCAGATGCAAGCCGCTCGCGCAAATCCACATCGAGGCTGGAGAAGGGTTCGTCTAGCAGAATTAAATCGGGCTCGGGTGCCATGGCGCGAGCCAATGCAACCCGTTGCTGTTGGCCGCCGCTAAGTTCATGTGGGTAGGCTTGGCTCTTATTGGCTAGTGAAACCTTCCCGAGCCAATCCATTGCAACTGCGTGACGCTGATTTGCGGGAAGGGCGCCAAGACCAAACATCACATTCTCAATCACGGATAAATGGGGGAATAAGGCGAAATCCTGAAATACCATCCCCACTCTGCGCTGACTGGGAGCTAGGTTTACTGTAGGGGAGCTAACCACCTTGTCATGCAACTTAATTTGCCCATGCTGCAGGGGCTCAAAACCGCAAATAGCCCTCAAAACGGTCGACTTGCCGCAGCCTGATGGCCCTAGTAGGCAGGCAATGTCGCCCGACTCAAGCTGAAGATTAAGGTCATGGACGATGCGCATCCAGCCCTTGCCATCCGGTTTGGGGTAGGCAATTTCAACTTCTTCAAGCGAAAGTAGGAGTTGAGTTGGATTCATCCCTATAATTTTCGCATTAACCGGTTGAATTCACCGGATTCACTGTAGTAAGCCCTTACGATCGCCCCCGAAATGAGCCGAATTGTTGTTCTGATCGCACTATTGCTCTCCATGCCATTGCTTGGCTTGGGCGTTCCTTTTTTGTTTCCGGAGAGTATTCCGGGCTCTGCCAGTATCGGGGGCCAAGGAACCTTAGCGCACCTTTGGGAATTTGTGCTCGGCGACTATTTGATATCCACGGTTATTTTGCTGGTGGGTGTAGCGCTTGGTGTCTTTGTTTTGGGTGTGGGTAATGCATGGTTGGTGGCCAATTATCAGTTCCCGGGCAAGCGTATTTTTGAGTGGGCATTAATTTTGCCCCTCGCAGTACCTACCTATGTCATGGCCTACTTATTCGTCGATATACTGGATTTTTCTGGCCCAGTGCAAACCGGGCTGAGGCAAGTATTCGGGCTGGAACGTTTGTGGTTTTTCCCGGACCCCAGATCTTTAGGCGGCGCTATTTGGACTTTTTCATTTTGCCTATTCCCTTATGTCTATTTGATCGCACGCACTGCATTTTTAGATCGCAGTGGGCGCCTTGCTGAAGTTGCTGAAACTCTGGGTTACAGCGGCTTTCAGGCTTTTTACAAACTGGTTCTCCCGATGGCTCGCCCCGCTATTTTTGCGGGCATGGCACTGGCTTTAATGGAGGTTTTGGCTGATTACGGCGCAGTATCGTATTTCGGCGTACAAACCTTTGCTACCGGAATTTTTCGTGCATGGCTCTCCTTTGGTGATCGATTGGCTGCGGTGCAACTCTCACTGGGTTTATTGGCCTTCGTCTTCCTTGTTTTTTACATTGAGCAGCACAATCGGGCGCGGCTTCGTTACGCCACATCAGGCAGTGTGCCGCGTGCAACCATCGCAAAAAAACTGAGCGGCAAAAATACCTTGTTTGCTTTTGCGGTTTGCAGCCTTACAGTTTTGTGTTCTTTTGTATTGCCAGTATTGGGCTTACTGCAGTTGCAGTGGGAGCAGGGCATTACGATCGATGCGCGTTATACCGCCTGGCTTAGCAACTCTATCTGGTTAGCGAGTGTGACCGCACTTATTTCAGTTGTTTGCGCACTCTTTTTGGCTTACTTTGCTAGAGCTTCTAAGAGCGCCATGATGCATAACGTCAATCGCCTCTTGGGCCTCGGCTACGCCTTACCTGGTGCGGTATTGGCAGTCGGCATTCTCTCTTTGCTTGGCCTAATTGACTCGGCATGGATTATGTCGGCAACAGTATGGGTATTAATTTATGCCTACCTGATTCGCTTTTTATCTTCTAGCTTACAAAGTGTCGAGACTGGGCTATCGCGCATTACCCCCGCGATGGATGGCACGGCTGCTTTATTGGGAGCGTCGCAATGGCAAACCATGACGCAAATTCATTTGCCTTTGCTCAAGCGTAGTTTGCTGACCGCCGGTCTATTTGTGTTTGTCGACGTCATGAAAGAACTACCAGCGACCTTGCTATTGCGGCCATTTAACTTCGATACCTTAGCGGTGGCTACCTACCAATTGGCGGCAGATGAGCGTTTATCGGAGCTCGCTTTGCCGTCCCTTACGATTGTGTTGGCAGGCCTGATTCCAGTGATTGTGCTGTCGCAGGCCATGTCCAAGCCACGCGCCTATTAGCCTCGACCGACATAGGGCATATTGGTTGCCATAATCGTCATGAATTGAATATTGCTTTCCAGTGGAAGCTGGGCCATGTGCAATACAGCTTGCCCAACATGGTCAACGTCCATGCGCGGCTCGACCTTGATTGAGCCATCGGCTTGCATAATTCCAGCAGCCATTCTTTCAGTCATCTCAGTAGCAGCATTGCCAATATCGATTTGGCCACAGGCAATATTAAATGGACGACCATCTAACGAGATTGATTTTGTTAAGCCGGTAATAGCATGTTTTGTTGCAGTGTAAGGCGCCGTCATCGGGCGCGGTGCGTGCGCCGAAATCGATCCATTATTGATGATGCGACCGCCTTGAGGGGTCTGCGCTTTCATCATACGGATGGCCTCTTGTGAGCATAAAAAAGTGCCGCATAAATTACTGTTCACGGCATTCATCCATTGTTCGTAGCTGAGCTCTTCCATCGGAATAGCGGGGGCGCCTGTGCCGGCATTGTTAAAGAGAACATCAATTCGCCCCCATTTGGCTTTCAGGGCGCTAAAGAGTTTTTTTACATCCTCGGGTTTGCCTACGTCACATGTAACAGCAAGGCAATTACTGTCGTTGCCGCCGATTAACTGGATAGCATTCTGCAGAGCGTCAAGCCTGCGTCCGGTAAGGACAACACAGTAGCCTCCGCCGAGCAAGGCTTTAGCAGCGGCTCGGCCAATACCGCTACCGGCACCGGTTACGAGGGCTACGCGCAAGGGGGATGTATTCATAGACTACTTTCAAATTGGATGGGTTCTTAAATTGCTATCTTAGCGTGAAAATAGCAGACGCCCTCAGAGGCAGGGCATAATCCAAAAAAACGCACATAAACATGAACCGCATTCAAGGACTCCGCTACAACCCATATGCCTTATTGGCATTATTGGCGCTGCTCGTCGTGTTTGTATTTGGCGTATTGTGGACGCTCATTCCAGCTCCGCCCAAATCGATTGTGATTGCTACTGGATTTCAGGATGGGCTGTACTATCGCTTCGGTGAACGGATGCAATCCTCTTTGAAAAAAGAAGGGGTCGAGCTTCAGGTCCTAAAGACAGGGGGCACGCAAGATAACTTGGCTTTATTGGCCGATCCTAAATCGGGTGTTGATTTGGCCATGATTCAGGGCGGCGTGGCCGATGTGTCGCAATATCCGCATTTCGTATCCATCGCCGGAATGTTTTATGAGCCGGTATGGGTTTTTTATCGCGAGTCTAGTTTTAAGGGGGCTCCAGATGGACTCACTCTGCTGACCCAGTTAAAAGGAAAGCGGGTTTCGATTGGTAATGCGGGAAGCGGCACTAATTCGATTGCAAAACTCCTGCTCGATACTAGCGGAATCAAGCCAACAGATCTTGAAATCGAGGCCCTGACACCGCAGGAAGGGGCTGCAAAATTAGCCGCTGGAAACCTGGATGCCGTGTTTGTGGTGGCTGCAGCCGAAGCGCCGCTGCTCAAAAGCTTTATCAACTTGCCCGGTGTACAACTAATGAATTTTGTACAGGCGGATGCCTATACCCGCGCCCTCCCATTTTTAACTAAAGTGGATGTGGCCCGCGGCCTACTGAGCATCGAAAATGATTTTCCTAAGCTGAACCGACAGATGATTGCGGCCACTGCAACCTTGGTCAGTCGCGAAACGATCAGTCCAGCTATTGTTAGTCTGCTTCTGGAAAATGCGCAGGATGTTTTGAAATCCTATTCGCGCCTACAAAAGCAGGGTGAATTTCCATCGATTAATGGCCTTGATTTCCCATTGCAAATGGATTCGGAGATTTATCTAAAAGACGGCCCCTCTTTTTTACATCGCCATTTGCCGTTTTGGACCGCCGTTTGGATTGGTCGCTTTGCGCGAGTTGCCATTCCAATTTTGGCTATTTTAATTCCCTTAATTGCCTACATTCCGGCCTTGCGTGATTTAAGTCTACGCATTCGCTTATCCCGTATTTATGCTGAGCTCAAAGCATTGGAGCGCGCTGCTGCAGACCCCGCTGCGCGCGATGCGAGTCGTCAGGCCTTGGCGGACATACAAATGCGCGTGAATGCCATGAAGGTATCCTCCCTTGAGTCTAAAGAGCTCTATGACTTAAAGGGGCACGTCAATATGGTACGAGAACGTCTAAAACTCGATTCGTGACAGTAAGCGCGTCGATGTCCTAAAATAAGACGGTGAATCTCTCCCCGCCGTTAACGCCTACCCCAGAAATTGCACCTGCGATCCAAAGCAGTGGATTTGCGATTGCCGCCGCCGCCTCGGTAGCGGAGTTAGCCCATGTTAGCGTCAGTGATTTACTTGGTTTAGGTCAGCATTGGCAGGATCTACCACGTGATCCGTACTTAAAAGACGGTGGGCGTTATCGCTTTCGACGCCACGCTAGTTATACGGTAAGCGGATCGGAACTGAAGATGGTTCCGCATCGCGCCCACTGGCAGTCGGTCGACTATAACGCCTTGCATGGCGGTATTGAGCGTTGGTTTGAGCCGATTACACCAGCCTTGGCAAATGATGTGTGCTGGCAGGCTGTTATTAAAAATACTGCAGGACTCTTAAGCTCCCTCAAGCCAGTTCCAACGTGGTTCATTGAAGCGCATCAATTTCGTATCGATACGAGTGATGGGATTGGTAGGCCAACTCCGGAAGGTGCTCACCGGGATGGTGTGGATTTCGTTGCCGTATTTTTAATTGACCGTCATAACATCAAAGGCGGCGAGACTCGTATCTTTGAGACCAATACTTCTTCTGGATTGCGCTTTACATTAACGGAGCCTTGGTCTGTCTTGTTGATGAATGACGAGCGTATGATTCATGAAACAACGCCGATTCAGCCAACGCTGCCGAAAGGTTATCGGGATACGTTGGTGCTGACCTTTCGGTCTAATGGGTTTCAGGATTCCCCTCATTCCAGCTCGTAGTAACTACTAAAGCGAACTCAATCTGTGCCCACGATTGCCGGAAAAATAAATTGCACCCCCTTGATGTTGACTGCACAAGTTTGTGCACTTTTGGGGTTTGCATGCTATGCGGTCACCCTGACTACCTTGCAAAATCAATGGGGCCTGAGTAATTTTGAAGCAGGTTTAATTGCGAGTGCTTATTTTTTTGGATATATCGTCGTTGTCCCTCTGGCAACGGTGTTAACCGACCGAGTCGATGCACGGAAGATTTATATAATTGGCGGATTATCTACCGTTGCAGGTTTGTTAGGCATGGGCCTATTTGCAAGCGGCTTCTATTCTGCCTTTTTCTTTATGGCTTTAAATGGCGCCGGTTTGGCAGGAACGTATATGCCAGGTTTGAAGGTATTGTCTGACCGCGTGCAGCACGGTGAGGTCACGCGACACATTTCCTTCTACACCGCTTTTTTTGGCATTGGCGCAGGCCTGTCCTATCTCATCTCAGGTTGGATATTGGAGGCTTTTGGGTGGGAGGTGGTCTACGAATGTATTGCTGTCGGGCCTTTGCTCGCATTCTTAATCGTCTGGCTTCTGATTCCGGCTTTAGATAAACCTGAATGGCGCGGTCCCATTCGGATTCAATTAAGCGATGTCTTTCCCTTAAAAAAATGGCAGATGGTGCTGCAGAATAAAGAGGCATCGGGCTATATCTTTGGGTACACTGCGCATTCCCTGGAGTTGTTTGCATCACGCAGTTGGTTGGTAGCTTTCTTTGCATTCTGTACGGCCTACACCGGCGAAGCTTTTTTCTTGGCAGCAACTACCTTGGCTGGTGTGATTAATTTCTTTGGTGTACCTGCATCGATTCTGGGCAATGAAATGGCGCTCAAAATCGGCAGACAGAATTGGATTTGTTTTGTCATGCTGACTAGCGCCATTCTGGGTATTGGCTTGGCTGCTGCTACTGGTCAGGGCTGGTGGGTCATTGCCCTACTTGCTACCGGGCACTCGATTTTCATTATGGCCGACTCCGCCACCTTGACAGCGGGACTAGTGACGAGTGCGCAGCCGCAGATTAAAGGTGCTGCAATGGGGCTGCACTCCCTAATGGGCTTTGGCGGTGGCTTATTAGGCCCTGCCATCTTTGGTTTTGTTTTAGATCTAGCTGGATCGCAGGAATCCCAGTCAGCCTGGGTGTGGGCCTACTTCTCGATTGTGATTTGGGGAGTGCTATTTGTGCTCTTTGAGCGTCGCAACGGGTGGCCCAAGCGAAAACCCAGTCCACCCTCAAGCTAAAGTAAATATGACCCAGGCGTGCTATCACTGTGGCAATGACGTTGCTGCAAATACACATCTGAAGTTAGAACTTGGCGGCACCTACCGTTTCTTCTGTTGCTCCGGCTGTATGGCAATTGCTCAAACCATTCATGGTGAGGGGCTTGAAGTCTTTTATGCTCGGCGGGTGCCAGGTGAGAGACCGGATGTAGATGATGTTAGCGAGGCAATACCGGAGCGACTGCTGCCGTACGATGATCCACTGTTGCTTGCGCGTTTTACGAAGCCTATCGGCGATGCTCAGCTAGAAACTACTTTAAAAATAGAAAAGATTCGCTGCGCTGCGTGTGTATGGCTATGCGAACATTTTATAAGGCGCATACCAGGCGTGCATGATGTCCAAATTAATTATGCAACGCAAAAGGCCCATATTCAGTTTGACCCGAGCCAAGCTAGCTTGGCTGGCTTACTGCATGCGATAGAGCGTATCGGATATGGTGCCTGGCCGTTCGAGCCTTCGCTTGCTCTTGAAAAGGCTAAGAAAGAGCGGCGGCAATTACTCACCCGTTTGGGAGTTGCCTTATTGGGCATGATGCAGGTCATGATGTATGCATGGCCCACTTATTTGGGTGATAGCGACATCAGCGTGGAATCCGAGTTGCTCCTTAATTGGGCAAGTTGGGTATTAACCATACCTGTGATGGTCTATTCGGCAGGCCCCATATTTCAATCTGCATGGCATAGTATTCGGCTCTTTGGGTCAAGCAAGATGCTGGGTATGGATGTGCCCATTGCGTTAGCACTGGCACTGGCATTCATAGCGGGGACGATTAATTTAGTAAAAGGCTCTGGCGAAAGTTATTTTGATTCGATCGCCATGTTTGTTGCATTTATTCTGGGTGCACGCTACATCGAATTACTAGCGCGGCAGGATGCGCAGGGCGGGGCAGAGGCCCTTGCCAAGCAGTTGCCAGCAACGTGCTCGCGTTACATCGATTACCCCGACTCGGCTGAACTCAAATCCGTACCCGTTGTTCAGTGCCATGTTGGTGACTATTTACGCATACCGCCAGGTGGAGTAGTCCCTACGGACGGTAATCTGGTTCAAGGCGAAAGTAGCCTTGATGAATCTCTTCTCACTGGTGAATCCAAGCCCATAGAAAAGAATGAAGGTGATACTTTATATGCTGGGACCCACAATATTCAAAATCCATTTGTCATGCAAATTACCGCAGTGGGGCAGTCGACGCGCATCGCAGGGATTGCTTCTTTGCTCGAGAATGCATTACTAGCCAAGCCAGCAGTGCTTGGCTTGGCTGAAAAATGGGCAGGCCATTTCGTTCTCTTTTTAATTGCCAGTGCCGTTTTATCCACGGCTGTTTGGCTCATGATTGATCCTAGCAAAGCGTGGACTGTTCTGGTCGCTGTATTAGTAGCAAGCTGCCCATGTGCGCTGTCCCTTGCAGTGCCAACGGCGATGGCAGCATCGCAAGGCGCAGTAACAAAACTCGGCTTACTCATCGTACGCGCTCATGTGATGGAAAGCTTAGTCAAGGTTACGGACATAGTGCTTGATAAGACAGGTACTTTAACTATGGGCGAGCCTGAACTAAAAGAGATCGAATTATTCCGCCCTAGTATTGATCGGCAGATGGCACTTAGCATCGCAGCTGGATTGGAAGAGGGGCAGTCCCACCCATTGGCAATGGCATTTTTGCGCGCCGTCCACCAAGAGAAAATCACCCCCAAATTACTTGGCACGCTCGTGAGTAATCAATTGGGTTGTGGTGTTCGTGCAGGGGGCTTTGTGCTGGGCAGTCAAGCCTGGATGCGATCGCTTGGCCACATCAACTTGGTAATGCAGTCAAACTCCGGCGAATACGGCGCTGTGTTTTTGGCGGATGAGCAGGGCTTGATTGCCCGCTTTGTATTTTTAGACACACCCAGAGCTGGTGTTAATGAATTACTTGCTATGGCTAAGCGCCGTAGTATTACGGTCCATATGGTGTCCGGTGATGATGCTGCGACGGTAAGTTGGTGGGCAAGCCATTTTGGAATTACACAGTTCCACAGCGGCTTCTCACCTGAAGGCAAGTATGCATTTATAGAAGCTCTTCAGGCCGATGGGCGAATCTGTTTAGCAATTGGCGATGGAATCAATGATGCCCCTCTGTTGGCGAAGGCCAATGTTTCAGTGGCCATTGGCTCGGGCTCGCCGCTGGCCTCTGCTAGTGCTGATGCCATCCTGACTGCCACTTCCTTGGTGCCGCTTGCCAAAGCACTCTTGATGGCCGATCGTACAAAAGCTGTGATTCAGCAAAGTCTATTGTGGGCCTTCGTTTATAACGTCGTAGCAATTCCGGTGGCGATGATGGGCTGGGTTAATCCTTGGGTTGCAGGTATCGGCATGGCTTTATCCTCGCTAGCCGTTACTCTCAATGCATGGCGTCTGCGCAAAGTTTAATTTGCTCGTTCATATTTCATGCAGCAGGAGATTGCGCTAGACTGCGGTAATGGAAAGTTTGCTCCTTTTAATACCGTTGTCATTGCTGCTAATTGCCTTTTTAGCCTATCTTTTTTATTGGGCTATCAAAACCGGGCAGTTTGATGATTTAAATGGTCCGGGCGAAGCTATTCTGATGGACGATGACGCACCTAAAGCGGAGAAGTTAAATCCGCCTCCCGATCCCAAATCAAAGTCTAAATCCCGCTAGTAATCCTCAGTTGTAGAAGATAAGTAAGCCAAGCAGAGTAATTAGGCTGGGCTCGTTTGATATAGATCAAATCAGCAATACACCCTTAAATCGATAATAAATTGCGCTGTTGAGAATTATTTAGGGCGGCTTATCGCCACGATTTGCATAAGGGAGAAGCCATGGGCAGCACCGTGGGTAGTTACCAAGATCACTTCAATTACAAGGTGGTTAGTCAATTTGCAATTGCAACCATCATTTGGGGTATTGTGGGTATGCTCGTAGGAGTGATACTGGCTGCGCAATTGGTTTGGCCAGAAATCACCTTTAATATCGCTTGGTTGAGTTATGGGCGTTTGCGCCCCCTGCACACAAACGCAGTAATTTTTGCATTTGGTGGTAGCGCATTATTTGCAACCTCCTATTACATTGTCCAGCGCACCTGCCAGGTACGTTTGTTTTCGGACAAGTTAGCGGCATTTACATTCTGGGGTTGGCAAGCCGTCATCGTGGCTGCTGCAATTACCTTGCCTTTAGGTATTAGCACCTCGAAAGAGTATGCTGAACTCGAGTGGCCAATTGATATCTTAATTACAGTAGTGTGGGTTGCCTATGCGGTGGTTTTCTTTGGCACCATCATGCAGCGCAAAACAAAACACATTTATGTATCGAACTGGTTTTTTGGCGCTTACATTTTGACGATCGCACTGTTGCACATTGTCAATAACATTGAAATGCCAGCAAGCCTTTTTAAGTCTTACTCGGCTTATTCAGGCACACAAGATGCGATGATTCAGTGGTGGTATGGGCATAACGCCGTTGGTTTTTTCTTGACCACGAGTTTTTTGGGAATGATGTATTACTTCATTCCAAAGCAAGCGGAGCGTCCAATCTATTCCTATCGTTTATCGATTGTGCACTTTTGGGCCCTGAACTTTACCTATATGTGGGCTGGGCCGCACCATTTACAGCACACGGCTTTGCCGGACTGGACGCAGTCTTTGGGTATGGTGTTTTCTATCATCCTACTTGCGCCATCATGGGGTGGCATGATCAACGGCATTATGACGCTTTCGGGGGCTTGGCATAAATTACGCAGTGACCCCATTTTAAAGTTTTTGGTGGTAGCGCTGTCCTTCTATGGCATGTCGACCTTTGAGGGCTCGATGATGTCGATTAAGACGGTCAATAGCTTGTCCCATTACACCGACTGGACTATTGGTCATGTGCATTCTGGAGCGCTCGGTTGGGTAGCGATGATTACGATTGGTTCGCTTTATTACTTGATACCGCGCCTGGTTGGCAAAAAGGATATGTACAGCACGCGCATGATTGAACTTCATTTTTGGATTGCAACCTTAGGTGTGGTTATTTACATTGCAGCGATGTGGATTGCCGGTGTAATGCAGGGTTTAATGTGGCGCGCCTTTGAGCCAGACGGAACTTTAACCTATAGCTTTGTAGAATCAGTTAAGGCAACCTATCCCTTCTATGTGATTCGGCTGATTGGGGGCATTTGTTATTTAGCGGGCATGCTTTTGATGGCATACAACGTTTATAAGACGCTACAAGACAAAAAATTCGTTGATGCGCCTATACCTACGCCGTTAGTGATGGCCCATTAAGGAGAAGAAAAGCCATGTCAAAGCCATACAAATTCTTTTCCCATGAAACGTTTGAGCGTAATATCGGTTGGTTGATTATTGCCACGATTATTGTGGTATCAATTGCCGGCCTAGTACAGATTGTGCCGCTCTTTTTTCAGCACTCGACCACCCAACCATCGCCTGGAGTGGCCCCCTTTCCGGCACTTAGTCTTGCGGGTCGGGATATCTATCAACGCGAGGGATGCGTTGGTTGCCACTCGCAGCAAATTCGCACTCTGCGTTCAGAAACGGAGCGCTATGGGCCTTATTCGCTAGCCGGAGAATCGGTTTACGATCACCCCTTTTTATGGGGCAGTAAGCGAACAGGGCCTGATCTCGCCCGCGTGGGTGGACGTTATTCAGATGAGTGGCATCGCATTCATTTTCGTAATCCACGAGACGTAGTTCCGGAATCGAATATGCCGGCTTATCCCTATTTACAGCATGCTGCAGCGAATGCAGGTAGTATCCAGGCGCATATGAAGGCCTTACGCCGACTGGGTGTTCCGTATACCGATGAAGAAATTGCGAATGCGCCTAAAGAGCTAGAAGGCAAGACAGAAGAGGATGCATTAATTGCCTATATGCAGGGTTTGGGTATTCACCGCAGATCAACCAATCCTACGTCCAATCCATCTGCAGCTAGTATCAGCAAATAAAGGAAAGTCATGATCGAAACCATCGCTCCTTATCTATCTGCTATTTCAACTGTATTGGGTTTAACAGCCTTTCTGCTCATTATTTGGTGGGCATGGTCCAAAAAGCGACAACCAGCCAATCAAGAGTCGGCCGAATTGCCGTTTGATATTCCCGATGAATTCTCTGAGGAAAAAAAATGAGCGATTTTATCGACTCCTACTGGAGCATATTCATTGCCGCTGTAACCTTAATTGGTATTGTTTGGTGTGTTTGGTTGCTTTCTTCTCAGCGAAAGGTGATGGTCGAACAAAATGCCGATGGAAGCATTGCTGATACTGGGCACGTTTGGGACGGTGATTTACGCGAACTTAATAATCCATTACCACGCTGGTGGGCCTGGATGTTCCTTTTATCGTGCGTATTCGGTCTGGTTTATCTGATCCTATATCCGGGCCTTGGCTCTTATCCGGGTTTACTAGGTTACACCACCGACACTGCCTACGTCACTTCGGTTGTAAAGGCCAACGAAGAACTAAAGCCCATTTATGCAAAGTACATGGAGCTCGATGTGCAGCAAGTGGCAGCCGATCCTAAGGCCCGTGAAATGGGCCAGCGCCTCTATTTAAATTACTGTGCTCAGTGCCACGGATCTGATGCCGGCGGATCAAAAGGCTTTCCGAATTTAACCGATAACGACTGGCTATACGGAGGCAGTCCTGAGATGATCAAGACTGCTATTTTGCAGGGTCGCAATGGGGTCATGCCAGCATATGCTCATTTAAGTAAAGATGAAATAGCTGATCTAACAAATTATGTTCGCAGCTTATCCGGGCTCTCGGTAGATCAAACCAAGGCACAGCGCGGTAGCACATTATTTGCTACAAACTGCGTTGCTTGTCATGCTGTTGACGGGAAAGGCAATACTGCAATCGGCGCCCCTAATTTGACGGATAAAACATGGCTGTATGGCAGTACCGAGGCTGCCGTTACCGAGACGATTACTAAGGGCCGTAATGGCCAGATGCCTGCCCATGAGGCAATCCTAACTCCTGAAAAGGTGCAGTTGATCTCCGCCTACGTTTGGAGTCTGACAAATATTCGCGTCGATCAGACTAAAAAATAGTGCTTGAAGCATTACCTAACCCAAAAGTAATTCCGATCCAATCGGTAGAGGAATCGCTTTATGAGGTGCGCCAGAAGATTCACCCCAGATCGGTATCTGGTATCTTTGCCCGCTGGAGAATTGTATTTGTATTTCTAACCCAAATCCTTTTTTACGGCTTGCCTTGGCTCAGCTGGAATGATCGTCAAGCGGTGTTGTTTGATTTAGTCCAACGCAAGTTTTATATCTTTGGTTTAGTTCTGTGGCCTCAGGATGTGATTTACCTTACGCTGCTATTAATACTCTCTGCGCTAAGTTTGTTTTTATTTACTGCCGTTGCGGGCCGGCTCTTTTGTGGCTATGCCTGTCCGCAAACCGTCTATACCGAAGTATTCATGTGGATAGAACGTAAGGTGGAGGGCGATCGGTTTGCCCGCATACGTTTGGATGGGCAAGAGTGGCCTTGGAATTTTAATAAGTGGCGGCTTAAAATCACAAAACATGCTATGTGGATTGTTGTGGCCGCTTGGACTGGCTTTACTTTTGTGGGGTATTTCACGCCGATTCATATACTAGCCGGCGAAGTCATGAGCGCCACCATAGGGCCATGGCAGGGTTTTTGGCTCTTCTTTTATAGCTTTGCCACCTGGGGCAATGCTGGCTTTATGCGAGAGCAGGTCTGCAAATACATGTGCCCCTATGCCCGCTTTCAAAGTGTGATGGTAGATAAGGATACTTTCCTGGTGACCTACGACACGGTCCGCGGCGACCCGCGTGGAAGCCGCAGTAAATCGGAAAATCATCTTGCAAGCGGCCTAGGCGATTGCGTTGATTGCAGTATTTGTGTCCAGGTTTGTCCAACCGGCATTGATATTCGGGATGGCTTGCAATACATGTGCATCGGTTGTGGAGCCTGCATTGATGCCTGCAATCAAGTAATGGATAAGATGCAATACCCTAAAGGCCTCATTCGATACACGAGTGAGCGAGCAATTCTGGAGCGCGCACCTCAAGAGACGGCAGTCCGCCGAATTTTTCGTCCGCGGATTATCTTTTATACGGCGGTTATTGTGATCTTAACAACCGTTTTTTTAGCTTCCTTGGCGACCCGTAATCCATTGCGAGCGGATGTGATGCGCGATCGTGGCGCCTTGGCACGGGAAGTGGATGGCACTCGAATTGAGAATGTGTACCGTATTCAGGTAATGAATTCGTCTGAAAACGCATTGCAAGTTAACTTTAAGGTGACAGGCTTGCCGAATTTAGAAATACTAAACTCACAAGGCAGGCCTCTAAGGGATATATTGGTTGAGCCGTCAAGTAATCAACTAATACCCATTCGCGTCAGTTCACCACTAGGTGAAATAAATCCAGGAAACTACCCGATTCATTTTGAGGTAGAGGGCCTAGAGCTAAGTAAGGGTAAAGATAAAGTTATTCGGCTTCGCGATGAAAAATCCTCATTCATCGTGCCACGTTAGGTTTGCTATGAAAGGAAAAGGTATGTCAAATCAATCTTGCATTAAGCCCTGGTGGAAGCAATTGTGGCCTTGGCTTTTAATCAGTGGCCCTGCGGTGGCAGCGATTGGCTGTGCAATCACCATTTGGCTTGCCTTTACGCACCATGCTGACCAGCCGATTCGCGATGGCGTGAATAAAAAAGGACTCAAGATTGAGGCCGTTTCTAAATGAGGTTACGCCAGATCATTTGGATCTTGTGGCCCTCATTTTTGGTGGCGGGTATTGCTGAAGGTTTGCTATTTACCGTCATTCACCCTGACGATATTCTTCTCTTTGGTGAGCCTATTGCGCTATCAAATGAAGGGGTTTACACCCTAGGATTTTTGATTATTTGGTTCTTTTGTGCCACTTCAAGTGCGCTTAGTTTTTTTGTTTTGCCAAAAAAAGAGGGCAGCACAAGGACTAGCTTAGATGAGTCTGATTTGATTTAGGTACAAATTCGAATGGCGCTGGTATCTGCGGGCTTGTTTAGTCCAGCCAACTCGTATAGGCCATCGATGTCAATTAGTTTGATATGGCGCTGTTTGATTTGAATTAAACCAGCCTCAACGAAGCGGGAGAGCATACGACTGACAGTTTCAATCTGAATGCCTAAATAACTACCCATTTCCTCGCGGCTCATTCGCAAGTCAAACTCATAATTGGTATAACCCCTAGCAGTGAGTCGTTCGGATAGATTGAGTAAAAAACCAGCCAAGCGCTCCTCTGCTCTCATGCTTCCAAGAGAAAGTAGGTGGCGTTGATCTTGGGTTAGCTCGCGGCTCAGAATGCGGTGGAATTGATTTTGTAATGTGGGTATTTGACTGGCAAGAGATTCAAATTCAGTAAAGCGAATGATGCACGCCTCACTGTCTTCGAGGGCAATGGCATCGGATTGATGGTAACCATCGCCGATGGCATCAAGGCCTAGAATTTCTCCGGGGAGATGAAAGCCAATGATTTGTGCTCGTCCATCGGCGAGAGTGTGTTCTGTTTTGAGTGTGCCAAAGCGAACGCTGTAGACCGATGACATTGGGTTGCCATGACGGTAGAGGGCATCTCCCTTTTTTAATGAGATTCTCTCTTTTACTAGGGCATCGACTTTTTCAAGATCCTGATTGCTAAGTCCAACTGGAATGCAAAACTGACCCAACACACAAGTAGAGCATTTGTTGATTGAGTTTAATTTAGGCGCCTGGTTCATGGTGTACTAGTTTGTCTATAACGTTATTCTATTCCGTTGTACACTTTTTGAATCACTTTCTTGTGAAATCATGGTAACTACTAGCCTATTCGCCACGCTTTTTTTGAGTACCCTTGTTAGTGGCTGGCATTGCGCCTTAATGTGTGGCGGAATTGCAGCTGCAGTTGAGCGTCCTCAAGCCAGTGAAATTACCCTAGTATCGAAATCGACCCTTTTTTATCATCAGCTGATCATGCATCTTGGTCGATTAACGACCTATGTCCTGTTAGGCGCTGCAGGTGGGCAAATTGGTGCAATCGTATGGCAACAAAGTATAGTGCCAATTCAGAGGCCTTTATTTGCACTCAGCGCACTCATCTTGATCGCAATGGGATTTCGTTTGTGGCGACAACAACAGCCCAAACCGTCCTCGACTTGGCTGGGACTTAAGGCAGCAGAAGTCTGGTCAAAGTACCTTGGCAGACTGGCGAGTGGCCCAGCACGCTGGTTTAGTGGCATGCTGTGGGGTCTAGTTCCCTGCGGCCTGGTTTACAGCGTACTGCCCTTGGCTTTTTTATCTGGTAGCGCGCTTTCGGGCGCCGGTTTGATGCTGGCGTTTGGTTTGGGCACATTACCCAATCTATTGCTGATCTCCCGCTTTTCTGCCAGCCTCGTTCAGTTTAGCCACTACGCTTGGGTACGCTACCTCGCCATTGCTTTATTGATGGGCTCAGGGTTGTATGGGCTTTACCGTGCCTGGGTATTGCCGCAAGCTGTATTGCAGGGTGGCTTTTGTATTTCCTAATTTGTTCAAGAAAAGCGACTGCCGACTGCATACGCCACAGAAGCACTGACTGCAGTCACAAAGGCGCCCCAGACAATATCGATCACAGCAAGCCTTGTCGGAAACCCCTCGATCACGGCAAGATTGGTTAAGTCGTAGGTCATATAGCAAAAGAAGCCAAAGAGGGCGCCAAAGCCGAGTGCATAGATGAAGGACTGTTTTGCAATTGCTGGGCTAATGACAAAGATGGTTGTGCCAAGAGCATAGAGAAGATAAAACGCCAGGGCGACCCAAAGCCGCGGCTCTGCAGCCATTAGCGCACCCATTTCAGTGCGGTACAGGTTTTTGGCAACACCAAGCAGCCAAATAAAATCCATCACCAGAAAGGTGATTAAAAAACTTGCATAGACAACCAGATACTTGATCAATTTACTCACCTTTGTGCGCTAGAACAATTTCCACTCATTATGAGCCATAAGTATCCATTTCCTGAAATGAGGAGTAGGATGAAATATCAGTGGAACCGAAAAGGAAGAGCCATGTTTAAGCATCTATTAGTGCCGATTGATGGGTCCGACGTGACCAAAAAAGCCCTCAAAAAAGTATTGGATCTTGCTAAGAAAGATAAGGCCAGCATTACCTTGGTCTACGTCTCCGACCCAATGCCTCCGATGGTCTACTCCGATAGCAGTTTGGGGTATGGTTTTTCGCAGCAGGATCATAAAAAAGCCTGCGATGCCTTTGCAAAAAACCTTTTTAAAAGTGCCCTGGCAGTTTTGGGTACGGGCGTAGCGGTTCGAACCTTGCATACCTTTAGTCCTAGCTTAGCTGGCGGTGTACTAGCTGCAGCTAAAAAAGCGAAAGCCGATGCGATTGTGATGGCCTCGCACAAACGTTCGGGGATCAAGGGAATCTTATTGGGCAGTCAAACCAATGAAGTGATCGTGCACTCGAGCCTGCCCGTGATCGTACTCGGATAAACCTTACTTTTTCTTTGCGCTTGCTGCCTGCCGGGCGTCCGCAATATTGTCGGTAAAGGCTTTGGCAACTTCACCATCGGGTGGAACGAGTTTTAAGCCCCTTGCCCAGTATTGCTCTGCTTTAGCAAACTGACCTTCTTCATAGTAGGCGGTGCCAGCCAGCGCAAGGGCTTTAATGTTGTTGGGATCGAGTTCGAGGGCGCGCAGGATGAGGCGCATTGGCTCACCCTTAGCACTCTGATTTTGGTAGGCTAAAAAGTCAGCGTAATCAATGGTTAATTGGGCATTATTCGGGTTGAGCTCCAAAGCTTTCTTATAGGCTGTAGTGGCCTCAGGAAAGCGCTGCATTGCGGCGTACGAGCGCGCCAGCATTTGCCAGCCCTCGGGATTGTTGGGGTCTTTTTCTAGGCGAGAGGCCAACTGCTCAACCATGTTTTGGATATCTTGCTCTGTCAAGGCGGGCTGCTGCTGGGTCTGAGCTAGGGGATCGGTCGCTACTGGATTACCAATCAAAATATAGAGCAGTACGCTGCAGACGGGCACGCCGATGCCGATAAGCAGAGCTGGAAATAGAATGCGCTTGGGTTTGGCGCCTACGGGGGCTTGATCAGCAGCAATCGCACGCTCCTCCAGTAGCAAGCGTTTTTCAATATCACGCTGCGCCTCTTGCAGTTGATCTGGAGCAATGCGACCTTCTGCAAAATCAACATCCAGTTGACTGAGCTGGTCACGCAAAATCACAATATTCTCTTCTTGTTCGCCTGTGGCGGCGGCCGTTTTTTTACGTAATGGCAAAACCAACAGGACGGTCGCAATCGCAATCATGCCGATGGCAATGGCTAAGAAAGTCATCATGAGATATCTCCCGATGAAGAGTCAAGCAGTTTTCGGGCTCGGGATAAATCCGTTTGATCAAATTCTTCCGAGGCAAGGCGTTTGTGTCGCAAGCGAATTTGCTGGACCAAAATAAACATGGCAAGCAGCAAGAGTGCAAATGGGCCCGCCCACAGCAAAATAGTTTTGTAGCTCAGTGGCGGGCGGTATAAAACAAATTCGCCATAGCGCTGCACCATGTAATCCAAAATCTCACGATCGGATTTACCTTCGCTGAGTTGTTTGCGTACTTGATTGCGCAGATCAACCGCTAATTCGGCATTGGAGTCAGCAATGGTTTGATTTTGGCAAACCAAGCAGCGCAATTCATTGGATAGGGTAATCACTTTTTTCTCAAGCACTGGATCTTCAGCAACAGGCCGAGCCTCTTGCGCAGAAAGGATGGCTCCCGGCACAAATAAACTAATCGCCAGGCAGGCGCCAGTCAACACAAATCGTAAAAGAGATCGCGCTTGGTGCAGACTTAGACTTAGAGAGTGGACCATGCTTTAGCTATTGAGTTTCTGAATCAGCGGCAAGATCTTTTCTTCGATCACGCTTGGTGTCAATGGGCCTATGTGCTTGAGTCGAATCAACCCGGCCTTATCGATAACGAAGGTTTCTGGTACGCCGTAAACGCCGTAATCAATGCCAACCTGCCCCTTTAAATCGGAGATAGATAGAACATAAGGATCTCCAAACTCTTTTAACCAGCGCACAGCATCCTCTGGCTTGTCTTTGTAATCTAAACCGAGCAAAGGAGTTGATTGGGTTTTTGCAAACTGAATTAAATGGGGATGCTCATCGCGGCAGGCCGCGCACCATGATGCCCAAACATTCAGAACCCATACCTTGCCGCGCATGTCCTCAGGGGAAAAAGTGGTGTTGTCTTTGCCAAGCACTGGCAATGTAAAGCTGGGTGCGCTTTTATTGATGAGGGGCGATGGCACTTCACGCGGATTTAGCTGGAGGCCGGCAGCCAAGAAGCCAAAAAAGACGACAAAAATTCCGATGGGAATCAAATACCGTTTCATTTGCGCTTCCGGTAGCGGCGATCCGTGATGGCTAAAAATCCACCCAAGGCCATAAACAAGCAGCCGCCCCAAATCCAATCCACAAATGGTTTTATGTGAATCCGTACGGTCCACTCATTAGCATTGATTGGCTCGCCCAGCGAAACATATAGGTCGCGCGTGAAGCCCGGATCAATCGCTGCTTCGGTCATCGGCATTTGACTAGCGTTATAGACCCGTTTTTCTGGCGCCATTTGCTTTACCAATTTGCCGTCCTGGCTGACATTAAATACCCCGCGAATGGCTTTGTAATTTGGGCCATCAATGGCTTGAACCCCTAAAAATTGGAAGTTGTATCCACCAGCCTCAATGCTGCTGCCGATTGCCATGCGCACGTCTTTTTCCGACTCAAAGCCACGCACGCCCGTTACACCAATAATGAAAACCGCAACACCGATGTGGGCCAGGAACATGCCGTAATAACTAGCCGGCTGAGCAGCAAGATTTTTAATCACACCGCGATCCCGATTGCTAAAGGCGCGCTCGACCAATTGAGTACAGGTCGTCGCAATAATCCAAATTGCCAAAAACAGACCAAAACCAACCAGTGGAGTCCAGCTGCGCAGTACCAGCGGGGCAAGGATGGCACTAATCACGCTCACCGCGGCAGCCCACTTTAATTTATGCGCTAAATCAATTACGGGGGATTGACGCCAGCGTGAGATGGGACCAATGCCAATTAAGAAGAGTGCCGGTGTCATCAGTGGAACAAATACCGCCTCAAAGTAGGGAACGCCTACCGAGATCTTGCCTAGATCCAGGGCGTCGAGCAGCATCGGGTATAAGGTGCCAAGCAGGACCGCTGCGGTTGCTACCAAGAGTAGGACGTTATTACTCAGCAACATACTCTCGCGTGACACGGTACCAAAATCACCGCCAATATTGGCTTTGGGCGCGCGCCATGCAAACAGCAATAGTGAACCGCCAACTACCAGGGCCAAGAAACCCAGAATAAAAATACCGCGCTTTGGATCAGTAGCAAAAGCATGAACCGAAGTGATAACGCCGGAACGAACCAAGAAAGTGCCCAGCAGCGAAAGTGAAAAAGCTAGGATTGCCAAGAGGGCAGTCCACATTTTGAAACCACCGCGTTTTTCAGTGACGGCCAGCGAGTGAATCAATGCGGTACCAACCAGCCAAGGCATGAAGGAGGCATTCTCAACCGGATCCCAAAACCACCAGCCGCCCCAGCCGAGTTCGTAGTAAGCCCATGCGCTGCCAAGTGCAATACCGATGGTTAAAAAGCACCATGCCGATGTGACCCATGGCCTTGACCATCTTGCCCATGCCGCATCAAGCCGGCCGGAGAGCAGGGCTGCAATTGCAAATGCAAAGGCGACTGCAGAGCCAACGTAACCCATGTATAAAAATGGCGGATGAATAATCATGCCGGGATCTTGTAGCAAGGGATTGAGGTCTTTGCCCTCTAATGCTGCAGGCAACATCCGATCCAGTGGATTGGATGTAAGCAAGGTAAACAAGAGCACGCCGATATTGAGTAAGCCCAGTACACCGAGTATGCGCGAAATCATTTTGATTGGTAGGTGCTTTGAAAAAACAGCAACGGCAATCGTCCAGCCTGCCATCATGAAGCACCACAATAAAATCGAGCCCTCATGGCTGCCCCAAGAAGCGCCGATGCGATACATCAATGGCAGGGCAGAGTTGGAGTTTTGTGCCACATTGAGCACGCTAAAGTCATTGTTGATAAACGAGATAACGAGGCAGATATAGGAGACGGTCACCCATAAAAAGAGTGCAATAGCGGACGGTCTCGCTAAATTCATCAAGGCAGGTCGGTTGGTTTGCGCGCCAATGAGGGGAGCAATGCCCAGTAC
>JAIXPY010000166.1 GCA_027486025.1 Burkholderiaceae bacterium
AAAAATCCCAGATCATCGTTAAAGGTAATTAAGCCTTTAAGGTAGAAAGCGTAATCAAGATTTGGACTGCCTTGGTGGAGCTTGATGAAGCGATCAACCGCTACTAAGGCTTGAGCTTGTTCGCTTGCTTTCCAGTAACAGTAAGCTGCATTAATTTGCGCTTGTTGCGAATAAGGACCAAAGGGGAATCGCGCCTCGAGTTTTTCAAAGTAGCTTCCGCATTTTGCAAAATCATTGTCTTTGAGTTTTTCCGTAGCCTCGCTGTAGAGCTTGGTCTCAGACCAGCCATCCGTCTCATCTTTATTGCCATCGCTAGCACAGCCACTGATTAACAAGGTGGCAAGCAAAGCAAGGCCGAGCAGGAAGGAGTTGATGCGAGACGTGAATGGCAAAGCATTTAGGCTTACCTTGGTAGGCCTTACACTGTCGGCTATAACTACATATGGGTACTTCAAGCGTGGCATTGCCGAAAACTCCTGATTCGAATCCAATTGATTATATCGATGAAGAGGATTTCATTGCCCTAGAAATTCCGTGGGAGGCGTCTGGCGAGCGTCTAGATAAGGTTTTGGCAGGTGCTTTGCCTGATTATTCCCGAAATCGCTTAAAAACCTGGGTTGAGGCAGGGGCGGTGACCGTAGACGGCAAGGTCACGCGAGCCCGTTACCTTTTGCGGGGCGGCGAGAGTGTCAAAGTCTATCCCCAAGAAATGCCTGAACAATTTGCGTTTCAGGCGGAGGATATTCCCCTTGATGTGGTGCATGAGGATGCTAGCTTGATTGTGATTAATAAACCTGCAGGCTTAGTGGTCCATCCTGCTGCCGGCAATTGGTCGGGAACATTGCTAAATGGTTTGTTATTTCGCTACCCGGAGCTCGCGCAGTTGCCGCGTGCCGGTATTGTGCATCGCCTCGATAAAGAGACATCGGGCCTGATGGTGGTGGCGCGGACCGATCTGGCGCAAACAGCATTAGTACGCCAATTACAAGAGCGTACAGTGGGACGCCGCTATTTAGCTTGGGTATGGGGAACGCCTGCAGCACAGGGAAAAATACAAGCCATGGTGGCGCGTGATCAACGCGACCGGCTCAAAATGGCAGTGCATTCAATTCAAGGTAAGCCTGCAGTTACGCTCTACCGTCGACTGGCCAATGGCCACTTTGCACAAGCGCCAGTATCGCTTTTGGAGTGCCGCCTGGAAACCGGACGTACCCATCAAATTCGGGTACATTTGGAATCCTTGGGATTTCCCCTCTTGGGTGATCCGGTTTATCGCAAGAAAGTGCCGAATGTGGCCAAAGAGTTGCCATTGCAGCGACAAGCATTGCATGCCTACGCCTTAAGCCTGATTCATCCGGGAAACAATCAAGCAATCCAGTGGTACCGTCTGCCGCCAGACGATCTCATGGCTTTATTGCCAGACGTGGGGATGAGCGCTGCGGATTTGCCAGACGAGCCAAAACTAGAAACGCCTCCTGCATCATGAGCGAGTACAACAGTCAATTTCAAACTAGAGATGGGCTTCGGGTACTTATTCCGAATTGGATCGCTTCACCTCAGATTGGAGCCTTTTGTACGACCCGGGCTGGAGGCGTTAGCAAAGCGCCATTTGATAGCCTTAACTTAGGTCGCTATGTCAACGATGAGGCCGCTGCCGTCAGTGAAAATCGCGCTCGTGTGCGGGCTTTGCTCCCGGCCGAGCCGGTATGGCTAAGGCAGGTCCATGGCACTCGGGTTTGGGATGCCGATTTGGTTCCAGCTGAAGAGGTCATTGAGGCTGACGCAGCGGTGACTAGCAAAGCCAATACTGTTCTTACGGTGATGGCTGCTGATTGCTTGCCGGTCTTGATCAGCAGCCCTGATGGACGGGTGATTGGTGCCGCCCATGCGGGCTGGCGTGGCTTATTGGACGGTGTCCTCGAAAATACCGTGGATGCAATGCAGGCAAAAACAGGGCTAAGCGATGGCGATCAATACCTTGCCTGGCTTGGTCCGGCGATTGGCCCAAGCGCTTTTGAGGTGGGGGAGGAGGTGCATGCTGCTTTTCACGAGCATGCCCAAAAGCACGCCGTTCCGAGTCCTGCTGAGGCATTTGCGGCAATCGATGGCAAGCCCGGCAAGTATTGGGCCAACCTATACCTACTGGCTCGGCAGCGCCTTCAGAGCAAAGGCCTGACCCACGTTTATGGTGGGGAATTCTGCACAGTTCGCGATCAAACCAACTTTTTCTCCCATCGCCGCGATGGTCTTTCTGGGCGATTTGCCGCTTTTATCTGGCGCCGTTAGTCCAAGGTATAAGCTCTAGGGCTAGGGTTAGTGCTTATAACCCTTGCGCCCCATTCAAACGAGAATGGGTATGTGCGGCAAGCCGGTACGGCCTGCCTGGTTGAGAATAGAGAAAAGTATGTTTACTGGAATACCGTCTGGGAAGTCGCCAAGTTTGGCACCGCAACACATGGCCTTAATTCCGCCTGAGCGCTTATCCGAAATTCAGCAGCATTACATGACGGAATTAGCCGCTTACGTTAGTAATCCAGGCGCCCTTGAGATTAAGGACCGACGTTTTTCTGGCAACGCATGGCAATCGCCATGGAGCAAAGCCATTGCTGGAATGTATTTGCTGAACTCCAAGCATCTAATGGAATTGGCTGAGGCTGTAGAGACCGATTCAAAAAGCAAGCAGCGCATTCTGTTCAGTACGCTGCAGATGGTGGATGCACTTTCACCATCGAATTTCATGGCGACCAATCCAGAAGTGCTCGAGCACATCATCAGCTCGCAAGGACAATCGATACAAAACGGTATTTTAAATTTACTGGGTGATTTAAAAAAAGGCAAAGTCTCGCAAACCGATGAAACGGCTTTTGAGATTGGCAAAAATTTGGCCACCACCGAAGGTGCTGTGGTTTTTCGCAATCACTTGTTTGAGCTGATTCAATACAAGCCGCTCACTGAAACCGTATTTGAGCGGCCGTTTTTGATGGTGCCGCCGTGCATTAATAAATACTACATCCTCGATTTGCAGCCCGATAACTCGGTAGTACGCTACATGGTGAGTCAGGGCCACACGGTCTTTTTAGTGTCATGGAAGAATCCGGACAAATCGATGGCCAAAGTGACCTGGGATGATTACATTGGCGATGGCGTCATTAAAGCCATCGAGGTAACGAAAGAGATCGGCGGTCTAGATCAGATTAATCTGCTGGGCTTTTGTGTCGGCGGAACCTTGGTGAGCAATGCCTTGGCAGTATTAGCGGCGCGCAAACAAAAGCCAGTTGCCAGCCTAACCTTGTTAACTACCTTGCTCGACTTTAGTGATACTGGAATCTTAGATATTTTTGTTGATGAGGACACCGTTAAGCTTCGAGAAAATACCATCGGCGGCGAGCAAGGCCAGTTTGGTTTGATGTCTGGGCTGGACCTTGGTAACACCTTCTCCTTTTTACGCCCCAATGATTTGGTGTGGAACTACGTGGTTGAAAATTACCTCAAAGGCAATTCACCGCCGCCATTTGATTTACTGTATTGGAACGGTGACTCCACCAATCTGCCGGGCGCGATGTACTGCTGGTATTTGCGCCATACCTACTTGCAAAATGAATTAGTGAAGCCCGGTAAGCTGAAGGTGTGCGGCGAAAAAGTTGATCTTTCGTTGATTGATTGCCCGGCTTACATTTATGCATCGCATGATGACCATATTGTTCCGTGGCACAGTGGCTATCGGTCGACTCAAATTCTAAAAGGCGAGAACCGATTTGTACTGGGCGCATCCGGTCATATTGCTGGCGTGATTAATCCGCCCGCAAAAAATAAACGCCACTACTGGGTCAATTCCAAATTACCAGCCAAGGCAGAAGATTGGCTTGCAGGCGCTAAAGATGTTCGTGGCAGTTGGTGGCCAGATTACACCGAATGGCTTGCCCAATTTGGCGGCAAGCAAGTGAAGGCGAGCAGTACCTTCGGTAATGCAAAGTATAAAAAAGGGATAGCAGCCCCAGGTAAGTATGTCAAAGAAAAAGTGGACGAATCAAATTAAGTAATCAGTATCAATCAATGCAATACCTATTAAGACGCAGCACATACAAAGAAAAGAGGGTAATACGATGTCACAACGAATTGCTTATGTAACAGGTGGTATGGGCGGAATTGGTACCGCAATTTGCCAGCGATTGTCTAAAAAAGGGCATTTGGTTATTGCCGGCTGTGGCCCGAATTCCCCGCGCCGCGAGCGTTGGCTTGGCGAGCAAAAAGATCTGGGCTATAACTTCATCGCTTCTGAAGGCAATGTGTCAGATTGGGCATCGACTGTAGCGGCATTCGACAAAGTCAAAGCCGAGGTGGGCCGTGTTGATATTTTGGTCAACAATGCCGGCATTACACGGGATAGCGTCTTTCGTAAAATGACGCCAGAGGACTGGAAGGCGGTCATCGACACTAACCTCAATTCTTTGTTTAACGTCACCAAGCAAGTGATCGAAGGCATGATTGACAACAACTGGGGTCGGGTCATCAATATTTCCTCCGTCAACGGCCAAAAAGGGCAGTTTGGGCAGACCAATTACTCCACCGCTAAAGCCGGCTTACATGGCTTCACGATGGCCTTGGCGCAAGAAGTAGCCGGAAAAGGGGTTACGATTAATACGGTCTCCCCTGGCTATATTGCAACCGATATGGTCAAGGCAATTCGGCCGGATGTGCTCGAAAAGATTGTTGCCGCCATCCCAGTAAAACGCCTGGGAACCCCCGATGAAATCGCTTCAATGTGCGCCTATATCGCTTCAGATGACGCCGCATTTGCTACCGGAGCCGATTTCTCCCTCAACGGCGGCATCCATACCGGATAATTCTGGAGCTAAACTGTCGTTTATGGCATTTATGTAGTGCGGAGGATTGGGGATATGGCAACCAGAACAAAACGAGCGGGTGAAGAGCGGCTGATTAAGAAGTATCCTAATCGCCGCCTTTACGATACGCAAACCAGCACGTATGTGACCTTGGTCGATATCAAAGGCTTGGTGATGGCAAATGAGGCATTCAAAGTGGTCGATGCCAAAACTGAAGACGATCTGACGCGCAATATTTTGATGCAAATCATCTTGGAAGAAGAGGCCTGCGGCTCTCCGGTCTTTTCTTCACAGATGCTATCGCAAATTATTCGTTTTTATGGCAACTCCATGCAAGGCCTCATGGGTAATTACTTGGAAAAAACCATGCAATCCTTTGTTGATATTCATGGGACCCTAAATGATCAATCCAAAGGCGTTACCGGCGGAGCGGATGCATGGGCGCAAGCCATGAATATGCAGAATCCGATGATGCAGGGCCTCATGGGCAACTACATGGAGCAGAGCAAAGATCTGTTTATGAAGATGCAAGAGCAGATGCAAAGTTCGCAAAGTATGTTTAAGGGATTTCCTTTTACACCCCCCACGCCTAAAAAAGAAAACGACTAGTTGTGGCGGGCAAGGTTGGTTTTGTTTCCTTAGGATGTCCTAAGGCGCTGGTTGATTCAGAGCTCATACTCACGCAATTGAGTGCGGAGGGCTATGAGACCGCTAAAGACTATTCGGGCGCTGACCTGGTAGTAGTCAATACCTGTGGCTTTATTGATTCTGCTGTCGAAGAGTCCCTTGCAGCCATCGGGGAAGCCTTATCTGAGAACGGCAAGGTGATCGTGACGGGCTGCCTTGGCGCGCGTAAAAATGATGATGGCTCTGATTTAATTAAAAGCATTCATCCCAAAGTACTTGCGGTGACCGGGCCCCATGCCACGGCCGAAGTGATGCAGGCAATTCATTTGCATTTACCGAAGCCCCACAATCCGTTTACCGATTTGTTGCCGCCCATCGGCGTCAAGCTCACGCCGAAACATTACGCCTATTTAAAGATATCGGAAGGCTGCAACCACCGCTGTACGTTTTGCATCATTCCCAGTATGCGTGGTGATTTGGTGTCTCGGCCGATTGGCGAAGTCCTTCTTGAAGCAAAGCGCCTATTTGAATCCGGCGTCAAGGAGCTACTCGTTGTGTCGCAAGATACCAGCGCCTATGGCGTTGATGTGCAATACCGTACGGGTTTTTGGGATGGCAAGCCACTCAAAACAAAGATGCTGGATTTAGTTAGTGCCCTTAATCAAATTGCGCGTGAACATCAAGCGTGGGTACGCTTGCATTACGTTTATCCTTATCCGCATGTTGATGACGTATTGCCGATCATGGCCGAGTTTAAAGAGCACGGTTATGGGCTCTTGCCTTACCTTGATATTCCATTGCAGCATGCCCATCCCGATGTGCTAAAACGCATGAAGCGTCCTGCCAGTGGCGAACGCAATTTAGATCGGATTCAGGCATGGCGTGCAACTTGCCCTGAGTTAGTGATCCGCAGTACCTTCATTGCGGGATTCCCGGGGGAAACCGAAGAAGAATTTAGCTATTTGCTGGATTTTTTAGATCAAGCACAAATTGATCGGGCGGGATGTTTTGCCTATTCTCCGGTGGCAGGTGCCACAGCCAATGCACTGGAAGGCGCCTTGGATCAATCGATTCGGGATGAGCGCCAGGCCCGCTTTATGGCTAAAGCCGAAGCAATTTCAGTTAATCGGCTTAAAAGTCGGGTAGGTCAACGCATGCCGATCTTGGTTGACCATGTCAGCGAATCCGGTGGAATTGGCCGCACTGCGGGCGATGCCCCGGAAATTGACGGAATCGTACGGATTTTGCCAGTCAGTAAGCCGTCCAAGCGCTATCGGGTGGGGGATTTTGTGCGCGGAACAATCGTAGATACACAGGGGCACGACCTAATTGCTCAATTGTAGGCAATCAGGTAAAAAGCCATTAGAGAAGAATGCTTTCCAGATGCAATGCTTAATTTAAGGGGGATTACTATGAGTCGTGAAGTCGTTGTATTAAGTGCGGTCCGTTCTGCCATTGGCGCCTTCAATGGGAGTCTGAGCAGCATGGAGCCATCCGAACTTGGCGGCATCGTCATGAAAGAAGCGGTGGTACGGTCCGGCGTTAATCCCCAAGATATCAATTACGTTACGGTCGGCAATACCATTCCGACAGATAGTCGCTATGCCTACGTTGCGCGCGTTGCCTCGATTCAGGCAGGCTTGCCAATGGAGTCGGTAGCGATGTCTTTAAATCGTCTGTGCAGCTCTGGCTTGCAAGCCATTGTTACGACCTCGCAGGCCATCATGCTCAATGATTGCGACTACGGCGTTGGCGGCGGCGTTGAAGTGATGTCACGCGGCATGTATGGATCACCTGCAATGCGCAGCGGTGCACGCATGGGCGATACCAAAATGATCGATCTCATGGTTGCTGTGTTAACCGATCCATTTGGCGTCGGACATATGGGTGTGACTGCAGAAAACCTCGCTGAAAAATGGAAGTTGACGCGTGAGGAGCAAGATGCGTTTGCGGTGGAGTCTCACCGCAGGGCCGCCGTTGCCATTAAAGAAGGTCGCTTCAAGTCCCAAATTGTTCCCATTACGATTAAGTCCCGCAAGGGCGATGTGGTGTTTGATACGGATGAGCATTGCAAGCCCGATACCACTATGGAAACGCTCGGCAAGATGAAGGCGGTTTTCAAAAAAGAGGGCGGTACCGTCACTGCAGGTAATGCGTCTGGCATTAACGATGGCGCAGCCTTCTTTGTATTGGCTGCCGCTGATGCTGCTGCGAAAGCCGGTCAAAAGCCGATTGCCCGCTTAGTGTCCTACGCTGTTGCTGGTGTGCCCAATCACATCATGGGCGAGGGCCCCATTCCTGCATCCAAAATTGCATTGACGCGCGCCGGATTAAAGCTGGATCAAATCGATGTGATTGAATCGAATGAGGCGTTTGCTGCTCAGGCTTTAGCGGTTACCAAAGGCCTCGGATTGGATCCCGCAAAGACCAATGTGAATGGCGGTGCGATTGCGCTGGGTCATCCGATTGGTTGCTCAGGCGCTGCGATTGCAACCAAAGCGATTCATGAACTGCAGAGGGTGAATGGTAAGTACGCTTTGGTCACCATGTGTATTGGTGGCGGTCAAGGCATTGCGGTGGTATTCGAGCGGCTGTAAGCTGGGTAAAACGAGTCCGTAAACTTATTGCGCAATTAACGCCAATGTGGCGTCTAAGCCGACTCGGTCAAATGCCGCGTCGGCTTTTTCTTTGACGATGGGCTTGGCGCGGTAAGCAATGCTGAGGCCCGATCCATCCATCATCAGCAAATCATTAGCGCCATCACCGATGGTAATAACCGCAGATTTTTTGCAGCTAAGGGCCTTGCAGGCATTTTTTACATGCATCGCCTTGCCACTTGCATTGACGATATCGCCGAGCACTACACCGGTTAATTTGCCATCCAGAATTTCTAAGGTATTGGCGTGGGTTTCTGTAAAACCGAGATCACGCTGCATGCGCTGCGTAAAAAAAGTAAAGCCACCTGAAACCAGTAGGGTATGTAAACCGGCTGCATTGGCAGCGGCGAGCAATTCACTAGCACCCGGATTAGGCCGGAGTCGTTCTCGGTAAACTGCCTCGAGTACCGATTCTGAAACACCTTGAAGCAGTGCAACACGGCGGCGCAAGCTTTCACTAAAGTTGGCAATTTCGCCGCGCATGGTAGCCTCGGTAATTGCTGCTACCTCCGCTTTCTTGCCAGCATAATCGGCAATCTCATCAATGCACTCAATATTGATTAAGGTGGAGTCCATATCCATCGCCAAAATGCGAAGGCGAGTAGGGTTAAAGGAGGGTGCTAAAAAGGCTAAGTCAAGACTCAGGGTGGAAGCCAGCTTACGAAAGGCATCGCGTTCACTTGGAGCAAGTTCACGTGATACTTGCCAGCGCTGAGCATGCGTATTGCCTGCGACGATACTGCCCTGATTACCAAAGGGCTTTAAAGATAGGCCTAAATTGGTTGCGACATTACCTAAAACATTCGATAGCCCTCGGTCGATCGGGGCCGTGGATAGCACAACAATAATTTGACCAAGACTCATAGCGGGTTACTCATAGAACCATAGTAAGCGAATTTGGATTCATAAAGGGATGGCTTTTTTAGGGTATCCACTGATTTATGCGCTCGCCATTGTTGCGGATGCATTCAGGTGCTTTAAAAGCCGACGTATTTGATCTAAGCGCTGCTCTAATTTATCAAAGTCACCCGCTTTTTGGGGCAATACCTTGAGACGATCTTGGCCGTTGAGTAAAACCTGTTTATTCGATTGCACCAACTGAATGATGCGCAGCGAATCAATCGGAGGATTGGGAATGAAGGTTATCTGAATGGCGGTTGGCCCAGCATCAATTTTCTTGATGCCAAAACCACTCATTTCAAGACGCAGGCGATGGGTTTCGTAAAAGGATTTGGCGGGATCCGGCAGATCACCAAAGCGATCGACTAACTCCTCGCGCAAACCCATTAACTCGGAAAAGTCCGAGGCTCCCGCAAAGCGTTTATACAGCGATAGACGCTCATGCACATCGGGGCAATAATCTTCCGGCAACAATGCTGGAACGCCTAAATTGACATCGGTCGTGACCTGCAGTGGCGCCAACAAATCAGGCTCTTTTCCGCTGCGCAGGGATTTGACTGCGCGATTGAGCATTTCGGTATAGAGCTGAAATCCGATTTCATGAATATCGCCCGATTGTTTATCGCCCAGGACTTCACCCGCACCCCGGATTTCTAAATCATGCATCGCTAGATAAAAACCGGAGCCTAATTCTTCCATTGCCTGAATCGCATCCAGCCGGAGCTTGGCTTGCTTGCTCAGGGCTTCTGGATCGGGTACTAATAAATATGCGTATGCCTGGTGATGCGATCGGCCAACGCGGCCACGCAACTGATGCAGTTGTGCTAAGCCAAATTTATCGGCGCGGTGCATGATAATGGTGTTCGCTGTGGGCACATCGATGCCGGTCTCAATGATGGTGGTGCAGAGCAAGATATTGCTTCGCTGCGTTACAAACTCCCGCATGACGGATTCCAGCTCACGTTCATGCATTTGCCCATGCGCAACACTAATGCGCGCCTCTGGGATCAAGGTTTGCAAAGCATGGCGGCGATTCTCAATTGTTTCTACTTCATTGTGTAAAAAGTAGACCTGTCCACCGCGTTTAATTTCGCGCAGTACTGCCTCACGCACGACGCCATCGCCTTCACGTCGCACAAAGGTCTTTATTGCAAGGCGCTTTTGCGGTGCGGTTGCGATGACAGAAAACTCCCGTAATCCTTCCATGGCCATTCCCAATGTTCTTGGAATCGGAGTGGCGGTGAGGGTCAAAATATCAACTTCAGCCCGCAATGCTTTGAGCGCATCTTTTTGACGCACCCCAAAGCGGTGCTCTTCATCGACGATCACTAGACCTAAACGTGCAAACTGCGTTTCTTTCGAAAGCAATTTATGCGTACCAATGACGATATCGGCCTCACCATTTGCAATGGCTTGCAAGGCGGAATTGATTTCTTTGGTGGTTCTAAAGCGCGACAGCTCTACGATGCGCACTGGCCAGTCGGCAAAGCGGTCTTTCCAAGTAGCGACATGCTGCTCAGCGAGTAGGGTGGTTGGCGCGAGTATCGCTACTTGCTTACCACCCATGACTGCAATAAAACTAGCCCGCAACGCAACCTCGGTTTTGCCGAATCCCACATCGCCGCACACCAAGCGATCCATTGGCGTACCACTCGTCATATCGCCAATCACTGCTGCAATGGCATTGGCTTGATCCGGCGTTTCTTCAAAGCCAAAGCTTTCGGCAAAGGCAGCGTAATCGTGCGCTGAATACTCAAATGCATGCCCCTGGCGTATTGCCCGGGCAGCATAGAGGCTCAATAACTCAGCGGCAGTATCGCGAATTTGTTGAGCTGCCTTACGTTTGGCCTTATCCCATTGTCCTGAGCCCAATTGATGCAGTGGCGCCGAATCCGGGTCTGCGCCAGCATAGCGCGTAACCAGTTGTAGTTGATGCACTGGCACATATAAGGTGGCGTTGTTCGCGTAAATGAGATGCAAAAATTCTTCGAAAATGGGCGCTTCTTTTGGAGGGGCTAGGTTAAGTAACACCAAACCTTGGTAGCGACCAATGCCATGTTCCACATGCACTACTGGATCGCCGATCTTGAGCTCCGCCAAATCCTTAAAGAGCATGTCGGGATCGCTCGCCTCCTTACTACTATCTTTACGCCGCTGACGCGTGGTGAGCGTAAATAACTCTGCCTCCGTAATAAAGAGAAGGCCCTGACTGGGCCAATCAAAGCCATTTAAGAGTGGGGAGACAACCAAGGCGAAGGGCGCCGTACCTTTAACAAAGGTGGCTAAATCATCCAGAAGTACTGGCTGAAGCGGATAAAGAATTCCGCCGCCATTGCCTAGTACCGCATTGCTTTCATCCAAGAGTGCGCGAATAGATTCACGGCGACCCGCGCTATCGCAGCAAATCACAATGCGGCGATGAGCTTCTGCAACCTGATTGCGTAGTCGTCCGATCGGATCATGGTCACGGCGGTGAATGCCCACGTCTGGCACCGATAAAAACTGGGGCGGCTCGTTCGCTTCCACATTCGAAACAATGCCGTTGCGATTGAGTACAAGACGCGCACTAAGCTTTGAAAGACTAAAAAATTGATCAACGTCTAAGAAGAGTGATTTTGGTGGGAGTATTGGGCGATCTAAGTCGTGCTTTAAGAATGCATACCGTTGCTCGGTATCTTTCCAAAAGCTGCGTATTGCCTCTTCTGCATCCCCGACGGTAACGAGCCAAACCGGATCACCCGAGCGCGGGAAGTAATCAAATAGGGTGGCAGACTCGTCAAAAAAGAGGGGCAAATAGGATTCAATGCCCGCACTCGGGATACCCAAGTTGGCATCTTTATAAATGGAGCAACGGGTTGGGTCACCCTCAAATACTTCACGCCAGCGATTGCGAAACGCGGTGCGCGCCCCATCGTCAAAAGGAAACTCATGGCCCGGCAGCAGGCGAATTTCTTTCACGGGGTACAAACTGCGTTGCGTATCGGGATCAAACGCGCGTATTTGCTCAATTTCATCGCCGAATAAATCCAATCGATACGGCAGAGCAGATCCCATAGGGAATAAATCAATCAGTCCGCCCCGTACACTGTACTCGCCAGGGCGCATTACGGCGCTGACTGGGTCATAGCCAGCTTGCTGCAACTGCAGTCGTAGGGCGCTTTCGTTGAGGCGATCGCCTTGCCGAAAGAAAAAAGTGTGGCCGGATAAGAATTCAGGCGGCCCCAGCCGTTGCAGTGCGGTAGTGACTGGCACTAAAACAATGTCACAGGTATCCGCCAGCATTTCATAGAGGGTGGCGAGGCGCTCGGAGACCAAATCCTGATGGGGCGAAAAATGGTCGTAGGGAAGAATCTCCCAATCAGGCAGCAGCCGTGTTTTTAACTGGGGAGCGAAAGCAGGGATTTCTTCTAAGAGGCGCTGCGCTTCTTGTGCTTGAGCGCAAAACACCACCATGACGGAAAAATCAGCCCGGTGCCAAAGAGCGGATTGAGCAATTAGGGCGGCGTCAGCAGAGCCCACCAGGCCGGAAAAGGTAAAGCGCTGCCCAGCCCGCGGAGCAGGTATGGGGGGCGCTTGATTTGTTACGGCTGACATCTCTCCTCATTATAGAATCAGACATGCGCAATATTCTTTCTTCATGCCATGCGATTTTGCCGACCGCCGGTACTGGATCTCGTTTGGGTGGCGCAGTTCCCAAGCAGCTTCGCGTACTAGCAGGCAAGCCCATGCTGGCGTATGCGCTTGAGGCGCTAATTGCGACGCCAGAGATTGAGTCGATTTGGGTTGGGGTCAGCCCCAGCATGCACGCATCTGGTGATTTCGGTGCATTTCAAGAGAGCAATAGCGCCTTACTTAATAGCAAGCCCAACTACTTTCTGCCAACCGGTGGCCCAACGCGACAAGAAACGGTATTGAATACCCTGCGGGCAATGCTGGAAGCTGATCTGCCGGGTGAAGATTGGATTTTGGTCCATGACGCAGCTAGGCCGGGCATTACGTCTGGTGCTATTCACGATTTAATTCATGGTGTCTTGGATGCGGATTCTGGAAACCCATTGCATGGCGGCATCTTGGCCATGCCGGTTGCAGACACCCTAAAACAGAGTGCGCCAAGCGGCGAGTGGATTGAGAGCACGATTTCGCGGGATTCCATTTGGCAAGCGCAAACCCCTCAAATGTTTCGGCTTGCAGACTTATACGCCGCACTGGAAAGCGCCGTTTCGGATCGCGCAGATGTGACGGATGAGGCTAGCGCGGTCGAACGTTTGGGTGGAAAACCTTTATTAATCAAGGGCTCAACACGTAATTTTAAGGTTACGCAACAAGCAGACTGGGAGCTGATGGAACTTGTACTTCGTCAACAGAATGCCTAATACTCGATGAAAGCAGGAGAAAGAATGGCTTCAGGACACCCCGCAGAACAAAACGGACCACCATTTCGAATTGGTCAGGGCTACGATGTCCACGCCTTAGTGGAGGGGCGCCCACTGATTTTGGGTGGCGTCAAGGTCCCATATGGAAAAGGATTGCTGGGTCATTCCGATGCCGATGCCTTATTGCATGCCTTGACCGATGCCTTGCTGGGCGCTGCTGGCCTGAATGACATTGGACAGCTTTTTCCAGATAACGATCCGCAATTTAAAAACATGGATAGCCGCATTTTGCTCAGGCGAGCCCTGGAGTGCGTTACGGAGGCTGGCTACCTCGTCGGCAACGTCGATGCTACGATCATTTGCCAACAACCCAAACTGGCAGGCTTTTTGCCAGAAATGCGGACGTGCATCGCGGCTGACCTGGGCGTCGCGGTCAATCAAGTCAATCTAAAAGCAAAAACCAATGAATTATTAGGGCATCTTGGGCGAGGCGAGGGGATTGCAGTCCATGCCGTTGCATTGGTTTATCTAGCCTAAGTCAGATTCCTCTGATCCTCAAATACGGCTTTAAACCAGTCTAAACCCTTGATCATTGTAGAATCGACCCCTTAGAGTGAAGTTTAAGCAGGGTATTGTCTGCGGTATTCGCGAGGATGGCGAAATTGGTAGACGCACCAGGTTTAGGTCCTGACGCCAGAAATGGTGTGGGGGTTCGAGTCCCCCTCC
>JAIXPY010000080.1 GCA_027486025.1 Burkholderiaceae bacterium
ATATTCTGGCACGGGTTGTGTTTCGCGAAAAGGTAAAAGTATGACAATGATGAGAACAGTAATGCATGCGGGTTCGGCTGAGGCGGATGCGGCAGTAGCCGATCGCGAAGGTGCAGGCGTATCCAAGAATGCCATTGAGGTCCGTAATTTAAACTTCTTTTACGGCAGCTTTAAGGGCCTGAAAGATATTAATCTCGATATTATTGAGCGTAAAGTCACTGCCTTTATTGGGCCATCGGGCTGTGGCAAATCGACGCTCTTGCGTACCCTCAACCGAATGTATGACTTATATCCTGGTCAGCGTGCTGAAGGGCAGATTAGCTTTTATGGCGAGAACATTTTGGCTGCGGATAGCGATGTGAACTTATTGCGTTCCCGCATTGGCATGGTTTTTCAGAAACCAACCCCGTTTCCGATGTCGATTTATGAAAACATTGCCTTTGGTGTGCGCCTGTACGAGCGCCTGTCTAAAGCAGAAATGGATGAGCGAGTGGAGTGGGCTCTGAGTAAGGCGGCGCTGTGGAATGAGGCAAAAGACAAGCTGAATCAAAGTGGTTTGTCCCTATCGGGTGGTCAGCAGCAGCGTTTGTGTATTGCTCGCAGTGTGGCTGTTAAGCCATCAGTCGTGTTACTGGATGAACCAACCTCGGCGCTTGATCCGATTTCAACGGCAAAGATCGAAGAATTGATTAATGAGCTAAAAAAAGAGTACACCATTGCGATTGTGACGCACAATATGCAGCAGGCTGCTCGATGCTCCGATTTTACGGCCTACATGTATTTAGGAGAGTTAATGGAGTATGGTAAGACCGATGAGTTATTTATCAAGCCCAAGCGCAAAGAAACTGAAGACTATATTACAGGCCGTTTCGGCTAATTAGGAGATTACATGCCAGATAAACACCTATCATCCCAATTTGATGAAGACCTCAATTCTTTATGCGCCCAGCTGCTACAAATGGGTGGTTTGGTTGAGCAGCAGGTTGAGACTGCCATGCGCGGTTTTACTGAGCTTAATGTTGATTTATGCAATGAAGTGATTGAGCGTGAGAAATCGGTTAATGCGATCGAGGTAGAAATTGACTCTGCATGCGTTGAGTTGATAGCCCGTCGCCAGCCTATTGCCCGTGATTTACGCTTAGTAATGGCGATTTCAAAGGCGATTACCAACTTAGAACGCGCTGGTGATGAAGCCGAGCGAGTAGCCAAGCGTTCACGACGCGTAATTGAAGAGTCGGCCAACTACAAAATTAATGCAGCTGAAATCAAGCTTTCAGGTCAGATGGCAATTGATCTATTGCGTCAAAGTTTAGATTGTTTTGCCCGTCTCGATGCCGTCGCCGCAGTCAAAGTAGTTCAGGACGATAAGCAGATTGATGAGGAGTTTCGCGGATTTGTGCGTAAGTTAATTACGTATATGGCCGAAGATCCCAAGATGATTTCCACTGGCCTCGATTTATTATTCATTGCGAAAGCAATTGAGCGCATTGGTGATCACGCCAAGAATATTGCTGAGTTTGTTATCTACATTGTGAAGGGTTCTGATATTCGGCATACGCCTCAAGATAATGTGATCCGCGAAGCCAATAGCTGATCTATGGCCCAACTGATTTTGATTGTGGAGGATGAGCCGTCGATTGCTGAGCTCATCTCTATCAATTTGACGCACGCTGGCTTTACAGTCGCCAGAGCCTTTCAGGCTGATGAGGCCCTTTTTATGATGCGTAGTATTTCACCTGATTTGATCATCTTGGATTGGATGTTGCCTGGCAAATCCGGTGTTCAATTTGCCAAAGAGTTACGTGCTAATCCTGCATCCCAATCCCTGCCAATTTTGATGTTAACGGCGAAGGGTGAGGAGGGCGATAAGGTCGTGGGGCTTGATGCGGGAGCGGATGATTACGTTACCAAGCCCTTTTCTCCCAAAGAGTTGGCTGCACGTGTAAAAGCCCTATTGCGTCGCCATTCTCCGCTCGTTCCAGAGCAGAAAGTCCTGTCTCTTGGGCCAATGCAGCTTGACTCCGTATCGCATCGATTAACCATAGCCATCCCTAATTCAGACCCAAAAAATATTGCTTTGGGCCCAACCGAGTTTCGCTTGATGCAATTTCTGATGTCTAATCCAGAGCGAGTGCACTCCCGTACTCATCTTTTAGACAATATATGGGGTAATGATGCCTATATTGAAGAGCGAACCGTGGATGTGCATATTAAGCGTTTAAGAGCCTCTTTATCCCCATACGACTGCGACCGCTTTGTTGAAACTGTCCGCGGCAGTGGGTATCGTATTACCAAAAATCCAGTCGAAACCTGATCCCGCTTAATGGTTATTTTAGGCTTCTTTAGAAGCATGCTCTAAGATGTCGCTATGTTTGTTGCGATTACCCGTTTTACCTTCATTTTGGCCTTTGCAGTCCTTCTGTATGGGGTTACGCACTCAATCTTGGGTAACTGGCTTGCTTTTGGGATTAGTTTAAGCATTTTGGCACTGCCATTGGCTTACTTTTACATCCAGTCGGCAAGATTAAAAAAGTATCTCCAGGCCGACGAGGTCGAAAATTTACCGCCTGCCTTTGGCTACTTGGAGGATGTATTTTTCCGTCTGCAGCGGGCAGCGCTTACAACTAAAAAGCGTATTGTTGATGTAGAGCGGCAACACCAACGTTTTATTGAAGCCTTTCAGGCGTCGCCGAATGGCATCGTTATGCTCGACAATCAAGATCAGATTGAGTGGTGTAATTCCATAGCCGAACGTTTCTTTGGTCTCAGTTTTAAGCGGGATGCTTTGCAGCGAATTAACTATATCTTGCGTAACCCGGATTTCGTTCAATACCTCAGTTTACGTCGTTTTGAAGAGCCTTTATTAATTGAAAAAATGGGTCCTGGTTCAAATATGAGCCTGCTCTTGCAAATTTTTCCGTTTGCAGAAAACCACCGCCTTTTATTGGCACAGGACGTAACGGACTTACGCAAGGCAGAAGCCATGCGACGTGACTTTGTGGCCAACGTTTCACATGAAATGCGCACGCCGCTGACTGTGATGATGGGTTTTTTAGAAACGGTACAAAGTCTTGATTTAGAACCGCAACAAGAAAAAGAATATTTTGAGTTGATGATGCTGCAAGGGCATCGTATGAAGAGTTTAGTTGAGGATCTATTGATACTCGCCAATTTAGAGTCCAATGCCTTGCCTGCGCTCACCAATCAAATTGCAGTGTTTGGCTCGGTTTTTGCTTATTTGCGGGGCGATGCCGAAGCCTTATCGCAGGGGCGCCATACGTTTCATTTTGAATGCAATGCATCAGTTGGGCTTTTGGGTGATGAGCAAGAAATACTCTCAGCCTTCGGCAATTTGATTTCTAATGCAATACGCTATACACCGGATGGCGGTGAGATCACGGTACAGTGGGACCGAAATGCAAAAGGCCAGGGGGTTTTCTCGGTACGCGATACTGGCCCTGGAATCAGTGCAGAGCATTTGCCCCGTTTGACCGAGCGCTTTTACCGGGTTGATCGGAGCCGCTCTCGCGATACGGGTGGTACTGGGCTAGGCTTGGCCATTGTTAAGCACATCGCAAGTCGGCACCAGGCCCAACTGCAAATCGAGAGCTCAGTTGGTATTGGTAGCCAATTTAGCTTAGTTTTCCCTGTTGAGCGAAATGCTGAAGTAATTCCATCTGGCCAATAAACGGAGTTTGGTTCTTGCGAGGCTTGAGTTGCAAGTAGCTGCCATCCGAATTCATTTTCCAGGCTGCAGCGTTATCCTTGAGGAGCACCTTTAGCCCCTCCTTAATCACACGCTGTTTTAGTTTTTTATCTTTGACCGGGAATGCAACTTCCACGCGCCGCAGCAAGTTACGATCCATCCAATCTGCGCTCGATAGGTACACTAGCTCTTCGCCGCCAGCATAAAAATAATAAATACGATGATGCTCTAAAAAACGACCAATGATCGAGTGTACGGTGATGTTGTCGGACAAGCCTTTGACCCCAGGTTGCAGGGCGCAAACGCCGCGCACAATCAATTGAATCTTAACGCCCGCTTGGGATGCCTTATAGAGCTCTGCAATGATAGTTGGCTCAAGCAAGGCATTCATTTTGGCAATGATGAGGGACCTTTTTCCTGCTTTAGCTGCTTTTGCTTCGGCACGAATGTGCGCAACGAGTTCATCCAGCAGAGTAAAGGGTGATTCCCATAGCTCGCGAGTCTCGAGATGTAAGGCGGTACCAGTGAGTTGCTGAAAGACTAAGTGCACATCGTTTGTAATGGACTCATCGCAGGTCATGAGACCAAAATCGGTGTACAGCTTCGCTGTTTTAGGATGGTAATTTCCGGTGCCCAAATGCACATAACGAACCAGTTGCGACTTGCTATTCCTGCCGACCAATTTTTTTTCTCGCCGAACCACAAGCAGCATTTTGGCATGGCATTTATGACCTACTACGCCGTAAACGACATGGGCGCCAACGCTTTCCAGCTTTGCGGCCCAGTTAATATTCGTTTGCTCATCAAAGCGTGCTAATAATTCGAGAACTACGGTTACTTCTTTACCATTGCGTGCCGCCTGAATGAGAGCATCCATTACTGGAGAATCATCGCCCGTTCGATAAACCGTTTGTTTGATGGCTAATACATCCGGATCAATAGAGGCCTCACGCAGTAGCTGTAATACGGGTTCAAAGCTCTCATAGGGGTGGTGTAACAAGATATCCCCCTGGCGAATTTTCTCAATGATGGAATCGTCTGGATCAGTAGAATCTTGCTGACCTGGCTTGGTCAGTCCAAAGGTGGATTTGGGGCGGTATAGGGCAAATTTGAGCTCTGGCTTATCGACTAAATCGGGCACCTGCGATAAGCGCAGTAAATTGACTGGCCCATCAATTTGGTAGCAATCCTGTGGCTCAAGACCAT
>JAIXPY010000027.1 GCA_027486025.1 Burkholderiaceae bacterium
GACATGTACTACTCACTTTAATTGCAGGAGTAATCCTTGAGCGCAGGTGTATTGCGCAATTCGTTCAAAGGGGCAGCTTCGGCTGCCCCTTTTGTTCCGAACTTGCTTGATCAACTACCTAATGCCGTCATTATTTTTGATGGCAAAACGAAGCATTTGTTTTACGCTAATCCAGCGGCTGAGTCTGCGCTCGACCTTTCCCGTAAGGCCATCGTAGGCCATCTGCTGGGCGAACTTTTTGCTGATAACCCAGCCCTGAATAGCATGATTGACGAGGTTGCGAACAGCGTTACGGCGGACCAGCGCCAAGAAATGATCCTGCATGCTTTTCCAAATACCATCCACCATGACGCTGTTGCAGCGCATGTAGTAATTGCCTTGCTGGAGGAGCCGGATCTGATGTTGATGGAATGGTTCCCGATTGACCAGCAGTTGCGCAGTGAGCGTGATGAGCGTGTGACGCAGCAAGTGGAGGCCAATAAGCAGTTAATGCGTAACTTAGCGCATGAGATTAAAAACCCCTTGGGGGGTATTCGTGGCGCTGCTCAGCTTTTGGAATTTGAGCTTCCTGAAAAGGGGCTACGCGAATACACCCAAGTCATTATTAAAGAATCAGACCGCCTTCAGACTTTAGTAGATCGTTTATTGGCACCGCATCGCCGTGCTCATACAACCGAGTTAATTAATGTGCATGAATCCTTAGAGCGTGTCCGCAGCTTGGTATTGGCTGAGTTTCCGAGTGGATTGCGGATTATTCGCAACTACGACACCAGCTTGCCGGACATTATTGGCGACAAAGAGCAACTGATTCAAGCGATCCTTAATATCGCTCACAACGCTGCTCAAGCGCTATCCGAAGAAATCCGCCGCGGTACTGCGGTCATTGAGTTTCGTACGCGCGTGGCTCGTTCGGTAACGATCGCAAAGCAGCGCTACAAGCTTGCCTTGGATTTGCACGTGATTGATAACGGCCCAGGCATTCCGGATGAAATCCGCGATCGCATCTTCTTTCCATTGGTGAGTGGCCGTGAAGGCGGCAGCGGTTTAGGTCTTACCTTGGCACAAACATTTGTACAGCAGCATCAGGGATTTATTGCCTGTGAAAGTCAGCCGGGTAAAACAGATTTTCATATTCAGATACCGTATCGCAAGCAGGAGTTATCAGCATGAGCAAATCAGTGTGGATTGTGGACGACGATCAATCGATCCGTTGGGTTCTGGAAAAAGCATTGACTCGGGAGGGTTTGTCTCATCGTAGTTTTACTAATCCAAACGATGTTCTCAATGCGCTTGAAAATGAATCACCGCAGATTTTGATTTCAGACATTCGGATGCCAAGGGGCAACGGCCTGGATTTGTTGCAACACGTTAAGGCTACGCATCCGAATTTGCCAGTCATTGTCATGACTGCCTATTCTGATTTAGATTCTGCAGTGGCCTCATTTCAGGGTGGCGCATTTGAGTACCTAACAAAGCCATTTGACCTCGAAAAGACGATTGAGTTAATCCGTAGAGCCATCGGGGAGAGTGAGCGCGCTCAGCCTGCGGTAAAAGAGCCGCGTTATTGGCAGCAAGAAACCCCGGAGATCATTGGGCAAGCACCTGCAATGCAAGAAGTCTTTCGATCGATTGGTCGTTTGGCGCAGTCCCATGCAACGGTTCTGATTACTGGTGAGTCAGGCACTGGAAAGGAACTCGTTGCCAGAGCACTGCATAAACACAGCCCTCGGGCCAAGAGCCCCTTTGTTGCCTTTAATATCACGGCGATTCCAAAGGACCTGCTTGAGGCGGAACTATTTGGTCACGAGCGTGGCGCATTCCCGGGGGCGCAAACTATGCGTCGTGGGCGTTTTGAGCAAGCCGACGGCGGCACGCTGTTTTTGGACGAGATCGGTGATATGCCGTTTGATTTGCAAACCCGCTTACTGCGCGCCTTAACCGATGGCCATTTTTATCGCGTGGGCGGGCATGATCCGATTCGGGCCAATGTACGCATCATTGCCGCGACGTATCAGAATTTAGAGTCGCGTGTAGCGACGGGCCTATTCCGGGAAGATTTATTGCACCGATTAAACGTAATTCGATTGCGTTTGCCGGCATTGCGCGAACGCACAGAAGACATTCCCGTATTGGCGCGCCACTTTATGCAGCACTGCGCCAAGGCGCTGGGGGTAGAGCCAAAACGTTTATCTGATGAAGCCATCAAAGTTATTTCGGAGAAACCATTTCCGGGCAATGTGCGCCAACTGGAAAATCTGTGCCATTGGCTAACCGTCATGTCTCCTGCCGCTGAAATTGGGGTCAGCGACTTACCAGCCGACTTGGATATGCAGAGCAGCATGACCGAAGCAGTTCAAGTCGAAGAGCAGGGTGGCACTGTCATCACAACGCAGCGCAATGCGTCTGGCGATTGGGAAAGCGGTCTTGGACGGCTCGCAGTTAAAATGCTGCAGGACGGTCATAAAGATGTATTTGATGCATTGACTTCACGCTTTGAAAAGGCGGTATTGCAGGCAGCACTTGAGGTGACTCGCGGACGGCGTGTTGAAGCGGCGCAGCGTTTGGGCATAGGCCGCAATACGATTACACGTAAATTACACGAATTGGGTATCGATGACTGATGTAACGCGGATTGCTGCTTGGAATGTGAATTCGATTAAGGTAAGGCTGCCGCATGTATTGCGCTGGCTCGAATCCCAAGAAAAGGCACGCACACCAATCGATGCGCTTTGCCTGCAAGAGCTCAAACTAACCGAAGACAAATATCCACACGCGGAGTTTGAGGCGGCCGGCTACATTAGTCTTGCTGCAGGCCAAAAGACCTATAACGGCGTAGCCATCATCGTACGTAAGGCGGCTTTAGCAGCGATCGCCACTGATGCAGCTACCACTTTTCTAAAGCCAATTAGAAACATCCCCGGAAACGATGATGAACAGCAGCGCATCCTCGCAGCAACTATCCCATTTGCAGGCACTCAGCCCATTAGACTGATATCAGCCTATTTTCCCAATGGCCAGTCTCCCGATAGCGACAAGTTTCAATACAAGTTGGCGTGGTTAAAGGCATTGCAAACGTGGTTAGAGACTGAACTCAGCAGCCATCCGCGATTGGCTTTGTTAGGCGACTTTAATATTGCCCCCGAAGATCGTGATGTGCATGAGCCAGCTAAGTGGGTTGGGCAAAATCTGGTATCGCCAGAAGAGCGTGATGCATTTGCCCAATTAATTGACTTAGGACTGCATGATTCGTTTCGCCTTTTTGATCAGGCACCAAAGGCATTTAGCTGGTGGGACTACCGCATGATGGGTTTTCGGCGCAATGCGGGCATGCGCATCGACCATATACTCTTAAGCAAAGCGCTCAAGGAGTGCTGCGTTGCCAGTCGCATCGATAAAGAGCCGCGCACCTGGGAGCAACCCTCCGATCATGCCCCCGTGATTGCCGAATTACGCCTATAGCAGGGCTAGGGATATAACCATAGCCCTGCCTTTAGTTACTAGCTACTTCCTCAAGCAGTCCACCGTGGCGCAATAAGGCCTCGATCGAGGGATCCCGTCCGCGGAAGGCTTTAAACGACTCTGCTGCTGAGCGACTTCCGCCAACCTCCAGGATTTCCGTACGGTAACGCAAGCCCATGGCCCTATCAATCACGCTGCCACTTAATTTACCCGCCTCTTCAAAAGCGGCGTACACATCGGCAGAGAGTACTTCAGCCCATTTATAGCTGTAATAGCCTGCTGCGTAGCCACCTGCAAAAATATGGCTGAAGGTATTGGGCCAGCGCGATAAGGCGGACTGGGGAATGGCATTAAATTGATCGCCAATCTCTCTTGCGATGCCTAAAACAGCCTGACCTTCGGCATGTGCTGAATCAAATGAAGAATGCAAGCGCCAATCGGTTAGGGAGAAGACCACTTGGCGCAAAGTCGCAAGACCATTTTGGAAATTCTTGGCTGCCAACATTTTGTCGTACAGGTCCCGCGGTAGAGGCTTTCCAGTATCCACATGTGCTGTCATTTTTTCGAGCACCTCCCATTCCCAGCAGAAATTCTCCATGAACTGGCTTGGCAGTTCTACGGCGTCCCATTCAACACCATTGATGCCAGAAACGCCAAGGGCGCCCACTTGGGTCAATAGGTGATGCAGACCGTGACCACTCTCATGGAAGAGGGTAATCACATCGTCGTGGGTAATGGTGGGCTGCTTGAGCTTGCCATCGACCTTGACGGGCGCTGCAAAATTACAGACCAAGTAAGCAACCGGTACTTGTACTTCGCCACTCGGCAATAGGCGTCTGCCGCGCGCATCATCCATCCATGCTCCGCCGCGTTTGCCTGGCCGTGCGTAGGGATCGAGGTAAAAATAGGCTACTACCTCGCCATTTGGGTTGCTAACCGAAAAGGACTGAACGGTGTCGTGCCAAATCGGTAAGTCAGCAGGCTTGATGTGAACGGAGAATAGATTCTGAATTAAACCAAATAGGCCATCCAGAACCTTAGGCAGCGGGAAGTATTGCTTGAGCTCATTTTCTGAAAAGGCATAGCGTGCCTGTTTGAGTTTCTCGGACAGAAATGCAATATCCCATGGCTGAATTGGATCCTCTTTTGTCGTGCCTAGATTAAATTCAGTATGAGCAAACTGCTGCAGGGTTTCCCAATCCGATTTGGCAACCGGTTTTGCACGCCGCGCAATATCGACCAGAAAGTTGTCCACCTCCTCAACAGTACGCGCCATTTTGGGCGCAATACTCAGTTCAGCATAATTGCGATAGCCGAGCATCAATGCTTCTTCATTGCGCAGGCGCAATTGATCCAGCATGTTTTGGGTGTTATCCCATTCCGCTTTACCGGCGCCGTATTGTGGCCCCAATTCGGATGCGCGGGTGACATAGGCTTCATACATACGCTGTCGTAATGCCCGATTCTCTGAATATTGCTGCACCGGGTAATACGAAGGGAAGTGCAGGGTAAAAGCCCAGCCAGATTTACCTTGCTCTTTGGCTGTGTCAGCGGCTGCTGCAATCGCATCCTCAGGCAACCCGATTAACTCGGCTGGATCGGTAATGACGTGAGAGAAGCCGTTGGTTGCATCGAGCACGTGATCGGAAAAAGCCTTGCCGAGTTCAGCCTGTAAATCCTGTATTTGCGCAAAGCGGGGTTTTTGGTCTTCGGGTAATTCGGCGCCACCCAAGCGAAAGTCGCGCAGGGAGTTTTCAATCACTTTTTGCTGATCTAGTGACAGGCTTGCAAAATTAGGACTGTGGCGCAGTACTTTAAAGCGCTCATACAAGGCCAGATTCTGACCAAGGCTCGACATAAAGGCCGTTACTTTGGGTAGCATAGCGCCATAGGCGGCGCGTAATTCCGGGGTATCGCCAACACTGTTTAAATGGGAGACTGCACCCCACGCGCGGCTGAGGCGCTCGGTCGCATCTTCCAATGGCTCTACCAAGTCATTCCAAGTGGGCGATGTCGTTTGGCTAGTTGCAATTGCGACTGCAGATTCGGCCTCAGCAAGAAGGGCGTCAATCGCTGGCGCAATGTGCTCTGGCTGAATTTGCGAGTAGGCTACGATTCCTCTGCCAAATTGGAGCAAGGGATTATTGGAATGCGTTGCGCTTGTATTGGGATGTGGTTTCATCCCTCTAGCTTAATGTAATGCGCCTGCTAGCGTGTAATTTGGCAAAGGGACTAGTGTTTGGAGGCCTTTTCGGCTGCCTCTAAGGTATTCATGAGGAGCATGGTGATAGTCATGGGGCCAACCCCGCCCGGCACTGGAGTAATCCAGCCGGCAATGTATTTGGCGGTATCAAAATCCACATCACCACACAGCTTGCCATCCGGCAGACGATTGATGCCCACATCAATCACCACGGAGCCAGACTTCACCATATCGCCAGTAATCATTTTGGGCTTGCCAGTCGCAACCACCAATACATCAGCATCTTTGGTGTGGTGCGCAAGATCGCGCGTTTTACTGTTACAGATAGTCACAGTTGCGCCCGCTTGCAATAGCAGCATCGCCATCGGCTTACCCACAATATTCGATGCGCCAACCACCACTGCACGTGCGCCGCGCAGGGGGTACTCAATGCTTTCGAGTAACTTCATGCAACCATAAGGTGTGCATGGCTTAAATTCGGGGGCGCCAACCATCAGGGCGCCTGCATTGGCAACATGAAAGCCATCAACGTCTTTTTGAGGCGCAATCGCCTCGAGCACACGCTCTGCTGCAATGTGGGCAGGTAAGGGGAGCTGCACCAAAATGCCATGTATAGCTGGGTCGGCATTGAGGGTAGCGATGCGTGCCAATAGCGCCTCTTCATTCATCTCCGCTTCGTAGCGCTCGAGTACTGAATGAAAGCCAACCTCCTCGCATGCTTTTACTTTATTACGCACATACACTGCGCTGGCTGGATTATCTCCAACCACAATCACCGCTAAGCCGGGACGCGACCCTTTGGCAGTAACAATGGCCGCACGAGCTGTAATTTCAGTACGGATTTTTTTAGAGAGGGCAACGCCGTCGAGTAATTGGGCTGGCATAAATAAGAAAAAGAGAGCGTTAAGGAATCAAGCCTAAAAGCATAGACTTATTAGAAATACATGGTCTTTAGGATTTAATTGGGTTGCGGATCCGATAAGGCCAAACGCAGGAGGTCGGCAACGGTATTGACGTTGAGCTTTTCCATAATATTGGCGCGATGGGCCTCAACCGTTTTAATCGAGATACCCAAATCATCGGCGATTTGTTTATTCAGACGGCCGGCAACGATGCGCTCAAGCACTTGGCGTTCACGACCCGTCAGTTTGCCCAGCAATCCTTGAGTAGTTTTACGCTGGCTCGCCTGGCTGTAATCGGTGCGTGCTTTGGCCAGCATCTTTTCCACGAGGGCACACAACTCATTTTCTTTAAAGGGCTTCTCAATAAAATCAACGGCCCCTTTTTTCATGGTGGTAACGGCCATCGATACATCGCCATGACCGGTAATAAATGAGATGGGCATGGGCAGGTTTTCGCTAATGAGGCGCTCTTGCAACTCAAGACCCGACATGCCAGGCATGCGGACATCCAATATCACGCAGGAAATGGTTGATTTATCCGTGCTTTGCAGTGATTGCAAAAAACGTTCGGCGCTGGCATGGCAGCGGACTAAATAGCCGTTGCTCTCCAGTAACCAGGTTAAGGAATCCCGAACGGCCTCATCGTCATCAACAACGTAAACCACTTCGGTTGGATTGGGGTTGGATGTATTCATTAAGTTCATCAGTCAGTTCCGCATGGTATTTCTAAACAGGCATCAGGCCAAAGCCGTTGCTTCGGTTTCCGCCGTTTCGAGAGGTAATAGTATTGTAAAGGTGCAGCCTACCGCCTTACCGCTATCGGGATCGTGCTGGTTTTGGGCCCACAGGCGACCATGGTGGGATTCGATGATCGAGCGGCAAATATTGAGTCCCATGCCCATTCCATCGGACTTTGTGCTGAAAAAGGGCTCAAACATGCGCTCAATCACACCATCGGCCACGCCTGGCCCACTATCCACCACCTGGATGCGCAGCATGGCTGGAAAGGTGCTGGTCTCTAAATCAGCACTAATTTTGATGGGCGGCACTGCCCAGCGGGACGAAAGCGGCGCAGCTTCACGTACGCTATCCAGTGAGTTTTTAAGCAGGTTCACTAAAACTTGCTGAATTAAGACCGGATCCAAGCCGACCTTGGGTAGATTGGGCGCCAACTCAACTGCAATGGTGAGGCGATGGCGGTGGGCTTCAATCTCCACCAAGCCGACTGCATCATCCACAATTTCGGCGATATCGGAATCCTTGCGTTGCGGCTCACTGCGTTTCACAAAACCGCGGATGCGCTGAATAATGGTGCCAGCGCGGTGTGCTTGTTGGGATGCTTTCTCAAGCGCCGGCAATAAATCCTTGGATAGGGTTTGATCTGCTTGTCCTGATAAACGTTTGGCCACGCCCATGCAGTAGTTTGAAATCGCCGCAAGAGGCTGATTGAGTTCATGCGCCAGCGAGGACGCCATCTCACCCATCGTGGTTAAACGGCTTGTAAATTGCATACGCTCTTCTTGTTGGCGTGCCAAGTCCTCGGTATTTTTGCGTAATGTAATGTCCGTGGCAATTAAGAGCTGGGCTAAATGACCATCCACCCAGGGAATAAAACGGCGGCGTACTTCGTACCATTTTGCTTCCTCGCCAATCAGTTGAATTTCTTGCGACTCGGTTTGCCGATTTTGATTGAGCTCAGAGCCAGGCAAGCCCGCGAGGGGGTCGATATTGTCGGCCTCTAGACCTTGCAGCAGGGCAGGATCCATTTCATGGTTGGCTAAATCGATATGACCTTGCGAGGTATTTCCAAATCGTTCCCGATAAAACCGATTGGCAAAGAGTAGCTCGCCCGTTTCGATCGAGATCACCGACACCGCAGCATCCAGGCCCTCGAGTACCGTAATGAAGCGATCTTGCGACGCAGCCAACTCTTCGCGAATGCGTTTTGGCTCTGAAATATCCACCAGCGAAGTAACCCAGCCGGTTTGCTCGCCTTTTTCGCTGATGAGTGGTGCGATGTAGGTACGCGTCGCGATGCGTGTGCCATCGCGCCGTTGTATCACCCCCTCAATGCCGCCCTTCATTTCATGATGGGAGTCTGCGTTCAGTGCCAAGTCCATTTTCTTAAGCAGGTATTCCTGTTGATCTGCCGGCCAGAAAGGGAAGGGTGGCTGCAGCCCCATCAGCTCTTCTGAGCTCCAATCGGTCATTTCACAAAAGGCACGGTTCACGTAGGTAATGCGCTTTTGCATATCGTGCGCTCGTATTCCAACCGGCGTAGAGTTCTCCATCGCATTTCGAAAGTTGGTCTCCGTCCGTAAGCTGGCTTCAGCCAATTGACGAACTTGCATTTGCTTGATGACGGACCATAAGCTCAAAATAACGAAGGCGCTCAGTCCAATAACCACCCCGAGCAGCATCTTAAATGTGAGGTTGCTGGGCGTGGGGTAAGTATCGACGCGCAGTATTGCATTCGGGCTCAAGATGCCCAGATCTAAACTGGTTTGATTGGTGAGCGACCGTGGTGGCATATTGCGATCCGACGAGATGGCCAGCACTTTGCCCGCATCGGTGGTTAAGCTAAAGCGGTACAGCCCCTTTAACTCTGGCGGTATGACGTATTCCATAATGCCTTGAGCGGAGTAGAGCACCGCCATAACGCCAACGATATCGCCATCGGGCCCAATCGGTATGGTTTGCCAAAAGATGGTTCGCCGTTCTTTTGCCATCGGCTCATCATTGGGTAAATCGATTTGAATGAAGTTGCTAAACGCTGGACGATTTGTGCTGACCGTCAACTCAATGGTTTTATTGAGCTGTGCTTTTATCTCTTTGGCATACGGCGCCTGATCAAACCACGTATTGGTTCGGGATGGCGGCGGCATCATCCATTGCCGCTGATTGTCCCGATCGAGCAAAATGAGTTGGCTAATCTCGTGGTTATTCAGCAAAAACGATTCCGCTTCTTTTAAGGCGCTTGCTTTTGTTTTTTCATCGCTATTTACTCGGCCTAAATCGCGGCTCAGCGACATGAGCACCTCAGTATTGTTAGCAAAGCGCAGTTGGATGCGCTGCTTAACTAATGAAAGCTCTCTGAACAGGGCATTTTCTTGCTGATTGCGTTCCTGCATTTGCAGGGTACCCAGAATGATGGTCATCATCACGGTAAAAATAACGATCGCTACAAGGGGCGTATAGACCAAGCGAAACCCTCGGATCCGGCGGAACCAGGTGCTGTTATTGATACCTGCTGGGAGGGCAAAGGGTAGCTTCATAGACATGGGTGGTATTTCAATCCTTTAGTGTATCTGCCTATTTCGATTGGGTTAATTTCATATGGTGCGCCTTGCGTTGCAATAAATTTCCATATTATGAGAAATACTATCATTATGTGGAAAATAACTTGTCAAGTACTTTAGTGGTTTTTAGAATATTCCCTGTAGAGTAAATACCACCCCTCATCGATCGAATGGAGACACGCATGGCTGCAGTTCCGCAAGCGGTTTTAGGTAAGGCACAAACAGACGCACTGGATATCGACCCAGCAGAAACCCAAGAGTGGCTGCAGGCGCTCGATGGCGTGATCCACGCGGTGGGCCCAGAGAGGGCTGCCTATTTAATTGATCAGCAAATATCCCATGCCAGAGTCAATGGGGTGAATCAAGCCTTTCATGCTGAAACACCCTACATCAATACCATTCCGGTGGAGTTGCAAGCCCGCATTCCGGGCGATCAAAACATCGAGCATCGGATTCGTTCCTACACCCGCTGGAATGCCATGGCGATGGTGTTGCGTGCCAATAAGGACACCAATGTCGGTGGTCATATCTCCTCCTTTCAATCGGCCGCGACCTTATACGACGTTGGCTTTAACCATTTTTGGCATGCACCCAGTGCAGAGCATGGCGGCGACCTCATTTTTGTTCAAGGCCATTCGGCTCCCGGTATTTACTCACGCGCCTACATGCTGGGCCGTTTAGAGCAAAGCCAACTGGATTTATTCCGTCAGGAAGTCGGCGGTAACGGCATTTCCAGTTACCCGCATCCATGGCTCATGCCGGACTTTTGGCAGTTCCCGACGGTATCGATGGGTCTGGGTCCGATCATGGCCATTTACCAAGCCCGTTTCATGCGTTACATGGAAGACCGTGGCTTTATTAATGCCGGTAACCGTAAGGTCTGGGCCTTCTTGGGTGATGGTGAAACCGATGAGCCAGAGTCGCTCGGCGCTATTGGTATGGCGGGACGTGAGCACTTAGATAACTTGATTTTTGTAGTGAACTGCAATTTGCAGCGCTTGGATGGTCCGGTGCGCGGCAACGGAAAAATCATTCAAGAGCTTGAGGCAGAGTTTCGTGGCGCCGGTTGGAATGTGATTAAGGTAGTGTGGGGCGGCCATTGGGACGCTTTGTTTGCGCGCGACAAAAAAGGCATCTTGATGCAGCGCCTCGGCGAAATTGTCGATGGTCAATACCAAACCATGAAAGCCAAAAATGGTGCGTATGTCCGTGAGATCGTATTTAATACGCCAGAGCTGAAGGCCTTGGTTGCTGATTGGAGTGATGAGGATATTTGGAACCTCAATCGCGGCGGTCATGATCCTCATAAGGTGTATGCCGCATTCCACTCGGCAGTGAATCATCAAAACCAGCCCACCGTTATTTTGGCGCACACGATTAAGGGCTATGGCATGGGCGGCTCGGGTGAGGCGATGAACATTGCGCACCAAGCCAAAAAAATGAGTCCTGATGATGTGCGTCGTTTCCGCGATCGTTTTGAGATTCCAGTAAAAGACGAAGAGCTTGACGACATTCCCTTTGTGAAGTTTCCCGACGGCAGTCCAGAGCTCGAGTACATGCGCGCACGCCGCCAAGAGTTGGGCGGCTACTTGCCACAACGCCGCATGAAGGCAGAGAGTTTGCCAGTACCCAATTTGGATGCATTTGCTGCTTTACTTGAGGCAACCAGTGAGGGCCGTGAGATTTCAACCACCATGGCTTTTGTCCGCATGCTCAATATTGTGATTCGCGATAAGACCTTGGGTAAGCGCGTAGTGCCGATTGTTCCGGATGAGTCACGCACCTTCGGTATGGAGGGCATGTTCCGCCAGCTCGGTATTTGGAATCAACTGGGTCAGCTCTACACACCAGAAGACCAAGACCAGTTGATGTTCTACCGCGAAGATAAGCAAGGCCAAATTCTGCAAGAGGGCATTAACGAAGCGGGTGGTATGTGTGATTGGATTGCAGCCGCAACGGCGTATTCCACCCACGGCGTACCCATGTTGCCCTTCTATATTTTCTATTCGATGTTTGGTTTCCAGCGGATTGGCGATCTAGCATGGGCTGCAGGCGATATGCGTAGCCGCGGCTTCTTGCTTGGCGGTACAGCTGGAAGAACAACGCTGAACGGTGAGGGCTTGCAACACGAAGACGGCCATAGCCATGTGTGGAGTGCTTCGGTTCCCAATTGCGTGAGCTACGATCCCACTTTTGCCTTTGAATTGGCAGTCGTGATTCAGGATGGCATGCGCCGCATGCTTGATGCCCAGGATGATGTGTATTACTACATTACCCTCATGAATGAAAACTATGCCCACCCTGCTATGCCAGCAGGCGCAGAAAAAGACATCATTAAAGGCATGTACAAGTTGCGCTCAGTAGGCGATGCCAATAGTAAATTGCGCGTTCAACTGCTTGGCTCCGGCACTATTTTCCGTGAGGTGATTGCGGCGGCTGAAGTTTTGCATACCGACTGGGGCATTGCCTCTGACTTGTGGGGCTGCCCAAGCTTTACCGAATTAGGTCGCGACTGGAATACCGTGCACCGGAATAACTTGCTTAATCCAGCATCTGCGCCACAACTCTCGCACGTAGAGCAATGCTTAAAAGACACGACCGGACCGATCATCGCGGCAACCGATTACGTGCGCACTTTTGCGGATCAAATTCGTCCAGCGATACAGCATTTGGGTCGTCGCTATGAAGTCCTGGGTACCGATGGCTTCGGACGTTCCGATACCCGTGAAAACCTACGCGATTTCTTTGAGGTCGATTACCGCTGGGTTGTCTTAACTAGCTTAAAGGCACTTGCCGACGCTGGACAAATTGATCGCCAAAAAATTGCTGAGGCAATTCAGAAATATAAGATCAATGTCCAAAAACCAAACCCCATGATTTCTTAAGCCGAATGCGATATTTCAGACTATGAGTAAATTAATCGAAATTCACGTCCCCGATATCGGCGACTACAGCGACGTTCCTGTGATTGAGGTTTTGGTCAAGGTAGGTGATGTCATTGAAAAAGAGCAGTCGGTCGTCACATTGGAGTCTGATAAGGCCACAATGGATGTGCCTTCATCGCATGCAGGCATTGTGAAAGAAATCAAAGTCAAGGTAGGTGATTTGATTTCAGAAGGTGCGCTGGTATTGGTAGTGGAGTCCAGCGATGCTGCTGCCACCCCCGCACCAGTTGCGAGTGCTCCAGCTCCCCAGGCAGCGCCCGCAATTCCCTCGGTTCCTGTTTCTACACCAACACCCGCACCAACGCCGGTAGCAGCGCCTGCGGCGCCGGTAGCCCAAGCCATGCCAGCAGCTGGAGCTGATGTTAGCCATGCCAGCCCAACGGTGCGCAAATACGCTCGTGAATTGGGTGTCAACGTTGCCCTTGTTAAGGGATCGGGTCCGAAAGGGCGCATTACGCAGGAAGACGTTCAGACTTTTGTAAAAGGCGTGATGAGTGGCGCTTCCTCAACTGCAAGCGCGAAGATGAGTGGCAATATGGGCGGCCTGGATTTATTACCATGGCCCACGGTTGACTTTACGAAGTTTGGCGCGATTGAGCGTCAGCCTTTATCCCGCATTAAAAAGTTATCGGCGGCTAATTTGGCGCGGAACTGGGTGATGATTCCGGCGGTTACCTACCATGAAGATGCCGACATTACTGAGCTAGAAGCATTCCGTGTCTCAACCAATAAAGAGAATGAAAAGCAGGGCAATAAGATCACGATGCTAGCGTTCATGATCAAGGCAGCAGTTTCTGCACTGAAAAAGTATCCTGAATTCAATAGCTCGCTCGATGGCGATGATTTAGTGCTTAAAAAATACTTTCACATTGCCTTTGCTGCAGATACTCCTAATGGCCTTGTCGTTCCAGTGATTCGCAATGCCGATCAAAAAGGCATCAATGAGATTGCGCGCGAGACCGGCGAACTTGCTGCACTGGCACGGGAAGGTAAATTAAAGCCGGATCAAATGCAGGGCGCCAGCTTTACGATCTCCTCCCTTGGTGGTATTGGCGGAACGTACTTTGCGCCGATCATCAACGCACCCGAGGTTGCTATTTTGGGTGTGAGTAAAGCGGCAATGAAGCCAGTATGGGACGGCAAGCAATTCGTGCCCCGACTAATCTGCCCGCTTTCCTTGACAGCAGATCACCGCGTGATCGACGGCGCTTCGGCAACGCGATTTACGGCTTACATTGCCCAGCTCTTGGCTGACTTCCGCCGTGCGGCACTTTAAAAGGAATCGCCATGACTAAGCAATTGATTCTGGTTCCGGACATTGGTGACTATGACGATGTGCCTGTGATTGAGGTGCTCGTAAAGGTAGGCGATCGGATTGAAAAAGAGCAACCCTTGTTAGTGCTCGAATCGGATAAGGCTACGATGGAAGTGCCAGCCGATGCGGCTGGCACGATTACGAGTATTGCAGTGAAGGTAGACGATAAGGTTAAAAAGGGCACCGTCATTGCTGAGATTGAACTCGAGGCTGGCGCTGCATCCAAGCCAACTCCTGCCCCTGCAGTTACGGCTCCGGTTTCTGCTGCAGCAGCTCCAGTAGCAGCACCTATTGTTGTAAGTAATGCGGCAAGCGCTTTCCAGGGCAAGGTCGATCACGAATGCGATTTACTGGTGCTGGGCGCAGGCCCCGGCGGTTATAGCGCTGCGTTTCGTGCTGCGGATTTAGGCCTGAACGTCATTCTGGTTGAGCGCTATCCAACTCTAGGCGGTGTTTGCCTAAACGTCGGTTGTATTCCATCCAAAGCGCTGTTGCACACCGCTGCTGTGATGGATGAAGCGAAAACCATGTCAAAGCACGGCATCAGTTTCGGTGATCCTAAGATCGATATTGATCAGTTGCGTGCCTACAAAGATGGCGTGATTGGCAAACTGACCGGCGGCCTGGCGGGTATGGCAAAGGCACGTAAGGTGAAGGTGGTTCGTGGGCTGGGCCGTTTTATCGATGCGAACCACGTTGAAGTTAATCTAACCGAAGGGCCTGGCCAAGAGACAGGCGCCCAAAAAGAAGTGATTCGCTTTCAGAAGGCCATTATTGCTGCTGGCAGTCAGCCGATCAAGCTACCATTTTTGCCGGACGATCCCCGCGTTGTTGATAGTACCGGAGCCCTCTTGCTCAAGAGTATTCCTAAGCGCATGTTAGTAATTGGTGGTGGCATCATTGGTTTGGAGATGGCGACGGTCTACAGCGCCTTAGGCAGCAAAATTGATATTGCTGAAATGCTCGATGGACTGATGGCAGGTGCCGATCGCGATCTTGAGAAGGTTTGGGAAAAGCATAATGCTGGACGCTTTGATCAGGTCATGCTTAAAACCCGCGCTGCCAAAGCAGAAGCGAAGCCCGATGGAATTCATGTCACGTTTGAAGGCGACGCTGCGCCTGCAGATCCCCAAGCCTATGACTTGGTATTGGTTGCAGTAGGGCGCTCACCGAATGGCAAGAAGATTGATGCGGGCAATGCCGGCGTTGCGGTAGATGATCGTGGCTTTATCGCCGTTGATCAGCAGATGCGCACGAATGTATCCCACATTTTTGCGATTGGCGATATTGTGGGTCAACCCATGCTTGCTCATAAGGCAGTGCACGAAGGCCATGTTGCAGCCGAGGCAGCAGCTGGTCAAAAATCCTTTTTTGACGCCAAGCAAATTCCGTCGGTTGCCTATACCGATCCCGAAGTGGCATGGGCAGGACTCACCGAAGAGCAGTGCAAGGCGCAAGGCATCGCCTATGAGAAAGGCCTCTTTCCCTGGGCGGCGAGTGGTCGCGCGATTGCCAACGGCCGCGATGAGGGATTTACCAAGCTCTTGTTTGATGCCAAGACCCACCGCATTATTGGCGGCGGCATTGTTGGTACCCATGCGGGCGATTTAATTGGTGAGGTATGTTTGGCCATCGAGATGGGGGCAGATGCCATTGACATGGGTAAAACCATTCACCCACATCCAACCCTTGGAGAGTCGGTTGGCTTGGCAGCCGAAGCGGCGCACGGTCACTGTACAGATTTGCCACCGGTGCGAAAAAAGTAATGCCGTGAAGGCTTGATTTTTATTAGCATTAGCCCGCTGAAAGAAAAATCCCCTGTCAGAGTCTGGCAGGGGATTTTGTTTGGGGCAGGGCCCCTTTGATTCCGATTAACGCTTGGCGGACTTGCTGGCCTTTTCGGTTGCTTTTAAAACAGAGTCTGTTGCATTGCTGAGGTTGGTTTGTGCAACATCTAGCGCCTGTTTCATGGCTTTTTGACTGTTCTCATAAATAGTGCTGGCCGAGGCAATGGCTTGCTTCATCGCGGCTACGGCAGCCTCTGATCCTGCCGGAGCATTTTTGCTCCAGTCTTCGACCATGGCGTTCATTTTCTTCTGGCTAGCTTGCATTTCTTTTTCGCTTACCTTAGAAAAGCCTGCTTGCGTATCGTTTGCTAATTCATACAAATGGCGGCTATAGGCCATCATCTTTTCGGCCATCGGCTGAACCGCTTCGGCCTGGTGGGCTAAGAGCTGTTGGACGTCTTTGATTTCGAGTACTTTTTTGGCGTTAGTCATGCTGTCGCTCAAACTTGCCTTGGCAATGTGCATATTGAGTTCAACCAATTTCTCAATACTGAGTAGCGCTTGGTTTGTGATGCCGGTGAGGGTTTCGAGGTTGGCTTTTTGTGCAGCGGCCAGCTGTTCTGGTGTGAGGTTCATTTGTATCTCCGATGTAGTGAATGGTGCTGTATGGCTAATAACTATTACTCAAGATTATAGTTCTGTTTTTGCTGCATTGCACAAATGCTTTAATATTTATAGTCAATAAAAATAAATTATATAAAAAACAATAGCTTATAAATAAATATTTAAGTGATAGGTTATTCGACTTGTGGTGGCTTTCCTGGGGCTAAAATCAGATAACAGAATAAAAAAGCAGATAAAAAGGATTTATGGCGTTCAAGCTTGAGGGTGCGATTGCACCTGTTTTCGTTCTTTTATGGAGCACCGGCTTCATCATCGCCAAACTAGCAATGCCCTATGTGGAGCCAGCCACTTTCTTGTTTTGGCGCTACGCGGGAATCTTGCTGGCCATGGGGGCACTCAGCTTGGTATGGCGACCAGCCTCTTGGCCGAATCAATCGCAACTAGGGCATTTGCTAATTGCCGGCATGCTGCTGCAATTTGGTTATTTAATGGGTGTATGGGCAGCCGTTCGCTTGGGCATGACCGCTGGACTGGTGGCCCTAATTGTGGGTTTGCAACCGATCATCACGGCCTGGTTTGCGGCTTGGGTATCCGAGTATGTGTCGCCGCGCCAGTGGCTTGGTTTGCTGCTCGGGATAGCGGGAGTTGGTCTTGTCGTCGCCGAGAAGATGAACTTTGTGCCGATACCAATTGCCAGTTATGTGCTCGCAGTGGCCGCGTTGCTCTCAATTACGTTTGGCACGCTCTACCAAAAGAAGTATTGCCCTGTATTTGACTTGCGTTCGGGATCGCTCATTCAGTTCAGTATCGCCTTGCTCTTATCCTTTGTTTGCATGGTTTTATTTGAAGAAGGCGCCATGGTTTGGAATACGCCCGTCATTATCGCCATGCTCTGGGCCATATTCCCCATCTCGATTGGTTCTGTTAGCTTGCTGTTCATCATGATTCGTAAGGGAGCGGCAACCAAAGTCACGAGTCTTTTGTATCTAACGCCACCCACAACCGCAATTATGGCGTGGTTCTTATTTGATGAGCCCTTAACTTGGATGATGGCGGCAGGGATTATTTTGACGATGGGGGCGGTCGTGCTGGTGAATCAAAAGGCGCGTCAATAAATCACCCTGAACCCGTCAAAGTTTATTATCATTACGGCTATTGTTTGGTTAAAAGGTAGTGCTGCATGCGATTACAAAGCCGGCTTGGAGTGGCATTATGGATGACCCTGTTTGCGGTCTCTTGTATCCCCGACGCTGCAATTGCCCAAACCAGCCCAAGCAATCAAAAGCAGGCGCCCTCCAAAGACAAGCCAAAGCAAAACCAGTCAGCCAATAAAGCATCTACTGCGAAACCGGGTAGTACGAATAAAACAAGTAAAACAAGTAAAGCAACTAAGCCTGCAAAGACTGGGAACGCGAACACCGCTAAAAAAACTAAAGATGTCCGGGTAACGGTTACTCGCCCGGCAAATAATGCAACTACTGGCTCTAGACCTTCGTTTGCCACCGCAATGGGCTTACGGGGCCAACACGATGACCTCAGTCTGAAGTCCAGTGTGGCGATGGTCGTCAATCAAGACACCAATGATGTGCTCTTTGAGAAAAATACCGGCGTTAGTCTGCCGATTGCATCCATTACGAAATTAATGGGCGCGATGGTAGTACTCGATGCTGACTTACCTTTAGATGAGTCCATTAAGATTAATGCAGAGGATGCCCGTAGTTACGGAAAATCGCGGCTTGCAACCGGTACATCGCTGACGCGCCGTGAAGCAATGCTTCTATCGCTGATGTCATCTGAGAATCGTGCTGCCTACACTCTTGGCAGGAACTATCCGGGAGGCATCCCTGCCTTTGTTGCTGCCATGAATCAAAAAGCCCGTGATCTTGGCATGCGGAACTCCCGCTTTGCTGATCCTAGCGGCTTATCTAGTGAGAACGTCGCTAGCGCAGATGACTTGGCGAAAATGGTGAGTGCATCGTATCAGTACAAGGCGATTCGAGAGTATTCAACCTGGCCCGACCTCACTATGGTGATTAACAATCGCCCACAAACCTTTTTGAACACGAATCGCCTAGTGCGTTCTGGCGATATGGACATTGGATTGCAGAAAACGGGCTTTATTAGTGCCGCCGGTAAGTGCCTCGTGATGCAAGCCAACATCAATGGTTCGCCATTGCTGCTCGTCTTTTTAGATTCGGTTGGTACGCAATCCCGTTTTGCAGATGCGGTGCGCGTCAAAGATTGGTATCAGCAAATGGATCCCAGCGAGATCCGCTCACTGCGTCGCTTGATGTAATTTCTTTGCAGAGGTAGGGAGTTGTTTCTTGCTCCCACAGGACTTACTTTGAAGTAAATCCCATTCCTTTTGAAATTTGCATGGCCGTATCTTGGAGCGCCTTTAGCCAGTCAGCCTGAATGCGATCTGTAGGGGCGCTGAGCGATAAGCCAGCCACCAATTTGCCCGTGTCATCCAGGATGCCGGCCGCCAAGCAACTCACGCCTAGTTCCAATTCTTCATCGTCGCTGGCATGCCCCAACTGATTGACTTTAGACAATTCCGTTTCAAGTTTACGTAAGTCGGTAATGCTATTGCGGGTGTGTCCAGCTAAGCCGGTTCGAGTTGCGTAGGCGCGGACTTTAGTGGAGTCGTCGCTGGCTAAAAACAGTTTGCCAACCGAGGTGAGGTGTAGTGGCGCTCGACCACCAATCGCACGGACCACCTGCATGCCTGAACGTTCGCTATAGGCGCGATCGACATACACAATCTCATCGCCTTGTCGGACGGAGAGGTTAATTGTTTCTCCCGTAATTTTGTGGAGTGCGCGCATGGGCGCTTGCGCTGCCTCCCGAACCGAGAGCCGTGCTTTGACTAGATTGCCGAGCTCTAAGAGTCGCAGGCCGAGTCGATAGGTGCCGCCATCACCGCGCTCAACGAGTCTGCAGGCGACCATGTCATTTAAGATGCGGTGCGCCGTGGAAGGGTGCAGTGCAGTTTGCTCCGCCAAAATTTTGAGGCTGCATGCATCCTCATGCTTAGCTAGGGCATCGAGCAAATTCATCATCCGTTCCACCACCTGGATCGCGGTCTTTCCAACCTCACCAGGGGCTTTAGCCATTTTTGCTACTTTGGGGTTATCCATTGCTTTATTGTAGCCATTCTTAAGGGAATTGCACAATGTGAAAACGACTACCGTAAATAGACCCTCTAGATGGCTATTTCAGGGCCAGGGCGCATTCCCGAACCAGTTCTGGGCCCTTAAAAATGAGGCCGCTATAGAGCTGCACCACACTTGCTCCGGCAGTACGCTTTTCCTGGGCATCTTTTCCGGAAAGGATGCCGCCCACGCCAATGATTGGTAACCGATTACCAAGATGTTGCTTGAGCGACTCTATAACGGTATTGGATAGGGCACGAACCGGCGCGCCGGAGAGTCCGCCAGCCTCGGCGCCGTGCTCTAGGTGTGCGACTGCGCCTCGCTCAATCGTCGTATTGGTTGCAATCACAGCATCAATTTCAAACTCAATCAGTAAATCGGCAATCAAACGAATGTCGGTGGGGTCGAGGTCCGGTGCAATCTTTAAAAATAAAGGCTTGCGAACGCCATACTGATCGCATAAAACAGTGCGTGCAAGTTGAATGCTGCTCAGCAAGGAGCGCAGCATGTCTTCGCCTTGCAGTGCGCGGAGGTTCTTCGTATTGGGTGATGAAATGTTCACCGTAATATAGGAAGCAACGGCGTAGACTTTTTTCAGTCCGATCACATAATCATCGGCGGCGGCCTCGATTGGAGTGCTGGCGTTCTTGCCGATATTTAAGCCAATGACGCCGCCCGACTGCCAGTAGCGTGAGGCCTTAACGCGGGCAACGCAGGCATCGACGCCATCGTTATTAAAACCCATGCGATTAATGATTCCATCGACTTGGCTTAGGCGGAACATGCGTGGCTTTGGATTGCCCGGTTGTGGTAGCGGCGTTACGGTGCCGATTTCTAAAAAGCCAAAACCCAGAGCGGCGAGGGCATCAATGTGCTTCCCATCTTTATCTAGACCGGCAGCAAGCCCAACCCGATTACCCAATGGTAAACCGCAGAATACTTGGGGATCGATAACCGGTTTCGGTACGAAGTGGGACAGTAAGCCGAGTGCATGCGCACGATCCATGCTGCCCAGAGCAAGGTTATGGGCTTGCTCAGGATCTAGGCAAAAGAGCCCGGGACGTAAAAAGGAGTAAGCGGACATGAATTGAATTATCGCGTATGCAAAGGCTGCCAGAGGTTATCGATCAGACCTTCGATCGCCTTGAACTTCGACTTGTAAGCCATCTTCTGACTCTCTTCGATGTAGTAACCCAGATAGAGATAGGGGCGCTTCAGTTGTCTGACTTGATCTATTTGCCACAGAATGCTGTAGGTGCCATAGCTGGCTTTGGCTACGGTGGTGTCATAAAAGGTGTAGACCGACGATATGCCAGCTTCGACAATATCAATGATGCTAACCATGCGCAGGCGACCAGGCTCTGGGTCTCTAGGCCCATCTCTAAATTCAACCAAACGCGAGTTCACTCGGCTTTGCAGTAAAAATTGCGTGTACTGCTCTTGATCATCACGGTTTATTTCACCATCGTGATGGCGCTGCTCTTGGTAGTGGCGATACAGTGCGTAGTGCTCGTCCGTGTAACTCAAGTGGAGCACATGGGTTTCTAAATTGGCATGTTGATTACGCGCGCGTTCTTGGCTGCGATTTGGAATAAAGTGCTCTACCGGTATGCGAGTCGCAATGCATGCCTTGCAGTGATCGCAATAAGGCCTGTAGGTGAATAGCCCGCTGCGCCGAAATCCTGCATTGACTAAATCACCATACATATCGCTATGCACGAGATGGGATGGCGTCGCAACTTGTGATCGCGCGGTTTGCTGTGGAAGGTAGCTGCAGGTATAGGATGCGGTCGCATAAAACTGCAGCGCAGTAATCGGCAGCTCATTGATTTGGCTCATAGCCAACGCTCCAGTGCAGATTTATCAAAACGCCATGGTGTACTAATGGATTTGCGGCTGATTGCATCGCGCGCCAGCGATAAAAATTGCGTGCGCGGGATTGGGCCTCCTCCCAATGAACGGAGGTGGGCAGTTTCTTGTTGGCAATCTATCATCGGCACCTCATGATCGTAGCACCAAGCGCAAAGCAAGGCCAAAGCGAGCTTAGAGCTATCTGCTTGGCGGCTAAACATCGACTCACCAAAGACCATGCGGCCAAAACTAACGCAGTACAGACCGCCTAATAGGCGATCACCTTGCTTGATGGCTATGCTGTGGGCAAAGCCGCTTTCAAATAGCTGACTGTATGCGTCCACAATTTCATGGGTGATCCAGGTGCCATCCTGGTCTTTGCGTGGACTTAGGGCGCAGGCTCGCATAATCGCACCAAAGTCACCATCAACCTCAATATGGCAGGTGGGGTCATGATAAAAATGCCGCATGGTTTTTTGCAATGAGTCGCTCACCTTAAAGTTTTTTGGCTCTAGCACCATCCGCGGGTTTGGCGACCACCATAAAACCGGTTGATTATCGGAGTACCAGGGAAATAAGCCAAGCCGATAGGCTGATTCAAGCTGCCCTGGGTAGATTCGTTCACTGACAGCAAAAAGCCCAACTACTTCAGGGTCGGGATCGGCCATGACTGCCGGATCAGGAAACCCATCATCAGGCCCTAGCCAAGCAATTTGACTCATTGCTCAAATAGTTTCAGAGGGGAGGACATCGCGGGATCGGACAACAATTCCCGCTCCTTGCTGAAGGAGGCCCGCGCGACGATCGGCGAAAAACCACTGCAAGGTTTGTTTGGTGGTCGGAAAAGCTAGTTCCGACCAGGGGATTTCGTGTTCATAAAAAAGTGCAACCTCAAGGCTTTCCTCGCCCGCTGAAAACTTGGGGGTAGGTAAGCTGGCGAGGTAAAACAAATGCACTTGCTCAACATGAGGTACATTGATTAATGAAAACAAGGGGCCGATTTCCACATGGGCTCCAGCCTCTTCCAATGTTTCTCGGGCGGCCCCATGGGTAGTGCTCTCACCAATTTCCATAAAGCCAGCAGGTAAAGTCCAAAAGCCATGACGGGGTTGAATGGCTCTGCGGCACAACAATACTTGTTCACCCCATACCGGAATAGTACCCACCACATTGCGTGGATTGATGTAATGCACGGTAGCGCAGCCATTGCATACATGGCGCTCGCGCGTATCGTCTGCCGGAATGCGCAATGTTACGGTCGATCCGCATTTTGAGCAGTAGTGCATTGGAAAGGATTTCATTCTTCGATTATCCGACTTTCAGGACGGCGGGTACCGCACCGCGCAGGGCATTGCAAATTAGGATGCGGTCGGCATCCACTAGATCAGCTGCGGTGAACATGGCTTCGTGGGCATTCCACTGTGGATCGTCCAGAAGGCTTTGGCGCATTAGGCCGGGAAGTACCCCTGCCGAGAGTGGTGGCGTTAGCCATTCATTTGACCCTTTTGGCTGAATAAAGATCGAGCTCCGGCCGCCTTCGGTAACAAAGCCTGCCTCATTCAAAAAGACCGCATCAAACCCCCCTAGTGCCATGGCATTCTTCCATGCCAAGTCATACAGGGTTCGTTGATTGACCTTATGGGCCAACAACAGATTGCTCGATTGCATGATGGCTTGATTTGCATCGGGTAATACCTGGGATGCCCAAAAAATAGTCACTTCATTTGCAATCGGCTCCAATGCATGGGTTGCTGCATTAACCGAGCCGTCGAAGAGCAAGTCGATGCGCAAGCGATGGGGCAGTAGGCTAGGGATTGCGTGGCAGGCTCGCTCGGCCGCCTCAATCACCCGCGCTGCTACAAATGGAATTCGTAGGGCAGAGGCTGAATGTTGTAACCGCTCCAGGTGCGCTGCTAATCGCAAGGGTTTTTTATCTTCAACACGAATGGTCTCGAATAGACCCAGCTCAGTGGGCATCTCGGTAATAAATGCTGACTTAATCTGACACTCTTGCCACTCCAGTTTCGGATCAGAATCAATCGTAATACCAGCACCAATACCCAAGGTGAACTTGGTTTGAAGGGTACCACCGCTTCCTTCCAGGGTGAGTGTGCGTATCGGCACGCTAAATGCAAAATCGCCATTGGGGTCAAGCCAGCCTAAAGCACCGCAGTAATAGCCGCGGGGGGTATTCTCTAACTCCCGAATGATTCCCATGCTGCGTTTTTTGGGGGCGCCGGTGACAGAGCCGCAGGGAAAGACGGCGTCGAGTAGGGTGCGTAGACTTAAATCCGGCTTTGCTGTTGCTTCAATCGTCGATGTCATTTGCAGCACGTTGCCATGCTGTGCAACGTGAAATAAGTTCGGTACGGTAACGCTGCCCGCTAATGCAATTCGGCTAAGATCGTTACGTAACAGGTCGACGATCATGATGTTCTCGGCACGATTTTTAGGATCGCTGGCTAATTGCTCTGGACTCTCTGTTTGTGCGTTGGCCGTGCCCTTCATCGGCATGGCGCGCAAGCAGTCACCATCCCGTTCCACAAACAGTTCAGGCGATTGCGACAGAATGGTAGTGCCGCTTTCGCAAACAAAGGCGCCAAAACGCCCAGGTTGCCGTGCTCTGAGGCGCGCGTATAAAGCGAGTGGGTCACCGTAAATTTCGCCATTGATGCGATAGGTGTGATTGATTTGATAGGTATCGCCGCAGCGTATCCATTCCTGAATCCGCTCTACATCCGCCTCAAACTGCGCCTGCGTAATCGATTCTGTACAAGATGCCACGCCGCTGACACGTGCATCGTCTTTTAACTGCGCGAGCTGGATTTCAAGCCAAGCATCCACCTCCTCTTTTGTGAGTAATTTGGGCGCATGAAATGCCCATGCTTGCATGAGCGGTACGGCTGGAGAAGCGGGAGAGGGTGAAGCAGAATGAGCGGGCAGTCGATGAATGACTTGCCCATACTCATACGCGACGAGGCAAACCACATACTGGTCTGCCTTTAAGGCTGACTGGATCGCTTCAAAGCAGGCATCCATTTCAGCCGCAGTAAATGCGGCCCAGTGCGCGATGGGTTCTTGATAGAGGCGGCTACTAGGCTTGGTCGCGCCGCTCTCGACATCGTCCAGCAGAATCATCGCAAAACCTGGCTGCGTCTCAGATTACTTTAAGACGGTCGCAGACTCAATTACAACGGCGGTGGTTGGTACATCCGCCATTCGTCCAAATTTAGGCGCTGGTGAGACCATGGTGGGGATCTTGCGAATGCGATCAATGGTTTGGGTGCCAGAGATGACTTTACCGAAGACGGTATAACCGTTACCCATAGCGTTCGGAAAATCCAGTCCTTGATTGTCACGGACATTGATAAAGAATTGCGCTGTGGCTGAATCGGGATCCGATGTTCTAGCCATTGCAATCGTATAGATTTGATTCTTGAGTCCATTTTGGGCTTCGGAAACAACCGGTGGATTGGTTGGCTTTTGATTCAAATCGGGAGTAAAGCCACCACCTTGAATCATGAAGCCATCGATCACGCGATGAAAGATCGTACCGTTGTAAAAACCGCTTTGAACATACTTCAGAAAATTATCAACCGTCTTGGGCGCCTTCGCCGAATCAAGATCCACAACAAAACTTCCTTGATTGGTTTTGAACTCAACGCGCGGCTCTGCTTTGGCTATGCCGGTAGCAAATAAAAAGGCGCCAACAAGGGCAGTGATCACTAAACGGTAGGAGTGAAAAAGGGAGGTGCGCATAGTTATTCCTAAGTGGTAAATGAATGGCAAATCGAGATCCACTCCATTGTATTGCGTGACGCTTATGCCGGTGTGGGTGGCAGTCCGTTGGGTATAGATGCGGCGGCCAAATAAGCTGCTTGATCAAACATCTCCGGTTGATTGAGGTAGTCAATGACCCAATCGATGGCATCGACACCCCAAAAAATCCGCTCTCCAAGCGCTAGGGTGGGTACGCCAAAGGCGCCGCGATCAAGAGCCTCTTGGGTATTGGCAATTAAGCCTGCTTTGGTTTGGGCGCTATCAGGGCGGGGCGTGGTGGGATCTAAATGCAGGTGCGTACAAAAATCAGACCAGTGTAGGTTGGGATCCTTCCCGATTACCCACACAAACTCAAATGCACGCTCTACCATGGCCCAGTCCGCTTGTTCCTGAACTAAAAGGCGCTGCGCCGCAACGGTAATAAAGGGATGGTGCTCCGGAAACCGAAATGGAATGCCTAACTTCGCTGCTTGCCATACACACGCTTGATAGGTGTACACGCGCTTTGTGGGGATTTCACCGGGTCCTTGGTTGCGTGCGGCACGTAATAGGCCACCGAGCAATACCGGTACCGGCTCGATTTGCAAACGCGGCTCAAGGCGATGGCGTAATTTCACATAAAAGTACGCAAAGGGAGAGATGATGTCGAAGTAAAAAAGCGCCTTCATTTTTTCTCTGCGTCGTCGAGCGAGCGTAAAAAGGCCATGCGCTCTGCAATCTGAGTTTCAAGACCGCGCTCTACGGGCTGGTACCAATGCGGCTCAGCCATACCTTCGGGTAAGTAGCTTTCACCCGCAGCATAACCATAAGGCTCATCGTGCGCATATCGATACGCAGTCCCATGCCCGAGTTCTTGCATTAATTTCGTTGGTGCGTTGCGTAAGTGATTGGGTACACCCCGGCTTTGATCGGCCGCCGCAAAAGCACGTGCTTTGTTATAGGCGACATAGCTGGCATTGCTTTTTGCCGCAACAGCTAAATAGACGACTGCTTGACCCAGCGCTAACTCGCCTTCGGGTGAGCCGAGTCGTTCATAGGTTTCTGCTGCATCGTTGGCGAGTTGGATTGCCCTGGGATCAGCCAAACCAATGTCTTCCCATGCCATGCGAATGATGCGGCGTGCAAGGTGGCGCGGATCCGCGCCGCCATCGAGCATGCGGCAAAGCCAATACAACGCAGCATCCGGATTAGAGCCCCGCACTGATTTGTGCAGCGCCGATATTTGGTCATAAAACTGATCTCCGCCTTTATCAAAGCGGCGGCCATTGGCCGTTAATGCATTTTCAACAAAGGTTTGATCAACAATCTTCGTGGCGGATCCGGGAATCGAAATGGCATTGCGGATTTGCTCGAGCACATTGAGTAAGCGGCGTGCATCACCATCTGCATTGGCGATGATGGCATCGATCGCGGCGGAATCAAATTCCACATTCGGCATGGCATAGGCTCTGGCGCGCTGAATTAATACACTAAGCTCTTCTGCGCTTAAGGATTTAAGAACATAGACTTGTGCCCGAGAAAGTAGGGCGGAATTCACCTCAAAGGAAGGGTTTTCTGTGGTGGCACCGATAAAGGTAAAGAGTCCAGATTCGACATGCGGTAACAGCGCATCTTGCTGGCTTTTATTAAAGCGATGAATTTCATCGACAAATAAAATAGTTTGCTTGCCATACTGATTGTTGTTTTGCTGCGCCCGGTCTATCGCCTCCCGAATTTCTTTAACGCCCGCAAGAACGGCCGAGATTGCAATAAATTCACGATCAAAGGCCTTTGCAGAAAGACGGGCTAAGGTGGTTTTGCCAACGCCCGGAGGCCCCCATAAAATCATCGAATGGGGTTTGCCTGAAGCAAAGGCCAGTTGCAAGGGCTTACCTGGCGCTAATAAATGCGATTGACCAATCACTTCGGCAATGGAGCCGGGGCGCAATGCTTCCGCCAGTGGTGGCGGCGGTTTGGTTTCAAACAGATTGCTCATTTAGACTCTATCCGGACTCGATAGTCTCTCACGTCATGGTCACGAGCATGACGAGGGCTGCCCATGTTAGGCAGAGTGTGGCGATCACAGTCAAACGTGTGCGCATCACCATGAATTCACCGAGTGCGGCTTTGCTACTAAAGTAATACTGGTACGTGTTTTGATCAATACCGCGCTGAACCAAGAGCATGGCAGCCAACATCAGCAAGCCAACCGGAATGTACACATGCAGTGCCAGCCAAGCCACTAGCGAGGGAATAATCCCCCAGATCCAGGCGTTTCGTTCAAACCAACGGGCTCCGCCGACATCGCCAGCGCTCGCTAAATGCGCGCTATCGGCAACATTGCCTAGGTGCCGAAAGTTAGCGCCCCAATGGATGGCGCCCAAAAAAGAGCAGATGACAGCGCCGTAAGCAGCCAGCGATTCAGCGCCAACAAAATCAAAGGGCGTGGGCGCTATCTGGACCAAGATGGCGCAAACAATGAATGGAATTAAACCGCCGTATCCCAAAATACGAACAATCGGTGGTAGGGTGCTAATGGTTGCCATTATTTAAGTGTCGTAGTGGTAGACGCCACGGCCTGTTTTGCGACCTAAGTAGCCAGCTGCCACCATTTCACGCAATAAGGGGCAGGCGCGATACTTAGAGTCATTGAAGTTGTCAAAATAGACTTCCATGATTGCAAGGCAGGTATCTAAACCAATTAAATCAGCGAGTGCAAGAGGGCCAATTGGTTGATTGCAGCCGAGCTTCATGCCGGCATCAATGTCCTCCGCGCTCGCAAGTCCTTCGGCTAAAACAAAGAAGGCTTCGTTAATCATCGGCAGCAAAATGCGATTCACCACAAAGCCAGGACTGTTTTTAGCGGTGATGGGCTCTTTACCAATCGCTTTGGCCATCGCAATAATGGCCTCATGGGTCTGGTCACTGGTCTGCAAGCCGCGAATGACTTCGACTAAGGCCATGAGTGGTGGCGGATTAAAAAAGTGCATTCCAATAAAGCGCTCTGGCGATGAGTTCAGAGCCGCCAATTGGGTTATCGATAGCGACGAGGTGTTGGTCGCAATAATGGTTTCTTTGCCGACCGTTTCATCGATTTGCTTCAATATCTTTTCTTTAACCGCTTGATTTTCCGTCGCCGCTTCAATTACGAGCGATAGACCCTTTAAATCGGCATATGCAGTACTGCCTTTAATGCGCCCTAAAGCAAGATCTTTTTGCGCCGCTGTTAATGCTTCTTTTTTAATCAGGCGATCAAGGCTACGCTGAATGTTCGTGATGCCACGCTCAATCGCAGCCTCATTCACATCAATCATGACCACGTCTAATCCTGCGACGGCACAGACTTGGGCAATGCCATTGCCCATGGTTCCAGCACCAATGATGCCAACCGATTTAATTTTCATACTGCTTCCTTCGTGATGTCATGCTGATTCAATTTAATAGTCTTGCTTAGCGCTTTTTATACTGCGAGGCGCCAAACAACAATTCATTTGCCTTTGCATCAAAGCTGGGTTTACGTAACTCCGTTAGCACCTGCATGCCGCGTTTGACTGCGGGCCGCTGACCGATCGACTCAAACCAGCGCTTGAAGTGTGGAAATTCAGTAATGTCGACGCCTTGTTTTTCCCAGCGATTGGTCCACGGGAAAACAGCGATATCGGCAATGGTGTATTGATTTCCTGCGACATAGCGATTGGCGGCTAGCTGGCGATCTAAAACCCCATACAAGCGCTTGGCCTCATTGGTATAGCGCTCAATGGCGTAATCAATTTTCTTTGGAGCATACAAGCGAAAGTGATGATTCTGGCCGAGCATCGGTCCGAAGCCGCCCATCTGAAACATGAGCCATTGCAAGACTTCATATTTTGCGCGTGTGCTGCTCGGCAAAAAGCGCCCCGTCTTTGCAGCAAGGTATAAAAGAATGGCGCCTGATTCAAAAAGATGAATGGGTTTGCCATCGGGGCCATTGGGATCGGTAATGGCTGGGATTTTGTTATTGGGACTAATCTTTAGAAAGGCCGGTGTAAATTGGTCGCCATTACCAATATCAATTGGAATGGCGCGCCAATCGCGGCCAAGCTGGTAACCACACTCTTCGAGCATGATGTGGACTTTATGGCCATTGGGGGTTGCCCAGCTGTAGACATCGATCATCCCTTGATTTGCATTCGTATTCTTCATCGCATTTGCCATCGTTATCGTTTCAATTCATTCGTTTTGCATCAACACTACACTGTGCGCAGTCGTGCCAGTGCGGTTTCTAAGGTTTTCTCTTCCTTGGCAAAGCAAAACCGAATCACCTTGGAGTCGGTTCCTGCGCCATAGAATGCGGAAACCGGAATCGCCGCGACCCCGATTTCGCAGGTTAACCAGCGACAGAACTCCGCTTCACTCAGGTCGCTTTGCGCGATTCCGAGTGCAGAGTAATCGACGCACTGGAAATAACTTCCAGGCGCAGGCAGTAATTTAAATCGGGTTTCGGCTAAACCGGCTCTAAAAAAGTCGCGTTTGCGTTGATAAAACGTCGATAGCCCTAAATAGTGCGCTGGATCAGATAAGTAATGCGCAATTCCCACTTGCATCGGCGCATTCACTGAGAACACGTTGAATTGATGCACTTTCCGAAACTCTGCGCTAAGGGCGGCTGGGGCTGCAACATAGCCGATTTTCCAGCCCGTAACATGAAAGGTTTTTCCAAAGCTGGACACCACAAAGCTGCGCGCTGCCAAAGCAGGGTGGCTGGATGCACTGTGCTGCTGCTGTCCGTCAAAGACCATGTGCTCATAAACCTCATCACTACACACCAATACGTTTGTCTCGCTCAGTAAATCGGCCAGGCGATCCAGATCAGACCGTTGCCACACCATGCCGGTTGGGTTGTGGGGTGAGTTAATCAGTAAGAGCCGTGTTTTGGGGGTGATTGCGTTTGCCAGGGCATTCCATGGAATGGCATATGCCTCCACAAGACCATCCGTATCGCGCTGCACATCTAGGCTCACGCTGATGGCTTTGCCGCCAGCCAAGGTAATTGCTGGCAGATAGCAATCAAATGCGGGTTCAATCACGATGACTTCATCGCCCGGACTAACGCAGGACAAAATCACTGTGAAGATCGCTTGCGTTGCGCCAGCAGTAATGGTGATCTCGGTGGCGGGATCGTAGGACTTGCCGTAAAGCCGATCGATTTTGCTGGCAATGGTTTTGCGCAATTCAAGCGTCCCTGGCATCGGAGGGTATTGGTTGTGACCCGACACCATTGCCTGATTAACGGCATTGATTAAGGCCGGATCGCATTGAAAGTCTGGAAAACCTTGCCCGAGGTTAATGGCCTGGTGTTCGGCGGCCAGAGTGGACATGACGGTAAAGATGGTGGTGCCAACCGCAGGAAGGCGTGATGGAAATGATGGGGTAAGGGGCGCAGAAGGGCGCAAATGAGCCATTGGGGTGCTTTATCTCGTGCTGCAGCTTCTGTCGCTAGAATAAGGGGAATCCATTTCTAAATTGTGCCATGTTGATCGTTCTCTCACCCGCTAAGTCCTTGGATTACGAAACCCCAGTCCGGGTTAAAAAATCCACTTTGCCCGATTTTGTTGCTGATTCAGCCAAGCTGATTGCAGACCTCAAGACGCTATCGCCTCAAGCAGTGGCCAAGCTCATGAGCCTTTCAGACCCTTTGGCCGCCTTAAACGCCGGGCGTTTTCGGGATTGGTCGACTAAATTTACAGAGAAAAACAGTAAACAGGCAATTTTTGCCTTCAACGGCGACGTGTATGAGGGCTTTGATGCTGCTAGTTTAAATAGCAAGGCCATTGATTTTGCCCAAGATCACGTGCGGATTTTGTCGGGACTCTATGGTTTGCTGCGGCCGCTGGACTTGATGCAGCCTTACCGTCTTGAGATGGGAACTGCGTTTAAAAATGCCAGAGGAAAAGACTTGTATGCATTTTGGGGCGATCGGATTACCAACGCAGTCAAACAGCAATTGGTCTCGCAAAAAAAGAATCCCTTTTTATTGAACCTAGCGTCTGAAGAGTATTTCAAAGTACTGCAGCCAAAGGAGCTGGGTTATCCAGTGATCGCTCCAGTATTCCAGGATGCAAAAGATGGCAAGTACAAAATCATTTCGTTTTACGCCAAACGCGCGCGGGGTCTGATGGCGCGCTTTGCGGTTGAAAATCGCATCACCGATCCAGCCGACTTGCGTGATTTCAATTTAGAAGGCTATCGCTTTAGCGCAGCCGAATCCAAACCAGATCGACCGGTATTCCGCCGCGCGGAGAAAAAATAATATGACCGTTCACCGTTCTAAATCATCCCAGCGCGCCTCACCTGAGGCAGAGCGCTTAGTCGCGGATGCGATTTCTCTGGCCGCCTCAGGCAGTCAAATCGAAGACCGATTTTGGGAAGGGCGTCTGAGTGCGCGCCTACTCAAATTAATGACCAGTCAAAATCAAAACGTGATTGATGCAGCGCTTGATCAAACGTTTCGCATTAATACAGTTGCCTTTGAAGTCTTGGCCGACTGTGCTGAGACGCTTGCTGAATCGCAAACCATGACCGTCGATAAAGAGAGCTGGGATGTATTGTTGCTCTCTTTACCAATTGTTGCGCATACCCGTTATCAAATTCAATCGGGGCCGTTGCCGGTGAAGGTGATTGAGTCGGTTGCCATGGCGATGCATGCATCGATTGCGGCAAGCGATACGCGCTTGGCGATCGTGCCATGGCTGTACAGCATCGATCAGATGCC
>JAIXPY010000097.1 GCA_027486025.1 Burkholderiaceae bacterium
CTCTCTCGAACCGATGAAAAATTGGTTGAGATGAGCAATGGCTGTATTTGCTGCACGCTTCGTGAAGACTTGCTCATCGAAGTACGCAAGTTAGCCCAAGAAAATCGCTTTGACTACCTCCTGATTGAGTCCACCGGCATCGGAGAGCCGATGCCCGTTGCTGCGACCTTTGATTTTGAAGATGATGACGGAAGCTCACTAAGGGAAGTTGCCCAGCTAGATACGATGGTGACCGTAGTTGATGCTGTCAATTTATTTAAGGACTATCACTCTGAAGACCTCCTAGCCGATCGGGGAACCATTGCGGATGAAGCTGATAACCGCAGTTTGGCGAGCCTACTAACCGAGCAAATTGAGTTTGCTAACGTCATCCTCATTAGTAAGATTGATTTAGTAGATGAGCAAGCGCTCGCAAAAGTAACGGCCGTGGTGAAAGCCCTCAACCCAAGTGCCAAGCTAATCTACGCGAAGCAGGGAGATGTTCCCCTGAAATCCATTTTAGGAACGCAGTTGTTTGATTTTGAACAGGCCAGCGCGATGCCGGGATGGATCCGGGAATTGGAGGGACAGCATACCCCCGAAACCGAAGAGTATGGCATCCAAAGTTTTATTTACACCTCGCGCGAACCACTCGATCCAGTTCGCTTTGCGGCCTTCTTAGAGCTGCCATTGACTGGTGTTCTGCGTGCCAAAGGCTATGTTTGGTTAGCCAGTCGCCCTGAATGGGCCATCGCATATTCGAGGTCCGGCAATATTGCCAATGTAGAGCCGGCTGGTTACTGGTGGGCCGCAACCGAGCGTGCAGACTGGCCAGATAAAAATGATCCCGAATATGCAGACATACTAGAAGGCTGGGTAGAGCCCTATGGAGATCGCATCAATGAGATTGTGTTTATTGGTCAGCACCTCGATCGCCCAGCAATTGAGTCAATCCTGAAGGCATGCGAGCTTACTATCGCTGAAAAATCCCTACCGCAATCCCACTGGAACTCGGTCGAAGACCCCTTTCCAGTTTGGGACAGCATCGAAAACTAGAACAGCTTAACGCAGCGGCCTAAAGCTAGGAACCTGATTACCCTTGGCGTACATGCACTGCTGATAAGCAATGTTGTATTGGGTTTGTGCCTGATCTTCTTTATTGGATGCGCCCATTGCGCCCATCGCCGAGCCGCCCAAAAGACCAATACCTGCTCCTGTTCCAATGTTCTGACTACTTCCCCCTTGAATGACTGCTCCAGCAGCCGCGCCAATGGCAGCGCCAATCAATGCACTGGTAGCGCCCTGCTTTAGCGCAGCGTTAGAGGTGTCCTCTACTGCCTTTGCCGCAAAGGTCCTGCACTCTTGATCTTCTTTTTGGAACACATCAAATGGCTTGCCCTCCCTTGGCATCACGGTAACCGTTGGGCCAGTCGGAGCCGATGCGCATGCTGCTAAGGTCAGTATGAGTGCAAATGGAATCAAAAATCGGGTCATTCGGAATCTTTCAAATAAAGGTAATGGAACTTCGAGTTATTGAACACGCGCAGCGTTAGGGGGCTTTTGTTGGCTTTGCGTTTGTGGCGGAGGTACCGCAGACTGAACCTGCCAACCTTCAGGGCATGCTCCTACATTCGGGAAATACTGCGCAGCGGATGCACAAAAATACCAAACTGGGGGCTGGGCTTGCGCCGCCAAGACAATCGGCTCAACCACAACCGGCTGAACATACACTGCAGGTGGTGGACTAAACGTGTATGGATAACCAACGGGATAAGCAGGATACCCCCATCCAGTGCCCCAAGCTGCATTCCACCCAGTACCCCAGCCGCCGTATCCGTAAGGCCCACCATTCCAGTAGCCTCGCCTAAATCCGGGTCCATAGGGCGCTCCATAAGCAGGTCCATAGGCAATTGGGCGATAGCCATTGCCACCCGAAACGCCTACCGCAACATTCCATCCGCCGGCGCTAGCCGGTGCGGACATTGCCAACAAAGTGATCAAAAAGAGCACGCCTGCCACGCAACTGGCTAATACGCCAGAGGCTTGTTTCGGCAATCTAGGAGCACTTGCTAATGCAGTCATCGCATATCCCCAGTAAATAAGGCAAGGAAGTCAAGATTAAAACCAATTACTGATCATTCAATGTAGCATTTCTTCTATAAGAACGCACGAGCAATACAGAAGATGACAGATTCGTAAGAAATTGTGTACTTCAAAACCCTAATCAATCTTGATGCCCGCCTTTTGGATCAGCTTAGACCATTTATTGGATTCTTCTAGGATGAGCTTACTGAGTTCACGCGGAGTGCCCGGATTGGGTTCTAGGCCGCTCATCAGCAGCTTTTGCCTGACTTCGGGTTTTGATAAAGCCTCGATTGTTAAGCGATTGAGCTGTTGTTGAAGATCTTTGGGCAAGCCTGCGGGTGCCATCAAGGAAAACCAGGAAACCGCTTCAAAATTAGGCAAGCCCTGCTCTGCCAGCGTCGGTATCTCGGGCGCAGCAGGTGACCGCTTTAGGGTGGTGACTCCCAAGGCCACAATCTCCTGCTGTTGAATCAATGGCAGTGCCGAAGATAAGTTGTCAAACAACATAGATATACGAGCACCCAATAAGTCAGGCAAGGACTGGGCACGGCCTTTGTAAGGTATGTGGCGTATTTGCACTCCCGCCATTTCATTAAAGAGTTCGCCCGACATGTGCAGCGAGGTACCGATTCCGGAAGATCCAAAAGTCAGCTGATTGGGTTTTGATTTCGCAAGGACAATTAATTCGCGCAAGGAAGTGACGCCGAGCTGCTTATTGACTACCAGGACATTGGGTGTGCTGGCTAAAAAACTGATGGGCGTGAAATCAGCAATCGGATCAAACGGCATCTTGTTATAAAGCGCCCCATTAATCGCATGAATGCCCACTGTACCGATGAGCAAGGTATATCCATCTGGATTACTTTTGGCCACGATGTCTGCACCAATATTGCCACCAACCCCAGGGCGGTTTTCGATCAATACCGGAACGTTTAAGGCAGGCTGCCAATTTTCAGCCAATACACGCGCCAAAATATCCGGCGCACCTCCAGCTGGGAAAGTCACCACAATCCGAATGGCTTGCTTTGGCCAAGCAGCATTCTTAGCAGAACTAGCTTGTGCTGATGCATTGGTCGTTAGAAAGAGTAGGCAGCTTAGCAGCGCTAGTTTTTGAAAAGATGTAGCAAGCATTCGACCTACCTGCATGCTAAATGCCAAAGCGTTGGCGCAGCCACTGCAATCCATCGTAGCTCACGGGATCATCGGCGCAGGGACCTATTCCGCATTCGAGTAATGTCGAGATCACATTGGCGAGCACCAACAAGATGAACCAAACCACCAGGGTTTTAGCAAACCAACCGTGATTGCGAACGCCGCCACTGGGCAGCATCATTAGAATTGCCTGGGCTGCAATTAAGCCGATGAAGCCCACGAATGCCCAGGTATAAAAATGAAGCTCTAAAAAAGTATTTCCAAAGCCTGCATCTCCGGGGAGTATGTGCAGCAGAATTTGCCGCAACGATACCGCCATGCCCGTCACGCATCCTAAAATTCCCCAGCCATAATGCGCACCGTGTGCCCCAAAACGAATGTTCAGGACGAGCGCAATACCGACCAATACATAGGCAACACGCTGTAATAGGCACAGCGGGCAAGGTAGTTCTCCAAAATACAATTGGTCAACAAAGGCATAGCTCAATGAGCCATTAACGGCCAATAAGGCAAGTAAATTGCCTACGCCTGCAAATGAAAAAGAATGGGCTCGCATTAGAGGCTAATATTTAAATGCGTGGTCGCATGAAACTGAAACCACGCCAGCAGTATGAGCAGAGTAATGCCAGTAAAACTCAAGGCCAGGATACGGCGCTCGTACCAAATGCACACAGTAGCAAGCAATGCGGTCACAAAAGGAAGAAACATATACATGCACATATTCTAGCGTATGCCCATGCCATCAAAATGCCCCATCGCCTAGGGAAATAGCGTATAAATAGTCATTGCAACGTTTTTAAAGCGAATCCAAGCGTATGGCAGCAGATCAATACCGCTATGACCCTGACCACGACATCGCCTTGAATGTTCTGGGTGAGCCGATCGTCCCTTGCTCATTTGACCCTCTGACTGGATTTTTTCGGGACGGCTGTTGCAAAACCGATGAGCAGGATTTAGGAAGTCATTTGGTTTGCGCCATCATGACAAAAGAATTTTTAGTGTTCAGTTTAGAACGGGGGAATGATCTAATTACCCCAAGACCAGAGTGGCAATTTGCAGGCTTAGTGCCTGGGGACCAATGGTGCCTTTGCCTCAATCGCTGGAGAGAGGCATTGGACGCCCAATGCGCTCCATTGATTCAGCTCGAGAGCACGAATATCAAAGCCCTCGACCAAATTGATTTAGCCACCCTGAAGCAATACGCCGCGAAAGATAACTTACTTTAAATAATTCGTGTCTTCAGCAGAGGTAAGCCGACAACCTCACCCTCCAGCATATCGCCTTTTTTAATGGGACCAACGCCCGCTGGCGTTCCTGAAAAGATTAAATCACCGGGTTGCAGCGTAAACAGTGTTGAGAGGTAGGCAATCGTATCAGGCACATTCCAAATCAACTGATTGAGATCGCCCTCTTGGCGTACTTCACCATTGACCTTCAAGCGAACACTACCCTGCGATGGATGACCGCACTGCGCAACTGGGACTAAGGCAGAGCATGGAGCAGATTGATCAAAGGCTTTTCCGGTATCCCAGGGTCGTCCCATTTTCTTTGCTTCCCCCTGTAAATCACGGCGCGTCATATCCAGACCAACGCCGTAACCATATACATGATCCAAGGCTTTATCAGCTGCAATATTGGCACCACCCTTACCAATCGCCACCACCATCTCGATTTCGTGATGAACATCATTGGAGAGACTGGGGTATTGCATATCGGCACCATCCGTCACGATTGCGCTCGCTGGCTTCATAAAAAAGAATGGCGGCTCACGATCTGGATCATGGCCCATTTCACGAGCATGATCAGCATAGTTTCGACCAACGCAATAAATGCGGTTGACTGCAAAGCGGCGGGCATCCCCTGCTACAGGCAAGGATGGCAAGGCAACTGGCTCAATGACATACTGGGTGCTCATAAAAACCTTTCTTTACTGCATCTCAAGGATGCGGGTGATGTGGCACATCGTTGTGCCGAATTTTTAAAAACAGAATACTGCAGGACAAAACAAAAGTAATGGCATTGGCCACAATAATGGGCCACTGACTTAACAAGATGCCGTACACCAGCCACAGAAAAACACCGAGCGTGAAAAAGCCATACATCGCCAGGGAAACGCCGGCTAAATTACGGGTTCGCCAAGAGCGCCACGCTTGAGGTAAAAATGCCATGGTGGTTAGCATGGCGGCGACTGTTCCAATAAGATTAATAAGATCCATAAGAAAGGATTGTACTAAGCACAGCCTTCGGATGATCTAGATCAAGCATATGTATCAATACTATTGTTAAAGTAATGGATACCGTATGCATATGGCATATTAGTAGCCAATAAACCATAAAAAACTCAAATGGCTTTAATGCCGCAAAGGAATACAACATGAACCGATTTATTCAGAGGCGTTTTTGGATCGCTGCCCTTGCTACAAGCGCAGTTTTATGTGGAGCTGGGGCAAGCCCCGTTTTAGCCCAAGCTTATCCCAATAAGCCGATTAAATTGGTCGTGCCCTTCCCTCCAGGCGGTGCTACTGATGTGATTGGTCGCATTATGGCGCAGGAGCTCTCCAAGTCCCTAGGTCAGCAGGTGATTGTCGATAATCGCTCAGGAGGGAGCGGCAATATTGGTGCAGATGCTGTCGCAAAAGCACCGAATGATGGCTACACCTTGTTAATGGGCGCCATGACCTCCCACGCTATTAATGCCACGCTTCAAAAAGCCACTATTACGTACGACCTAGAGAAAGACTTAACGGCAGTTTCCATCGTCGGCGTCGTGCCCCTGGTGTTTGTGGTCAATCCAACAGTACCAGTGAAGAATATGAAGGAATTCATTGCCTATGCAAAAGCAAATCCAGGAAAGCTGACCTATGCCTCCTCTGGAGCTGGCGCGCCGCAACGCCTGGCGATGGAAATGCTGATGAAAATCACTGGAATTGATATTTTGCACGTGCCTTATAAAGGTAGCGGACCCGCCATGACCGATCTAGTTGGTGGCCAAGTCCTGAGTATGGCTGAGACTGTTCCTGCGGCGCTGTCCTTTATTCAAAGCGAACGTCTGCGACCGCTTGCCGTCAGTACTGCCAAGCGGGTAGCTCAATTGCCGGATGTGCCAACCGTCACCGAAGCAACTGGCATCCCCAATTTTGATGTGGTGTCCATGTTTGGTATTGCCGCCCCGGCTGGTACCTCAAAAGCAATTATCGATAAGTTAAATGCAGATATCCGAGTTATTCTGCAGCGACCTGAGGTGCAAGATCGCATGCTTGCTGCCGGCGTTTATGTCAACTACCTCAATGCAAATGATGCGACCAAGAAAATCAATAATGAAGTAGCAATGTGGGCCAAAGTAATTAAGGATGCGAACATCAAAGCCGATTGATGCTGATTTTGCTTTACGGCTAAACAAACTATAGCAGTTCGTCTTTATTAAAACCGGTTGCGTAAATGCAGCCGGTTTTTTTATGCACCGAGCTGAGCGGCCAAGTCATTAAAGTCTCTTGCGTGGAACGTAGTCCAATCCTCTCGCGGTAAATCAGGGTTGGTTTTTTTGGGTCCAAATTCGGCTGGACGTTCGATAAATGCAGTTTTCAGACCCAGCGCATGGGCTGCCGCCAAATCATCTTTATGCGATGCAACGAGCATGGTTTGCTCCGGAGGTAGATCAAAGGTTTGACCAACACCCAGATAGGTTTCTGGATCGGGCTTGTAGTGCCGAAATACTTCAGCCGACAAAATCAAATCCCAAGGCAGGCCGGCATTTTTTGCCATATCGGCCAGCAAACCTAAATTACCATTGGATAAGGTCACAATTGTAAATTGACGCTTGAGGCGAGTTAAGCCAGAAACGCTATCGGGCCATGCTGCGAGACGGTGCCAAACTAAATTGAGATCGCGCTTTTGCTGCTCACCTAGGGATGTGATTCCAAAATCCAGTAACACCTGATCCAAGATCAGGCGATGCAAGTCATCAATTTTTGTCCATGGAAGCTCGCCAGAACGAACACGCGCCATAGCTGGGCGATAGCCATTACGCCATGCGCTAGCAAAATCAACCGGGTCTACCGATAAGCCTAAGCTACTAACTTCACGCACAATCGATCCATGCCAATCAACTACCGTTCCAAAGACATCAAATGCCAGCACCTTCACTTGGCTGGCGGGGGAAGATGGATTCACGGTGATGCTCCTTGGCGGTCTGATTGATTTGGTGTTTTGATTTTAGCTACTTTCGGGCTCTAGCAGTCGCAGCTCGGTAACCTGCCTGCTTTACCGCCAAAGTCTGCAGGGACTGGATGAACTTTTGTATCGGCTTGCTGGCATGGGTCTTGGGTGACATAGCTAAATAGAACGTCTCCTCTTCCAGCGGAACAAAACCCAAACGAAATTGCGCTGCAATGTACTTGAGGCCCAGTGCCGCGTCCGCCGTGCCAGCCACGATGGCAGTAGCCACCGCAGTATGCGTAAATTCTTCGTGGCGATATCCCCGAATACGATCACTACCGATACCTTCCTTTTCCATCAAGGTATCCAGCAGTAAGCGTGTTCCCGCGCCCTTTTGTCGATTGATAAAGCGCACTTCGGGCCGCGCTAAATCCGCCAGTTTTTTTATTCGCAGGGGATTTCCGGTGGTGACGATCAGTCCCTGCGAACGTCGCATTAATGGATAAGCCATCATCCCCGCTTTTTTTAAATGGGCCTGCACTTGCAACAAGCTATCCTGATCAGGTAAATGAAATCCAGCAATATCAGCATCACCGCCAAGCAAGCGCTCGAGCGCCTGACCTGATCCCATCGTTTGATAATCAATATGATCGAACCCATCGATTACCTGCTCAATTAGTGGATCACTACTGCTGCAACATGCCCAGCGTACTGGGCGAGGATCCATCCAGGATGAGAGTTCACCAGATAGGCGCCTAACCTCATCCTGACTGACGCGATCAAAGCGGCGCTCCATTTCAGCAACGGAGTTCAAAAACGATTCTGCTGCAGGGCTGAGCTTAGAGCCATGACCTTTGGTGCTAAGTAACAAGGAAGTACCTAAGGCCTTTTCTGCCACCTTGAGTTGATTCCATAGCGTCCGATACGAGACATCGAGTGCCTCCGCTGCCGACTGAATGGTTTTCCCGCGCTGGACCTCCCGCAACAGGGTGGCGATGGAGGATAAATCCGTGGATGCATGGCTTTTGCCTGATGGCTCCAGGATCAAGACCGGCTTAATCGCAATATTCATAACCGCTCATATGTAATTAATTGCATATTGATTTATACAATGGAAGCATGAATCATAACAACATCTTTTTAGAGGATGATTCCATGTCGCTTTATAAAAAATATTCAACACTTGGCTCTGCCGCCCTAATAGCCGTTGGCTTATTAATGGGAAGTGGGCCGGCTGCATCGCAGGCTCAGAAAAGCATTCTGGTTTCATCCACTACATCAACCGAGCAGTCTGGGTTATTCGGTCATATTCTGCCGGTGTTCACCAATAAGACCGGGATTGCCGTCAAAGTGGTTGCAGTAGGTACCGGCCAAGCACTGGACATTGGTCGCCGCGGCGACGCTGATGTGGTATTTGTTCATGACAAAGCGGCAGAAGAGCTGTTTGTATCGCAGGGGTTTTCCGATAAACGGCAAGAGGTGATGTTTAATGACTTTGTTTTGTTGGGGCCTAAAACAGATCCTGCCAAAATTGCGGGCGGAAAAGACATTCAAGTCGCGCTCAAGAAAGTTGCCGATAGCAAAACCACCTTTGTATCGCGTGGTGACAAAAGTGGCACCCATGCAGCTGAGCTGCGTTACTGGAAAGACGCAGGCGTTGAAGTTAGCCTTAATCCACCTTGGTATAAAGAAACCGGATCGGGCATGGGCCCTGCTTTGAATACCGCATCGGGCATGAATGCCTATATCTTGGCTGACCGAGGCACCTGGCTCTCATTTAAAAATCGGGGTGATCTCGCCATTTTGGTTCAGGGCGATCCCAAGCTGTTTAACCAATATGGCGTGATGCTGGTTAGTTCAGAAAAGTTTCCCAATGTGAAAAAAGCAGACGGTCAGGCATTTATCAACTGGCTGGTTTCCAAAGAAGGCCAGGATACGATTGCCTCGTATAAGGTGGGCGGCGAACAACTGTTCTTTCCGAACGCAAAATGATGAAGTGGTGAGCATATAAAAGGCCCGCACTGCGGGCCTTTGTTTTTATGCAGCGCGCAGTGTGATGCGCGCGTTATAACTTACTTCTTTGGTGGCGTTACAAAACCAATCGCTATGTCGTCGATGTACTCTACAACCACATCGTCATTTACCTTGAATTTCTCAAGACCCAACACCTTTTGATCCACCTTCACGGTTTGCTTCTCACCACTTGGTAATGTCAAGACGGCGGTGCGCTTAGCGGCATCAATGCTCGTGATCTTTGCGGTGGCAACAATCACATCGGTAATTTCTTCGAATGGCTTCTTAGAGCCCTTACCAGCGATGGTAACGGTGCGTGTTCCGCTAACGCCTGGCTTGGCGTCTTTAGGCGCAATCGCCAATCCAACTGCCAAGGCTTGGGCATACTCCACTACAAACAAATCGCCCTTCTTTACTTTTTCAAGGTCATTGATCTGCTTACCTACCGTCATGGTGGCGGTATTGCCTTTGTCATCCTTTAAGGTAACGATGCGTTTTTTTACATCAACGGAATCAACGGTCGACGTCATGACAACTACCTCTGCTGCAACCGGCGCCATCGAAACGGATGAGGCGGCTGGCTTAGCAGGTGCTTGGGCAAAACTGGTGGCTGCAAATGTAGAGCAGAGTGCGATAAGGGCAATTTTCTTCAAGTGAACTCCTAATGAATGAAGGATCTAAAAAGATGGGCGCTAAGCGCTCACCAAAGTTCAGTTTACTATCCGGTAGGTGGTTTTTGATCGATGACTGATCGCCCTTTGGCAAATGGCTCTATGCGCACTAAATTGGTGCATTTTGAGCTTTGGGCGTCTTTTTAAGAAAAGTTCAAAATAAATCAAAATTCTTGTTAACTTAACTAAAAGTCAGTGCGTTATTTGCCTCATAGGAGACAAATATGCGTAAAAGACTACATAAATGGGCCCAAGTAGCCCTACTGATTCGTGAAACTAAGGTGACTGGCATCCCTGCCAGCAACTTACTCGACCCTGCTTCACTGGAAATGCTGCAACGCTATGTTCGCGTGATGGGCGTCCAATTTGCAGCTCAGTTCATGGCAAGCCCTAGTTTTTGCCAAGAATAAGCAAGCAGCAAATGATCGGCAGAACGCCGATACCCGAGCAAAAGGCCCTTTTAGGGCCTTTTTTTTGCTCACCTGAGTACACTTAGTCATGAACTCCTCCAGCAAAACCACTCCAGTAAATCAGTTACTGAGTAACTTCGTAGTCGAACCCGAAACCCTATTGGCCACTTTTGCAGACTGGGGTGGACTGATTGTTGATGCGCGTTCATCGAAGGCCTATGCTGCAGGCCATATTCCCGGAGCCATTTCGGTCAGTACCTATGATTATTTTGTGCCCAATACCAAACCCGAAGGCATGCGCGCTTTTTCTAATCAAGCGGCAGCCCTTTATGGCGCTGCTGGCATCGCCTTGGATACACCTGTATTGGTCTATGACGACGATACTGGGGTTCGCGTTGCTAGGGAGTGCTGGTTACTGGAATATCTCGGGCACCGTCAAGTGCGTTTACTGCATGGCGGTCTGAATGCGTGGCAGCAGTGTGGTGGCCCCGTCAGCACGACAGCTTCCGTAAATACACCGCGGCAGTTTGAAATCCAACACAGTAGTTCTGGTTTTGTCTCGGCCGATTCCTTGGTAGCCGAGTTCAATCACGCAAAGCACGTCGTGATTGATGTGCGCGATGAGCTGGAGCACGATGGTCTTGATCACACTGCATGTTGTGAGCGCCGCGGTCATGTACCTGGCGCAGTATGGATTCATTGGTCTGAATTTTTAGAGCGCAGGCGCTTTAAATCAGAAGAAGCAATTAGGGCTTTGCTGCACAGTCGCGGGATTAAAGATGATGATGAAATAGCGCCCTACTGCCATCGCGGAGCCCGCTCAGCGAATACGTATTGGGCGCTGCGTTTGGCAGGCTACCCGGAGGTCCGCAATTACATCGGCTCGTGGCATGAATGGTCAGCTAGGCCGGAGCTGCCGCTAGAGCTTGGGCACAGGCAAAACCGCTAGACCAAGCCCACTGGAAGTTGTGGCCCCCAAGGTGGCCAGTGACATCGACGCATTCCCCGATAAAGTAAAGACCGGGGTGCGCTTTCGCCATCATGGTTTGACTATCCAGCGCCTTGGTATCCACACCACCGAGCATCACCTCGGCTTTTTTCCAACCCAAAGTACCAGCAGGCTTGACGGTCCACTGCTGCAAGACTGCTTTAAGGGCTTGCCGATCTTTTTTACCAACCTCTGCCCACTTGCGACCAAGCAGCGACTGCTGTTCTGCAAATGCTTTTGCTAAGCGCTGCGGCAACACCATTGCCAAGATTGTTTCCGCTTGCTTGAGGCGATTATCCGGATCATCAAATAAGGCATCGCAATTAAACAGCTTGCCTTTGACGTCGTGCGCGCCGAGCCAATTAACCGCGATGGATTCCCCTTCAACCCAATAGCTGCTCGCTTGCAAGACTGCAGGGCCAGACAAGCCCTTATGGGTGATGAGCAGATCTTCCTGAAAGTCACCGTGTCCATAGCGCTGCCCCTTAGCGCCAGCAGTAATGCGTACCGGCACACTTAAACCAGCGAGCGCACTCAAGTGCGTGAATTCATCGGACGTAAATGAGAGCGGTACCAATGCTGGGCGCACGGGCACAACAGGTAAGTCAAACTGCTTAGCGATATCCAGCGCATAGTCGCTTGCGCCAATTGCCGGCACGGGCAGTCCGCCTGTAGCCATCACTACGGCTTTCGTGCGCTCGATACCCTGATTGGTTTTAATCTCCCAGCCCCCATGTACGGACTGGATTTGCTCTACGGATATGGGATTGCGAATACTGACCCCACCCTGTTGGCATTCCGCAAAGAGCATGGCAATAATGTCTTTCGCGGAGTGATCGCAAAAGAGTTGGCCCTGGTGTTTTTCATGGTGGGGTATGCGGTAGCGTTTCACCAGCCCAATAAAATCTGCAGAGGAATAGCGCGCTAAAGCGCCCTTCACGAAATGCGGATTACAGGATAGGAAATGAGCTGGAGTGCTACTGATGTTGGTGAAATTGCAGCGGCCACCACCACTAATGCGAATCTTTTCGCCAAGCACAGCAGCATGGTCTAAGACCAAGACTTTTTTACCCAGCTGACCAGCAATACCGGCACAAAAGAGCCCTGCTGCGCCCCCGCCGACAACAATCGCATCCCATGGGGTACTCGTACTCAATTCAGTTCGTACCAATTTGCGATGTAGTCCCAAGCCTCTTGGGCGCTATCGACAAAATGAATTAATTTTAGGTCGGCCGCATCAATCACGCCGTAATCAATTAGCTGTTGAAATCCCAATACCTCGTCCCAAAAGGACTTGCAGACCAAAATAATCGGAAAGCGCTCGACCTTGTTGGTTTGCATGAGCGTAACCACTTCAAACAATTCATCCAAAGAACCAAAGCCACCTGGATAAACCACAATGCTACGAGCCCGAATCATGAAATGCATTTTGCGCAAGGCAAAGTAATGAAAGCGTACGCTCAGGCCCGGAGTTAGGTAAGGATTGGGCGTTTGTTCGCGCGGCAGGCTGATGTTAAAACCAATAGATAGATCGCCCATCTCAAAAGCGCCTCGATTAGCCGCCTCCATAATGCCGGGGCCGCCGCCGGTACAGATTACGAGCTTATCGTCATTGCTCGCTTGTTTTAGATTGTATTGCGCCACTAAGCTGCCAAAGCGCCGTGCAGAGTCATAAAAATGAGTGCCCTTTTGGGCTTTTTCGGCGGCAATTTTTTCGGCTGGTGTTTTTGCTTGCGCAAGCATTTCTGCGGCGCGCTCTGGGCTACAAAAGCGCGTTGAACCAAAAACCACGACAGTGTTCTCGATGCCCATTTCACGTAGCAATAAATCGGGCTTTAGTAACTCCAGTTCAAAACGGATACCCAGGGTTTCGCGACGCGATAAAAAGGCGTCGTCGTCGTATGCGAATTTGTAAGAGTCATGCGCTTGGCTCGAGCCTGGTGCGGCAGCGCTCGGCTCGGAAAGTTTTGCTAAGTCAGTAATGCTAACGGGGGTGGTGCGGCGGAGCGTATTGCCCATAAGCAATCCAATGCAGTCGGAATAAACCCATTGTAGTCAGATTAAAGAGAGCAATCCTCAATCTGATTGAGTACCGGCACGGTAACATCCGCCCAATGCAACTCGCGCTGAATGGCGGCTGCCAAAGCGTGGGAGGACTTCTCCTCACCATGGGTTACAAATACTTTCTGGGGGGCTTTTTTGAAACCCTTCAGCCACTTTAAAAGACCTGACTGGTCGGCATGGGCGGATAGGCCGCCAATCGTGTGAATAGATGCCCTAACGGGGACTTCTTGGTGCATTACCCGAATCGAAGCGGCCCCATCCACCAAGCGGCGCCCTAAACTGCCTTGCGCCTGAAAGCCTGTAATCACCACCGCATTTTGAGCACGAGGCAAGTTCCACGCTAAATGATGCAAAACACGCCCCGCATCGCACATCCCGCTTGCAGAAATAATTATGGCGCCGCCTTTAACGCGATTGAGGGCCTTGGATTCTTCAACATCAGCAATAAAGCGTAAATGCAGTGCGGCTGGATTTTCTTTGAGCCAGGCAAACGTGGATTGCGATTCAGGATCGAGCTGCGCAAAAAAATGTTCAGTCAATCGGGTTGCGGCTGTCGCCATCGGCGAATCAACCCAAACATGCAAATTGGGCAATCGCCCTCGCCGCACCAAATCAATTAAGACAAACAAGACTTCCTGAGTACGTCCTACCGCAAAAGCAGGCATGACGATATTGCCATGCTCTGCCATCACTTTACAAATTACGCCAACCAGCTCGTCTTCGGTATCGGCCATGGTTCGATGCAAGCGATCACCGTAGGTGGATTCCACCACCACGATATCGGCTGATTCAATGACCTCAGGATCCGGCATCAGGGGGCGCCGCTGCATGCCCAGATCTCCAGAAAAAACGCAGCGCTTTGAGTCAGCCCCCGTCTCTTGAATATCCAGCACAGCAATGGCCGAACCGAGGATATGGCCCGCGTTATAAAAACTCAAACGCAACCCAGTAAATAATTCAATGGTTTGGTGGTATTCCACAACCCGTATCTGCGATAAGGCAATTTCCACTTCCTTAGCGCTGTACAAGGGCTCGGGAACAGTACCCCGCCACTTTCCTTGTTTGATTTTTTTGGCAGCGCGTTCACTATCTGCCAGCTGCAGATGCGCACTATCAGGCAACATAATCTTCAGGAGCTCAAAGGTGGCGCCAGTACAGTAAATCGGACCTTTAAAGCCACTAGCGCATAGTCTAGGCAAGAGGCCGCTATGGTCTATGTGGGCATGGGTCAATATGACGCAATCCACCTCGGATGCCAAAATGGGTAATGCGCCTTGATTTTTTTCCAGCGCCTCACGACCGCCTTGAAACATGCCATAGTCAACAATCACGCGTCGACTACGCTGCGCTAGATCCATCTCCAATAGGTATTTGGATCCAGTGACTTCACCGGCGGCACCCAAAAACTGTATTTTCATATGGCTTCAATCCTTAATGTCCAATCACATTGGGCATCCATTTACCAAGTAGTACTTTCAGCATACACTGATCAATCCATATAGGCCAATAACAAGAAAGGGGTTCAATCGGATGCCATTATCGAATCTTGCCCCTGAACCACTCAACGTATTGCCCTTGGCCAAGAAATTACAGCGGCTTTCCGATACCAATAAAGCGCACTCCGGAAAAGTGCTGTGCATCGGTGGATCCATTGGCATGGCTGGCGCACTTCTACTCACAGCAAAATCAGCGCTGCACAGTGGAGCGGGCTACTCCATGCTGTGTATGCTGGATAGCCATTCAGCGCATGCTCTCGCAGAACAACCTGAGCTCATGATTGAGAGTGCGCAAGTGACCAACCTGGAGCGCGATCCCATCGCACACTTGCAACGTATCCAGCCCAATGTGATTGCGATTGGTCCTGGACTGGGCTCTACGCCGCTAGCCAAAGCATGGCTAGGTGCAGTTCTGAGAGACTACACAACCGTGTCTTCGCTCGGCGCAATTGTCTTGGATGCAGATGCGCTTAATTTAATTGCTGCAGATGATGCTTTAGGTGTTTCTCTGCAGAATTGCACCTTACCCTGCATCTTGACGCCCCACCCCGGGGAGGCGGCGCGCTTACTTCACAGCAGCAGCGCAGAAATTCAGGCCAATCGCGCAGATAGTCTGAGCGCATTAGTGGCCTGGAGCAAACACATTGTGATTCTGAAAGGCCAGCACACCTTGCTTGGCTCACCTACTCAGGCAATGCAGGTTTGCAATCGAGGCAATCCGGGTTTGGCAGTGGGCGGTACGGGCGACGTTTTAACCGGACTGATTGCCTCCCTAGTGGCTCAGGGCATGGATAAGAAGCTCACCCCCTGGGAGGCAGCTTGCCTTGGTGTTGAGGTGCATGCCCTTGCAGCAGATCAATTACGCGCCAAATTAGGCGGGCCGATTGGCATGACTCCAAGCGAACTGATCCTAGAAATACGACAGGTACTCAACGACCTGCTATAAAAGCGGCATGTCTTTTTTTTCAATTACAGAACAGCGCCGACTTTACCTCACCGCCATCCTCATGGCCGGAATGGGGTCGATCCTTTTTTCCGGTAAAGCCATCTTAATTAAGCTCGCCTATTCCTATGGCGCTGAACCGGAAACGCTACTGGCATTGCGCATGATCTTTGCCCTGCCGCTATTTTGGACCCTTTACTATTGGCAAGCCCGCAGTAAGCCGATGAGCCCCATATCCATACTAGATACTCTCAAAGTATGCGGTCTCGGATTTTTAGGCTACTTCTTATCGAGCTACCTCGATTTTTTGGGGCTCCAGTACATATCTGTGGGACTTGAACGCATTATTTTGTACCTCACACCCACACTCGTTTTATTGATTTCTTTTTTTGTTTTCAAGAAGCAGATTTCCCGCATACAGTGGTTGGCACTGATTACCGGCTACCTTGGCGTCACATTGGTTTTTATTCAAGATGTCGCAATTCTGGGTAGCGAGGCTTGGCTAGGAATGGCTCTGGTCTTTGCTAGCGCCTGCGCTTATGCGGCCTATATGATTGGCTCCGGCGAAATGGTGCGGCGCATAGGCAGTGTTCGCTTAGTGGTATTCGCAAGCTCTGCTTCGGCCGTGTGCAGCATCATCCAAATTCTTTTTTACGAACCGAGTACCATTTTTAACCAAGCGCCCGAGATTTACGGGCTAAGCCTAATTAACGCCAGCATTTGCACCGTTATTCCGATGACGATGATCGTTGTTGCCATTAATCGGATTGGTTCACCATTGGTGGCGCAAGCCGGCATCGTGGGTCCGATTGCTACCATTTTTATGGGCTGGCTAGTTCTGTCCGAAACCGTCAGTTTGCTCCAGCTTGGCGGCATGGCGATCGTCATCGCTGCGATGTGGCTGCTAGTCAAGAATGATCCTAGCGATAAAGAAGTCCTCGCCAAATCGACTGAGGTGGATGGTCGCTGAGCGCTGGCATTAGGCTGTTGCTAAAATAACTAAAAAAGGATAAGAAAAATGACTGCAAGCACTCACGCTATCCCACAAAAAAATTACGAATATGTCCGCAGCGCACTTTTGGAGCGCCGCGAAATTGCATTTTTAGATGTGCGCGAAGAAGGCCCCCATGCAGAAGAGCACCCCCTGTTTGCGGCCAATCTTCCCCTCTCCCGCATCGAATATGACGCCCATGCAAAGCTGCCCAGGCGCGATGTCCCAATTGTGGCCATCGATGAGGGCGAAGGTTTTGCCGAATTGGCCGCACGCCGCCTGATTGCATTGGGCTATACCGACGTGTCCATTTTCGAAGGCGGCATTCGGGCATGGGATACAGCGGGCGGTGAATTGTTTCGGGACGTTAATGTACCCAGCAAGTCCTTTGGTGAACTCGTAGAGTCCAAACGCCACACACCATCCTTCTCAGCCGAGGAAGTAAAGCAGCGGATTGATGCCAAGGAAGACATGGTGGTACTGGATGTCCGTCGCTTTGATGAATACAACACCATGAGCATCCCCACAGGGATTAGCGTTCCCGGCGCTGAGCTTGTATTGCGGGTAAAGGAAATTGCGCCCAATCCCAAAACCCAAATTATTGTGAATTGCGCTGGTAGAACACGCAGCATTTTAGGAACGCAATCCTTAATTAATGCGGGCATTCCAAACCCAGTTCACGCCCTGCGCAATGGCACGATTGGCTGGAAGTTAGCAGGACAAAGTTTAGATGTGGGTCAAACCCGCCGCTTTACAGATGTAGGCCCTGAAACTGCAGCAGAGGCAGCACAGCGAGCCCGCTCGGTAGCTGATCGGGCTAAAGTAAAGCGTGCGCAGTTAAGTGATGTAAAGCAGTGGCAGCAGCAGAGTGAACGCACCAGCTACTTTTTTGATACCCGCACCCCAGAGGAATATGAAGCCGGACACCTTCCCGGCTTTCGTTCTGTTCCAGGCGGGCAGCTCGTGCAAGAGACTGAAATGGTTGCGCCAGTACGGGGCGCTCGGATTGTTTTGGCCGATCCCAGTGGTGTTCGGGCTGACATGGCGGCATCTTGGCTTTCTCAGATGGCCTGGGATGTGTATGTCGTCGACGGCTTAAACGCCAGTGACTTGAGCGAGCGCGGCACGTGGAAAAACCCATTGCCCCCTTTACCAAAAGTAGACTACCTTGACGTAGCCAAACTCGTTGGACTACAAGAATCGAATGCAGATGTACTGGTGGTTGATTTCAGTACCCATGCGTTTTATGTTCGAGGTCATATTCCCGGCGCCTGGTTTGCCCTTCGCTCCGAATTAAGCGAAGCATTGAAGTCGCTACCAGTTGCAGAGCATTATGTTCTGACCAGTACACCGCCAGAGCTGGCTATTTTCGCTGCCGCTGAAATGCAAACCCACTCCGGTAAACGGGTGTCCGTGCTGCAAGGCGGTAACGCCGAATGGATCAAGGCTGGACACCCTCTAGAGAAGGGCGAAACCCATCTCGCCTCACCTGCGCGCGACCGCTATAAACGCCCCTATGAAGGAACCAATATTGGTCCAGAGGCAATGCAGGCCTACCTAGACTGGGAATTTGGTTTGGTTGCTCAGTTAGGCAAAGATGGCACGCATCATTTCTGGGTTTTATAAGTAAAAACGCCACCCCAAATTTAGGGTGGCGATGATTGCATTACTGATTTTAGATCAGCAATAAAGACGTAAAGCTTAGGCCTTCTTTTTAGCAGTCTTTTTAGCGGCGGGTTTTTTTGCAACCGCTCGCTTTACTGGCGCCTTTTTGGTTGCTGCCTTTTTAGGCGCAGCTGACTTAGAGCTACCGGCATGAGCACGACTGGATAAGCTGCTGATATTTTTTTCAGCAGCCTCAGCGGCTTCATTAATAACGCGACGTCCTTCTTTAAATGCCTTTTCACCAGCGCGCGACAAGTCACGCGCCACTTTGGCTAAATGCTCACCACCAGCTGGCATTTTTTTCTCAACATCTTCAAGCCATCCAGAGAGAGATTCGCGCGCCTTCTCTAAATACTTTTCTGCCTCGTCCGCAGCGTCATCCCCCATCTCGCGCAGCATGCCTTTCACTTTTTTGTGATAGCCGTGCAAACGATCGGCAGCAGCCTGCGTTGCCTCTTCCTGCAAGAGCTTCAAACTCTCAAGATCATTCTTCGCTGCCGTTTTAGCAAAACGCAGTGCATGGTCCATATTGTGTTTTAGCTCATTGGCATGATGCTCGCTGAGTTGCTTAGCGGTATCGAGCAATTTATGGGATAGCGTAAAGAGCTCCTTGGCTTTCTTTTGCTGCCAATCTTGAATGTCTTTTTGGTTCATTGCTGATCCTTTCGAGGGTCGTGATTTTTATAAAGCTTCACCTATCACTCTAAACCGAAAGATCCATGCTGCCAACTGGACGCAATTATGGGGAAGTCGGTTTTTTGACTTCTTGTTTATTTTGCCGGCAGCGATCGGAACAGTATTTCACTTCATTCCAAACTTTTTCCCACTTTTTTCGCCAATTAAAGGGCCTGCCACAGCAAACACAGTCTTTGCTGGGTAGATCGCCCTTCTTTCGCATGCCCATGATTTATGACCAAATGGGGTTTGCCATACCTCAATACCTTAGTTATAAGCTAGGGTAATCGGTGTAGCCTTTTTCGCCACCGCCATAAAAGCTGGCCCGATCGTATGGGTTTAGTGCGGCATTCTGCGCAAAGCGTTCAGCCAAATCCGGATTGGCGATATAAATCCGCCCATAGGCAATGGCATCGGCAAGGCCCGCTTCCAACGCAGCCTCGCCGGACTCTTTGGTGTATCCTCCGGCACTGATGAACTTGCCATGAAACGCCTTACGAAATAACCCCGATACATTAGGCGCATTCGCATCAACCTTGTCATTACCGCCTGCAGTAGTCGCACGCGGTTCGATCATGTGGAGGTAGGCTAGGCCCAATGGATTGAGTTTGTTGATTGCCGCCGTAAAGAGTGTCACTGGATCACTATCGGCAATGTCATTGAAACTGCCATAGGGTGATAGGCGAACGCCAATGCGGTCATATGAGAAGACTTCGCTGACGGTTGTCAATACCTCAATTAATAAGCGCAGGCGATTTTCAATCGAACCGCCGTACTGATCGGTGCGTTGATTGGTTTTATCTTGCAAGAATTGATCCAGCAAATAACCATTGGCAGCATGGACTTCGATGCCATCAAATCCTGCTTTTTTAGCATTGAGCGCGGCATTACGAAAATCAGCGAGTAGCTGTTTGATATCCGCTTCGCTCATTGCTTTTGGGGTTTCATAGTCGTGCAATTGCCA
>JAIXPY010000123.1 GCA_027486025.1 Burkholderiaceae bacterium
CGCCTGAGTGAAGCGAGTCGCAATGATGTATCGGATATATCGCAATTACTCGTTGATGCCCCTGGCGGAAAAAGAATACCCCTTTCCATGGTGGCCAAAATTGAACTCAGCGATGGACCGTTCTTTATTTACCGCGAAGCCGGCAAACGCTACATTGCGATTAAATTCAGTGTGCGCGGACGCGACTTGGGTAGTGCAGTTGAGGATGCCCAATTCTTAGTCGAACAAAATGTCGTATTACCAGCGAACTACTCGATCAGTTGGGATGGTCAATTCAATCAAATGAAACAGGCGCAAAGCAAACTGATGGTGATTGTGCCTTTGGCCCTGCTCGGAATCTTCCTACTGCTGGTCAGTGCCTTTGGTAATTTCCGTGACGCGGTGATTGTCATGATCAACGTACCCTTTGCAGCGATTGGCGGAGTAATCGCGTTGCACTTGGCGGGCGAGACCCTCAGCATCTCGGCATTCTTTGGCTTTTTATCGCTCTTTGGCATTGCGATTCAGGATGGGGTGATCCTTATCTCGTTTATCAATAAGACCGTAGCCAATGAACACGGCGCCATGAAGGACTCGATGGTGGAGGGCGCTGCCTTGCGCGTCAGGCCAGTTTTGATGACGGCCATGCTATCTGGCTTTGGATTATTGCCTGCCGCACTCTCGACATCGATTGGCTCAGAGGCCCAGCGCCCCTTGGCACTGGTGATTGTGGGGGGTATGGTAACCACCACCATTCTGACCCTCTTGGTATTGCCGGTCATTTACGGCTGGTTCCGTTGCCGTAGTCTGCCAGCAACAGCTAAGCCGGCTCAGTAAAGTAATACTGACCTTTTAGACTAAATGCAGCTCAACACGCTTGCCTAAGGCAGCGGCGTATTTTCGGAGGGTACTTAAGCTGGGGGAGTGCTTTCCGGTCGCCAGTGCACTTTCTAGCCTTGCGATAGCAGGCGCCTGTGTGCCCATGCGTTTTGCTACTTGCGCCTGAGAAAGACCGGCTGCTTTTCTGGCGGCTAGGATTTGATCCAGGATGGCGAACTCTTCACGATTAAGCTTTTCAACTTCCGCTTTGACGGCTGGATTTTTGAGTAGCTTATCGACCATCTTTTTGTGCGTGGCCGGCTTGACTGCTACTTTGCTTTGTAATTTGGGCATGGGCCAATGATAACAAATTTGTTATCAAACAATAAACCCCTTTTACCCGCCCAAAAGATCTGGAAACCCCGCTAGATCAGCAAGACTGGGGCTTGATTTCAATAAAGCTCAAGACTCTCGGTATCATGCAGTATGGCTACCTCTTTTCCTTCCGGCGACACCGCCTTACCCCACATTCTGATCTCCAATGACGATGGCTATTTAGCCCCCGGTTTATTGGCTTTAGTCAATGCAATCCGTCCCTTGGGCCGGATTACAGTGATTGCACCAGAGCAAAACCACAGCGGTGCCTCCAATTCTTTAACGCTATCGCGTCCCTTATCAATTCACCGGATTGCTGGTGGTGAGCGCGATGGCTTTGTCTTTATTAATGGCACCCCAACCGATTGCGTGCACATTGCCATGACGGGTTATTTAGATACTCGCCCCGATTTAGTGGTCTCTGGCATCAATCAAGGCGAGAACATGGGTGAAGACGTGCTGTATTCCGGTACGGTAGCCGCAGCGATTGAGGGCGTGATGTTTGGCGTACCTGGCATTGCGTTTTCGCAAACCGATCGCGGCTGGGCCCGCATTGACGATGCCGCGCAAGCAGCGCACGACATTGTCAAACAAATGCTGTCCCACCCAATGCCAAAACACCCCCAGCAGGCCGATGGCATTGCCACACTGCTCAACGTCAATATCCCAAATCGACCCTACGATGAACTCAAACGCTGGCGGGTTACGCGCTTAGGTAATCGCCACCATTCGCAACCCGTCGTTGTGCAAAACAATCCGCGCGGTGACAAGATTTATTGGATTGGCGCAGCGGGCGATGCGAAGGATGCTTCTACTGGCACGGATTTTCATGCGATCAATGAGGGCTGTATATCGATTACGCCGATGCAACTGGACCTTACTGACCACGCTGGGCAAAAAGCGATGGCCGCAGACGGCTGGAATCGCGATTGAAGTCGGCAGCTGCGGATCGGTTTGCTGGACACCGGCAGGCGCTTGCCACGAAGGTAGCCATGGCCGGCGTGAAGCACGCCAAAACCTTAGACGCCATTGCCACGGTGCCACGCCACGCTTTTATGGATGCAGGACTGCATCCCCAGGCCTACGAAGATTCTGCATTACCGATAGGGCATCAGCAAACCATCTCTAAACCATCGGTAGTGGGGCGCATGATTGAGCTCTTGCATAAATCAAAACAGCCCCTAAATAAAGTCCTCGAAATCGGTACTGGATGTGGATATCAAGCTGCCGTATTGAGTCTCTTGGCCGATGAGGTGTATTCGATTGAGCGCATCCGGCCCTTGCATGATTTAGCCCGCGACAATTTAAGGCCATTTCGGATTAAAAATCTGCGCTTGATTTACGGCGATGGCATTTTGGGGCTTCCCCAAGCCGCCCCGTTTGACTCGATTATTTTGGCAGCCGCTGGTTTAGGTATTCCGGATGCGTTACTGGATCAACTGGCGATTGGCGGACGTTTGGTTGCCCCGGTGGCGCGCAATGCAAAAGAGCAGCAATTACTCCTGATTGAGCGGGTTAGCTCCCACCGTTATCAGCGCACGGCCCTAGACGAGGTCTTTTTTGTGCCTTTACAATCAGGGGTAGTATGAATAAAACCTCCTTATCGCACATGAACCCACTGTTCGAGCAGACCCCATCCATCCGGGTTTTGTTGGCACTTACTGCTGCAGTTGCCGTTCTCTCCGCTTGCTCTACGCCGCGTACTACACCCGCTACCGTAGTGGATCGTTCGCGTATTGATTCCCCAGCATCCACTGCAACCGTACCAACCCCACCCGGGTATTACCGTGTGAAACGGGGCGATACCGTATTGCGCATTGCACTTGACCAGGGGCAGTCTTATCGCGATATCGTGCGCTGGAATAACCTCACTGATCCTAACCTAATTGAGGTCGATCAGTTATTGCTGGTGCGCCCACCCACCAGCAAGATGACAGTCAAACCGCTGACTTCTGCAGCTACCGTACCTGCACCACAGAAAAATGCAGATCAGCGTATGGGCGAGCCTGCTGCAGAACCGAAGTTAGAAGCAGTCAAGCCCGATGCACCAGCTCCAGGCATTCGTTTGTCGTGGCCAGCCAAAGGCAAGGTAGTGGAAGATTTTATTGACGGCAAAAACAAGGGTATTGATATTGCTGGCAAATTAGGTGATCCGATACAGGCTGCGGGCGATGGCCGCGTTGTCTATGCCGGCAATAGCCTGCGCGGTTACGGTAATTTAGTAATCGTCAAGCACGACAATACTTACCTTACCGCCTACGCCCACAATCGCAATTTATTGGTGAAAGAGGGCGATGCGGTACGCAAAGGGCAAAAGATTGCAGAAATGGGCGACACCGATGCCAACTCCGTGCGACTGCACTTTGAATTGCGCGTGAATGGTAAGCCCGTCGATCCGCTGCCATTCCTGCAGTAATGTAAGGTGGCATGACAACCGTTCTGGTATTTGATATTGAGACCATTCCGGATGTAGTGGGTCTGCGCCGGCTGGAGGATTTTCCGACGAGCATGACGGATAGCGATGTAGCGCAGCAAGTCATGCAACTGCGTTTAGATAAAACCGGCAGCGATTTTTTACCCCTCTACCTGCAACGCATCGTGGCAATCTCCTGCGTGATACGGCGCACCACCAAAGAAGGCTTGCCACAAATCAAAGTCGGTTCCCTCGGCAACCCAGATGATTCTGAGAAAGTATTGATTCAGGCATTTTTTGATTTGATCGAAAAATACACACCGCAATTGGTATCGTGGAATGGCAGTGGCTTTGATTTGCCAGTCTTGCACTACCGCGCTTTAATTAATCAAGTCCACGCCCCGCGCTATTGGGAAATGGGCGAAAGCCAAGATAGCGATAGCCGCGAGTTCAAATGGAATAACTACATTAGCCGCTACCATATGCGGCATTTGGATTTAATGGACCTGCTCGCCAAATTCAATGGCAGGGCCAATGCACCTTTAGATGCCTTAGCAAAGCTGTGCGGTTTTCCGGGCAAGATGGGAATGGATGGCAGCCAAGTGTGGCCAGCGTATCAAGCAGGGCAGATTGCCGACATCCGGCGCTATTGCGAAACCGATGTCGTCAATACCTATCTCATGTATTGCCGTTACCAACTCCTGCGGGGTGGAGTGACGCAAGCCGAGCACGATGAAGAGTTGGACTTTGTGAAGCGCTATTTAGAGCAAGAAGCCAAAGAGCCTAACGGCCAAGCCTGGCAAGAATACCTCGCTGGTTTTGCAGGCGATGCCTAGGCGATCACGCGCACGCGTAGCGCCAGAAATCCACGCCGTATCGGGTCCTATCGAAGTAGAGGGATTGGACCTCGATGCCCAAGGCATTGCCCGCTTAGCGCCCAGCGAGGAAGCAGCGGCACGGGGCGAGAGCGGTAAAGTTATTTTTATTCGCGGTGCTTTACCCACTGAGCTCGTGCGCTACCAAATTACCCGCGATAAATCCCGTTTCTCCAAAGCCAAAGTAATCGATATCCTCAAAGAGGCTGTCTTTCGGGCAAAGCCTGCGTGCGAATACTTTGGTGTGTGTGGAGGTTGCACCATGCAGCACTTGGATATTCGGGCACAAATCGCGATCAAGCAACGTGTATTAGAAGATGATTTGCTGCACATCGGGCAGCTCCGCCCGCAAGAAGTATTACGACCGATGGCGGGGCCAAGCTGGCACTATCGCCACCGTGCTCGTTTCAGTGTGGTCAATCGCTCGATTAAAAAAGGCACGGTGCTGGTGGGTTTTCATGAGCACCAAAGTGCGTATGTGGCCGATATGCTTTCATGTCAAATATTGCCCAAGCATGTATCGGATCTGCTGGAGCCGATGCGTGCGCTCATCATGTCGCTCAGCGATCCGAGCCGAGTACCGCAAATTGAACTCGCGGTAGGCGAGGGCAAGGAGATTGGGAGTCAGGTTACGGCTCTGGCCATTCGGCATTTAGAGCCGCTGACCGAGGCAGACCAAACTGCAATCAAAGACTTCGCAGAGCGGCATGGCGTTTGGATATGGCTTCAGCCCAGCGGCTTGCAAAGCTTGGCTCCCTTTCATCCACCAACCGGAATGCTTTGCTACCGTTTGCCTGAGTTTGGCATTGAGATGCCGTTTAAGCCGGCCGACTTCACCCAGGTCAATCACCTGATGAATCGCTCACTCGTAAGCCGCGCCTTACGACTGCTGGACGTGCAAGCAGGCGATCGTGTGCTGGATCTCTTTTGCGGCATCGGTAATTTCAGCTTGCCATTGGCGCGCAAAGCAAATTCTGTATTAGGCATTGAAGGCCTTGCCAGTTTGGTTGAGCGCGCTACTGAAAATGCCCTCCACAATCAACTGAGCGACAAAGCCCGATTCATGCAGAGCGATCTGTTTGAAGTCAGCATCGATACCGTTGTTTCGTGGGGCAAGGCTGAGCGCTGGCTAATCGATCCGCCCAGAGAGGGCGCTATGGCAATCTGCCAAGCATTGGCTAATATTGTTCAAGCAAGCACAGGAGGGCAGCATGAGTGGGATGCCTTCTTGCCAGAGCGCATTGTTTATGTGTCGTGCAACCCCAAAACCCTAGCGCGGGATGCTGCTATCTTGGTGCACCAAGCCGGCTACCAGTTGCAATCGGCCGGCATCATCAATATGTTTCCCCACACATCGCACGTCGAGTCGATTGCGGTGTTTGAGCGCCTTTAAGAGCCCAACATTCTGCATATGCCAGCTCCTAAATGGCCATAGCGCATGGCACGATAAATTTTATCCTTGTTTAATAAGCTGATTCAAACCCCACAATCTGCTTTTACAGTGGCGATTGTTCTATCGCTGGGACTGCATATCGTCTTGTTGGCTGTCTATGCGCCAATAGATATAAAGCTGCTGAAGAAAAAAGATGACCTTGTTGTTATTAAATTAGAAGAGCCAAAGCCAAAGCCAGAAGAAACGATTCCTCTTCAACCGGCCCAAACGCCAACAACTAAAGCACCCGCCACTCAAGCGGCGCCATCGGCCCCCACGGCAGAAGAATGGGCTTTTGCATCCAAGTACACCTTAAAAAACAGTAAGGGTTATAGACACTCCTGGGGCAAGCAAGTGCGCAGCATGATGGGCACCGCCGTTGAAGGGGCCGACCAAGGACAAGTCCGTTTCAGAATTGAAATTGCACCCAATGGCTCGATTGTTAACGTAGAGACGCTGTGGAAAACATCGGATAAAGCGGAACAGCTAGCAAGAAAAGCAATTGGGTCTATGCCGCCATTGCCACCAACGCCAACCGGCAGGTCTCTAATCTTTGAAAAGACGATTTCATTCTCGCCATTTGCCAATGATGATTCGCCGATATACAGCAATGACTGCTTACCTGACCCACCCGCATTTAATAATCCATTTGCTTGGGATGGCAAGTCACAGCAAGAGATTAAGAAGAACAAGCCTGCCGAACAGCTTAGCCCAGCAGCATTAGCCGAGTGCCTCAAGCAATTACCGCAGGATTCTATGGAAGCTTTGGCCGCTCACGATCAAAGACAGCTAGATCAATGGCGCTCGAGTAAATTAAAACAAGGAAAGTAATTCTTATAGATACGTATTTGCGCATATATATGTGATGTCATCTCAAAAGACATCGCATTAAACCACGAGGGTCAACAGATTATTTGGTCTGCACAACACGAGGAGTGGTTTAAAAACTGGTCAGTTCGGTTTTCAAAACATCTTTTAATGAACCGATATAGCCTATTAATCGGGTACCCATGCGACAACTTTTTCGCGTTGGATTGCTAACCAAGCTTTTAATTCTCCATTGTCAATAATTGGAATCATGCGCCAGTTCATCATAAAAATCGTACCGTCTTTTTTATAATTTACGGCCGAACCTTCAAAGACCGTGACATCAATGAGGCATTTCCGTAAGCGTTGAATAACCTCTTGGGAGGTACTTGGGCCTTGGAGAATCTTTGGAGATTGCCCGAGAATTTCATCTGCGCTATAGCCGGTCAGTTGCGTGAACGCTGAGTTAGCGTAGGTAATCTTGGGGATGTCTGATGCATCGGTAATAAGAACCGAATCGTAGCCCTGCAAAAGTATAGTCTCCAGAATGGATTGGCATAAATCACTACTGAAGGTTTTTTTAAGATTGCTCAGCATGCCTTAACAGTAACATAGTTTATTTTTTAGACTTAGTGCAACAAACTTTGAACGAATCACAAAGCATTAAAAAATTAATGCGATTACCTGTAAGCCTGATAAACAGATGACGCGCCGTTTAGGCTAATGACCAGAACATCATACGGATCTTTTTTCCCCTTGTATTCTGGTCCATCCATACCAGGAGATCCCAAAGGCATTGCTGGTACCGCTAACCCCAATACTTTCGGTTTTTCTGTCAGTAAGCGCTTAATTTCTCGGGCGGGAACATGTCCCTCTATGACGTAACCATTGATTTGAGCGGTATGGCATGAGCCAAACTGAACTGGCATTCCCAGCTTTTGGCGCATTTCAGTATTGCCGATATCAATTGCCTTTACATGGAAACCATTTTTTTCTAAGTATGCCGCCCAATCTTTACAGCAACCGCATTTTGGGCCGCGCCACATCGTAATAACTGGCTTCTCTGTCACAGCAAAACTCAATGAAGGCAATAAGACTAAGCCTAAAGAAATAAGCCTTCTTTGTTGATTTACTGACCTAACAGTTTTTATCATTTCATCTTTAATTAAATTCAATGAGGCCTCCTATTGAACTTTTCTAAACGGTATTTTGGACACTTTATTAAAAATCAAAGTCCTATTATTTTGATTCCTTCAATAACTGTTTCATTTCGGCAATTTCTTTCTCCTGCATTGTGATAATTTCTTGGGCAAGTTTCCGGACCTTTGGATTCTTACCATACTGTATAACTACTTCTGCCATATCAATAGCTCCCTGATGGTGTGGAATCATGGCAGCAAGAAAATCTTTATCGGCATCTCCAGTAAATTTTATGTCCATGCTTTTGTGCATGTTGTCATTAATTTGCTGATATCTTTTTGTTGCTGCTGTTGCTTTGCTTGATCCTGAAGAGGTATGTGCTTGGTGCGAACCATGACCAGCGTGGGGATCAGCCACTTTGGTTTGCGCTGAAACTTTATAGCAAGCTAATGAGAGAAATAAGATCAGTATTATTTGGTATGAAGTCATTTTCATTATGATTTTTCCTTAAAAAAAATTTAAGATTGAATTCTTAATTGAGTTGTTAATTTATTAACTCTATAAAGCATATCAAATCACCTCACGTAAGCAAGTTTGGTTTGAGTCGTTCTAAGCGGTATCAATTATGGTGACGCTGACCTGTTCTTATTTCCTATTTGTTGACTTTATCCAAAAAACCGTATTGCGGCCGAAAAGAAAATGCCCTGCACGAAGCAAGGCATTGTGTGGGCTTGGTAGCCCGGGCAAAATCGACTAGGGTCTAAGGGGCTCAATCCTTTGCTCGAAAGACCGCTACGGGCCACAAATATCCATTCGCAGGGTTGCCGATCGTTCGCTGGATTCTCTGCCCTAGGCCTCACAGTGGCATCTACGCCCTTGAAAACTGGATGTTTATTAAAAAGTCTATCTATTTCAATTACTTATAGCTCTAAATGGTACTGATTAATAAGCTGCGCCACGAATTTAAGGGAATAATTGCATTTCTTGAGTGCTTCCTTATGCATGAATAAATGCAGTCCAATAACGCGTGAACTATTAAGTAGAGCGCATTTGCCAAATTACACGCTTTTCTTTAACCTGCTAATATGAAGTTTATGAAACGGTTGGCTTTATTCCTAATGGTGCTCATTGTGCCAGTGCAATTTGCTTGGGCAAATATTGCCTGCTATAGCCATACTGAAGTGAAGAATACGCATTTTGTGCATGTCGATTCGAATCATAAAGATTGTGCTGCGCACTCCCACAGCCACAGTCACAACTTTATTGAGCATGAAGTAGGTAACGCCAATGGGGATCAGCATTCTGCGCATTGCGATGCATGCCACGCCCACTTGTCAACGGTAGTTCAGAACAACTTCACTTGGCCGGTTCATGAGCAGTCGTATTCTTACACCTCTGTCAATCACTCCTTTTTGACGCTTGTATCCCCAGAGGCCCCTTACCGGCCTAAATGGCTCTAATACCCTCGTTTTTATTTGAAATCTAATTTCAACGAGTTATTTCGTTGATTTAGTTCATTGGTGTGCTGTTGGACACAAAAACTGAAGGTTTTAGAACATGGATCTATTGCGAAATCATAGATATAGATACGCCGCTTGCTGCTTAGTTGCCATAGTAGGATTACTACCCTTAGCCGCCTTTTCCAAAGAGGCTAATAATGTCAGCGCTCCGCCCGCGCCATTAAAAGCACTTTTTGACGAGGCATGGCAACGTCAACCTGAAGCACGCGCATACAGCACGCGGCTCGAGTCGCTTCGGGCACGTGAACGCGTCTCGCAAAACCTCTTACCTAAGCCGCTAACCTTGGATGTGGCTGGCAAGGCCGAGCGCTCGGGCACAAATTCAAACTTTGGGGCTGGAGGCGCTGGAGAATACCTCGTCGGATTTGCGATTCCCTTGTGGCTTATTGGTGAGCGTTCAAGCGCAATGGCGCTATCGGATGCCGAGTTGCAACGACTGATCAAACAGCAGGCAAGCACTCAGCTGCGTTTAGCAGCGCGAATCAGGACTCTATTTTGGGAGTTTGAGTTTGCCAAAATTAATGGTGAATTAGCAGAAAATCGCCTTCAAAACGCAAAGGCACTTAGCCAGGATGTGCAGAGACGCTTTAAAGCAGGCGACCTGTCAAAAGCCGATTTTATGCAGGCAGAAAGTGCGGTGGCAAATTCTGAAGCTGCATTAGCAGAAAGTCAGGCTAACTTGATTCTAGCTAAGCAAAATTTACGATCCGCCATTGGACGCGACATCACGCCTGATTTACTGAAGCCGGCACAACACTATGCAGAAACATTGCCCTTGCTACCTAAAAACTTTGTCGATCTAGATCAATCCCATCCGCTCATACAAGATTTAATAGCCCAAGTTGAGGTGGCCTCAAAAGCAACGGCATTGGCTCAGGCACAAACCCGCCAAAACCCCGAATTACGGCTGTACACCACTAGTGGTCGGCCTGAAGTAGGTGTACCAACCCAGCAGTCCGTTTTACTGGGTCTCAGAATCCCATTTGGATCGAGCGACCAGGTTCAAGCCCAACGCTTTGCCAGCCGCGCTAATCAAATTGAATCTGAAGGGCGCCTTGCATTTGAACGCGACCGTATATTGGCTGAATTAGATGCCTCAAAAGCACAAGTGGAGAGCGCTCAGATTCGGCTTACAGCAGCTAAACGTCGCGCGCAACTCAGTACTGAAACGCGCGCCTTTTTTGATAAGTCCTTTAAGTTTGGTGAAACTGATTTGCCTACCCGATTGCGAATCGAGCTTGAGGCTATGGACGCCATCAAGCAAGCAGCCCAGGCTGAAATCACCTACCTTGCCTCGGTTTCTGCATTACGCCAGGCCCTTGGCCTACTTCCTGAATAGGAAATGAATATGAATCGTAAATACCCAAGCATCGTTATAAAGCAAGGTTTTCTTGCCTTCACTTTCCTAATGACCGGAATTTTTGCAGTCGCGAGTGCCCATGAAGGGCATAAGCACGATCAAGAAATTAAGCCACAAAGTAATGTCGCCGCGGCTCCGACCCTGACGGCGGTCTCCGAAAACTATGAGCTTGTAGCCATCGTTCAAGGGAGGCAAATGACCGTCTATTTAGATCAGTTTGAATCCAATGCTCCCGTACTAGATGCGGATCTTGATTTTGATTTTTCAGGAACGGGCGTGAAGGCAACGCGGAATGCAGATGGCACTTACTCCGTAGCGCTTCCCAAAAATATAGATCTTAAAAGTAGTATTCCAGTCACCGTAACGATCCTTGCCGCCGCTGGGCCTGATTTATTAAGTGGTGATTTAGTGATTCCTAAATTAGAAACGCATTCAAGCTGGTCAGCATTTTGGGTGGTGGCGGTAGTCGCTGCCTGCCTTATCGCACTCCTTCTGATTTGGCTCGCCTATAAACGAAACCCGTCTATTTTGATTCAACTAACACAAAAACTGCCTGCTTCTTTGCGGAGGTTCATTAAATGAAACGACATTCTCACTTTCTATTCATTGCAGCCCTGACCGGATTTTGTTTGCATGCGTTGGCTGGGCCTGGAGAGCCTGGTCATAGTCATAGCGAAGGAGAAACACCATTTCAAGGAGCCAATGCGCCCAAGCGTTTTGCCGATGGCAGCGTCTATCTACCCAAAATAGCGCAGCGGCAATTGGGCATTCGGACTGCACTGGTGCAAGTCGGTGAATTTCCGCGCACCATCGAACTCAGCGGCAAGGTCATTCACAATCCAAACTATGGTGGCAAGGTGCAGGCGATGGTTGCGGGTCGCATTACGCCGCCGCCAAAGGGCTTTCCAGTGCCGGGTCAATTGGTCAAGCAGGGGGACTTGTTAGCCTACGTTACCCCAGAAATCGGCCCCGCCAATACCCGATCGTTGGCAGAAAGTCGTTTGAAGCGACTGCAAGCCCTTTCCGATACCGTTCCCAGAAAGGTGCTTGAAGAAGCGCAAGCGGCGGTTGCCAATGAAGAACTTCGCGCTCCTGTATCTGGAATGGTAGCCACAACTGGGATTATCAGCGGGCAAGTTGTCGAGGCGCGGCAACTGGTCTTTGAAATAGTAAACCCCAACAAATTCATGGTGGAGGCAGTCGCTTATGACCCTGCTGTAGTGGATAGCATTGGCTCCGCCAATTTAAGTGTTGGCGATCAACGTATTCCCCTCAAGCTGCAAGGGGCAGCTAAACGGCTACGGGAACAAGCCCTTCCCATTACGTTTTTAGCCGATGATGAGCAGCTTTCCCAATTAGCCATCGGGCAGGTTGTGCGGGTTTATGTCCAGACGAATCAGCTCGTAAAAGGCGTGCGAATTCCAAGCAGTGCGGTAGTGCGCGATGGCTCAAACCAATCGGTCGTTTGGGTCAAAGAAGAGCCTCAGCTTTACCGCTCCGTTACTGTCACACCAGCGCCCTTGGATGGGAGCCATTCCTTAGTCCAGGGTCTTCAAGAAAATGATCGGGTGGTATCGAAGTCCGCATCGCTCTTGAATCAAATACGCTAGGCTAGCTATGTTTAAGTTCATACTTGATTTCAGCCTTAAAAATCGGCTTCTTGTTATTTTAAGTGGCCTTATTTTGACGGTCTACGGGGTTTACACGCTTTCCAAAGCGCCTGTAGATGTCTTTCCTAATCTCAACAAACCCAACGTAACCATCATGACGGAAGCAGGGGGTATGGCGAGTGAAGAGGTCGAGCAATTAATCTCAGCGCCGCTTGAGGTGGTGATGAACGGCCTGCCTGGCGTTGAGACGGTTCGCTCCGTATCTTCGCCGGGTTTATCCATCATCTATGTCACCTTTAATTGGTCAACCGATCTGTACCGTGCAAGGCAAATGGTTGCCGAGCGACTTGCCAGCGCAGACGCTTTTTTGCCGGCCAATGTTGAGCCCAAAATGGGGCCCATCAGCTCGCTAATGGGCGAGATTTTACAGATCGCGATCCCGCTGGATGCCGACAAAATTTCACCGATGGTGGTTCGAGAATACGCGGATTGGCTATTACGCCCGCGCCTAATGGCCATTCCGGGGGTTGCTCAGGTAATCAATATTGGTGGTGAAGTGCGCCAGTATCAGGTGCTGCCCGATACGCGCAGAATGGCAGAGCTCGGGGTATCGCCGGAGCAGCTCCGCAATGCCCTCCTTGGTTTTTCAGCCAATACGTCTGGCGGTTTTTTGGATGTGAATGGGCGGGAATTCTTAATCCGCAATATTGGCAGAACGAACCGACTAGAGGATTTGCAGAATCTAGCCGTTGGTAGCCGCTCCGGCCAATCCATTCTCTTACGTCAATTTGCTACGGTCCGCTTCGGCGCTCAAGTAAAAAGAGGCGATGCTGGATTTAATGGATTGCCTGCAGTGATTTTAGGAATTCAAAAACAGCCTACTGCGGATACCTTAGTGGTAACTCGGGAAATTGAAAACGCCGTAAACGATATTGCCAAAAATCTTCCGGCCGGAATGGAAAAGCCGCAAATTACCTTTAGGCAGGCTAATTTTATTGAAGCGTCCATCACGACACTCAAGTACAAATTAATACTGGCCTCTTTTTGCGTGGGCATCATTTTGTATGCTTTTTTAGGCTCTATACGCCCCGCACTCATTGCGCTTACCTCGATACCGCTATCCATTTTTTTGACCGGGATCGTATTCGAGCTTTTTGACCAATCAATCAACACCATGACACTTGGAGGTATTGCGATTGCCATAGGCGGACTAGTCGATGACGCTGTAGTTGACGTCGAAAATATTATCCGGCGCCTGGGTCTACGTTCGAAAAGCGATGTAGCGGATAAGCCATCGGTGCTAGAGACTGTGCGCTCCGCATCAATCGAAGTGCGCTCTGGAATTATCTACGCCACTTTAATTACGATCATCGTTTTCGTGCCACTATTTGCCTTGCCGGGAATTGAGGGGCGCTTCTTTGTACCTCTGGCAATCGCTTTTATAGTTTCTATTTTGGGATCGCTCTTTGTGTCGATCACCATTACCCCCGTACTTGCTTATTACTTGCTACCGGGTTTGGCAAACCACGGTCAACACGAATCAAGATTGGTGCGTTTTTTGAAAAAGTACTACGCACAGTCACTGGCCTTGGCTTTATTAAAGCCAAAACGCATTATTCAGATCGCTGTCGGCCTTGTCGTTATAGCGTTACTGAGCGTGCCTTTTTTCCCAACTTCATTTTTACCGCCATTTAATGAGGGAAGCTTGGTACTGTCCATGCGACTTAACCCAGGCACCACACTGGCAGAAACATCGCAAATAGGAACTGCTGCTGAAAACCTCATTAAGCAAGTTCCCGAAGTAAGTCATGTGGGACGACGCAGCGGTCGAGCAGAGATGGACGAGCATGCCGAGGGAGTGTATTCCAGTGAAATTGATGTTGGCCTGATCCCGATCTCAGAATGGCATCGTAGTCTGGAAGAAATAACCCAAGATATTCGTCAGAAACTAGCTGTGTTGCCAGTCTCGCTGGCAGTTGGGCAGCCCATCTCGCACCGCATTGATCACATGCTTTCAGGCGTCCGAACGCAAATTGCCATTCGGATTGTGGGTGAGAATCTCAATGTATTGCGAGCAGAAGCAGAAAAGCTTCGGGATAAGCTCACTACGGTTCGCGGTATTGCAGATTTAGAAATCGAAAAGCAGGTCTTAGCGCCTCAAATTCAGATCGCAGTTCAATATGACCGCGCATCGCAATATGGCCTCTCTCCAGCACAGGTAAATCGAACCTTGCAAAACCTGATTGATGGGGAGCGCGTATCGCAGGTAATTGAGGGTAATAAACGCTTTGCTTTAGTTATTCGTCTGCCGGAGGCAGATCGTAGCCTAGAGAGTCTGCAACGCATGCTGATTAGCACGCCAATGGGATCCATTCCCCTGAACCAAATAGCGACGATTGAAGAAGCAGATGGCCCAAATCAAATTAGCCGTGATGCCGGTAAACGACGGATACTCATTTCAACCAATACAGCCAATCGCGCACTGTCCGACGTGGTTGCCGATATCCGTCAAGAGATTGCTAGCTTAGACCTTCCCCCAGGTTATTTTGTTACGCTAGGCGGGCAATTTACGGCGCAAGAAGAGGCCAGTAAATTAATTGGCTTGCTGTCCCTTGCTTCATTGGCACTGATCTTTGGCATCCTGTATAGCCGCTACCGCTCAATCAGTATTTGTGCGATTGTGATGACCAATATTCCATTGGCGATGGTGGGCGGTGTATTTGGATTATGGTTATCCGGACAGCCTTTATCGATTGCTTCTTTGGTGGGATTTGTAGCGCTTGCGGGAATTTCCATCCGAAACGACATTCTGAAGGTAAGCCACTATTTGAATTTAATGCTATTCGAAGGGGAGCAATTTTCCAAGGAGATGATTATTCGAGGCTCTTTAGAGCGCCTATCGCCGGTTCTGATGACAGCCTCCGTTACTGCCTTTGCATTACTTCCCCTGTTATTTGAAGCTTCCCAACCCGGTACTGAGATTTTGCACCCGGTTGCCGTTGTCATTTTCTTTGGGTTAGTGAGCTCAACCTTGCTCGATGCCTTTTTAACGCCAATCTTGTTTCATCGTTTTGGCAAGAAAGAAGCTGAGTTATTAGTACAAAATACGAATCGTGACGTCAATTTTTGATTAAGAAATGGAAACCATATGAAAATCAATCGCGTAATTTCAACATTCATTATTACTGCTGGATTTATTACTTCAGCATGGGCCGGCCCAAATCATGACCTAACACCGAAGCACGGCGGAATTGTTGCCGAATCACGCGATGTCACTTTAGAACTAGTTGTTCGTGGAGATCAAGTGAATTTATACATTAGCGATCATGGCAAAGTACCTAATATGAAAGAGCTCAAAGGAAAATTAACTATCCTGAGTGGCTCCGTTAAGACCGAACATAATTTTGCACCAGCAGATCAATTCCTTGTGGCAACGGGTATAACTAATTTACCAAAAGGCAGTATTTTAGTAGCCACCATTACGGGTTACCAAGGCAAAACACTGAATGCACGCTTTGCTTATAAGTAAATTTTGTAACGCTACATTCGCCATATAAAGGATCCTTGAGCACAGGCCGATCAAACCGACGCCCGATTGTCAGGGTCAACATTTATCTAGATTGCCTAATAACGTCGTATAAACCGACAAAACAAAACCACCCGAAGGTAGTTTCGGTCTTTCTTGTTGGCTCGGTGCGGAATCGAACTAGGGCCTTGGATATCTGATCCTACTTCAGCTTATATCCGGCATGGCAAGCTACGCATGCTTGTGTTGTTTTGCTAAGAGCCAAGAGGGCAGGCTTTAGATCCCCAGTTGCTCCGGTGTTTTGTACTTCAATAGCAAACTTACTAGCATTGCGGTGCATTTGAGTGCCGATGTCTTGCATCCCCTTTGGCATGAACTTGGCATTTTCATGCGCGCCGTGTGCTTTTAAAGCCGTTTGACCCAAACGAGTCTAAGCAATTTGGGCTGCTTTATCGTATTGGCCATCTGCCATTGCTTCTTGTATTTGGGCAATCGCTAATAGGTGATCTCTCATATTGGCTAATGTATGTTCTTTCATGGCAGGCGGGAATTCCACTGTGACTCGAGTATCGGTAGCTGATGCTCTGTGTCCATGATTATGTTGGGCAGCTGCCAGCTTGAAAATAACAATACCGCACATGGCAAGTATCGTACTAAGAATGATTTTTGATTTATTCATCAATTGTTATTAACCAATTATTAAAAACGCAGAAAACCACCCGAGAGTGGCTTCCCAATTCCAAACTACTCTATCCACACATTCTGCCAGACATCATTTGCGGACCATGGCCTGCTGGCAAAGTAATCCCTTTGTCTTTTGCCCGCTTTTCCATCTCTGTATGCGTAGTCGTCATAATTGCTTGACGCTCTTCTGCTGTTTTGGCATCCATCATCTTATCCATCATGGCAAGTCTTTCGGCTGGCGTCATTAATTCGCGCATGATTTTCATGTTGGCGTTTTGTTCCATCATATGGCCGCGCATGATGCCTGGGCTCATACCATTACCCATGTTCCCCATTGATCCTGGCTGAGCATAGGCTACAGTCAATCCAAGACCCATGACAGTAGCAACACTAATTACGATTTTTTTTACAGTTTTCATTTTGAATCTCCCATTGATTTAGTTAGTTACAGCAACAGCTTGAACCGCTCTTACAAGAACCACTTTTTGCTTTACTAAATACGTCTGTCGTTACTTGTACTGGATAGCCATCCTCTTCTAAAGCCGCAATCATCTCTTTCACGTGTTGTGAGACATTGCCCTCAACTTTGACTGTGCCAGAGGCAAGGTCTACTTCAACCTTCTGCACCCCAGTAATTGAATTAATGGCTTTTTCCACATGCTTGATGCAAGCGCCGCAAGTCATTCCACTGACAGTTAAATTGATTGTTTCCATACTCACCTCCTTTGTATGGATTGATTATTCGCTCAATCATCCAAAGGGCGTATGATTTAGATCATATGGATATCTATATTCCTGAACTACTCAGAGAGCTCCTGCCTAAAGAGCTTTTAGAGCAATGTCATGCCCATCATTTTGAAAAAGGTGATTACCTTTTTCATCAAGGAAAAAAACCCGAGTACATGTTCTTTATTGTTTCAGGCGAAGCTGTTCTTGCTAGAACCAGCAGCCATGGAGAGCCCACTACATTACAAAGATGTAAAGGTGGCTTTATCAGTGAAGCCAGTTTGCTAGTTGATGCTTATCACTGCGATGCCATTGCAACCCAAAACGGGCAAACCATTTCTATTCCTATTCAGTCCCTAAGGGATGCGTTAATTGATAGCAAGTTTTCTATCAAATGGGTACAACTGCTTAGTAGAGAGATCATGCGTCTAAGAACGCAATCTGAACGATTAGGACTTAAAGACATTCGAAGTAAATTAATTCATCTCATAGAGACCGAAGGCAAAAAAGGCATATTACCGCTTCAGTCCGATTACAAATCCCTGGCCTCAGAGATTGGGGTTACGCACGAGGCTTTGTATAGAACAATGTCAACTTTAGAAAAGGATGGCTTACTAAAAAGACATTCTGATTCTTTAGAATTGCTGAAGAAGTAAAGCCTTAAAACAAATGTCGTTTTAAAAGACAAAAAACTGATCGCCCAGTTGCCGATAGTAAACCGAATCCCCAACGCTAGATTCAAGGCCTCCCCAACGCTTCTCAAGCTTGATCCATGATTCGGTCAATAGACCACAATCAACCAGCCTACTTTTATATGAACCGATATGAAATTTGGCCTTCCCAGCACAATTGGCTTCGCTGATGCTTCGTATTCGAATGTGCGACCTTCGCCCTTGAAGGTGCTTACTAAAGCCTTAACTTAAATGCCTTGGACCTAGGTCAACAGGCGCTTGCTTCCAAAGTAACTCCCCTGTATACTTGTACAATATATAGAACAAGTCACGGAGCACACCATGCGCGTTATTAATTTTTCAGATGCGAGAACGCAGTTTAAGCAAGTCATTGATCAGGTCGTTGCTGATCAGGATGTTGCCATTATTTCTCGACGGGATGCGGATGATGCTGTGCTGATGTCGCTCGATACCTATAACAGCATGATGGAAACATTCCATCTATTAAAATCTCCTGCCAACGTAAAACATTTGGAGAAATCATTGAAGCAATATCGCCAAGGGCAAACCAAAACGAAGGCGCTCGTGGATGCGAAGTAAGTTGGTTTGGACAAACGCAGCATGGTCAGACTACCTCTATTGGCAAGCTCAAGATAAGAAAACCCTCAAACGAATCAATCTATTGATTAAGGATGCCATGCGCGATCCAGAAGATGGGATTGGCAAACCAGAGGTCCTTAAAGAAAGCCTCAGCGGTTTATATTCTCGGCGAATTGATGCGGTCAATCGATTGGTTTATGCGGCAACGAAAGACGAGCTCGTCATTATTGCCTGCCGCTATCACTATGAATAGCCTCTAGGGCTAGGATTGCCCCAAAGAAAAAGCGCCCCGCAGGACGCTTTTTCATTTGATAAATCTACTGCTTAGTCTCGATCGCCACCCATGATCCCGAAGAGGGCTAGGAGGTTACTGAAGATGTTGTAGATGTTTAAGTAAATGGCAAGTGTGGCCATCACGTAGTTGGTCTCACCACCATTGACGATGCGCTGTACATCCACCAAGATGAATGCAGAGAAGATGGCGATTGCGGCAACCATCAAGGTCAACATCAAGGCAGGGATTTGCAGCCACATATTGGCTACCATCGCCACGATCAGCAGAATGACACCCACCATCAAAAACTTACCCATGCTGGTGAAGTCGCGCTTGCTTACCGTAGCAATGCTGGCCATGACCGTGAAGATCAAGGCAGTGCCACCGAATGCTCCCATGATGAGGGTTGCACCGTTGGTGTAGCTGCTAAGGGTAAAACCAATCAAACGGGAGAGCATCACGCCCATAAAGAGGGTGAAGGCCAATAGCAGGACTACGCCTAGGCCACTGTCTTTATTGCGATCAATCGCCCAGAAGAAGCCGAAGGCAGCAGCCATGAAGATCACAAAACCCATAAAGGGACTGCCTTCAAATAGCCTGAAGCCCATGGCAACACCTAACCAAGCGCCAATGACGGTTGGAACCATGGAAAGTGCCAGAAGGGCATAGGTATTACGCAGTACCCGGTTACGGACCTGTGCATTTGCAACTGAGCCTGTCTGCCCAAAGCCGAACGAGTTCAAATCACTCATATTGACTCCTTTTATCTAATAACGTGAGTCCACCACGGGACTTTGATAGCAAGTATAGACAAAATCGATTAAATCAAGGGTCTAATCCAATAGGAATAGATAAAATAGGGTTATACCCAGTAAATTCAATGGCTTAGGGCAAAGGACATGGGGGTAAATACGGATGAAGCAATGTATAATCAGCGGGCGTTGGAATGAACGCGTAATACCCGCATCGGCAGCCGATACTTTACAAATTTTGGTCAAAAATGGCTGTTTTTTTATTACTATTGAATTAATCACTGGAGTTTTGCATGGCAATGGAGCGCACCCTTTCTATTATTAAACCGGATGCAGTAGCAAAAAATGTAATCGGACAGATTTATTCTCGTTTTGAGCAAGCCGGCCTCAAAGTCATCGCATCCAAAATGGCGCATTTATCGCAGTCAGAAGCTGAGCAGTTTTATGCCGTTCATGCAGCCCGCCCATTCTTTAAAGATTTAGTCAGTTTCATGATTTCTGGGCCAGTGATGATTCAGGTATTGCAGGGCGACAACGCCATTGCGAAGAATCGTGAACTCATGGGTGCAACCGATCCAAAGAAAGCCGACAAGGGCACCATCCGCGCTGACTTTGCAGACAGCATTGATGCCAATGCGGTACATGGCTCGGATGCGCCAGAAACCGCTGCTGTGGAAATCGCCTTCTTTTTCCCAGGCATGAACATCTTTTCGCGTTAATTGATTGACTACCCCGCGCACAAATCTCCTGGATTTTGACGCTGCCGGTATGGCAGCGTATGTCGCGGGTCTAAATGAAAAACCATTTCGGGCTAAGCAGCTCTTGAATTGGGTTCACCAACGCGGCGTTTCCGATATCGCCGCGATGAGTGATCTAGCAAAAACCTTTCGTACTTCCTTAGCCGATCAGGCCGAGATTAAGCCCTTGCCCGTGATACGGGAGGAGCAGGCGGTCGATGGCACACGCAAGTGGCTAATCGATGTGGGCGCCAAAGATGCGGTTGAGATGGTATTCATACCGGAAGACGACCGCGGCACCTTGTGTATTTCATCGCAGGCCGGTTGTGCAGTGAACTGCCGTTTTTGCTCCACGGGTTATCAAGGGTTCTCACGCAACCTCACTGCCGGTGAAATCATCGGTCAACTTTGGTATGCCGAGCACGAACTCAAAAAAGACCCGAACGCCATATTACGTTTAGAGCAATACCCAACCCCCGGTTATGTCTACAGTGGCCGTGTGGTTTCGAACGTGGTGCTGATGGGCATGGGCGAGCCCTTGCTCAATTATGACAATGTGCTGACTGCTTTGCGCTTGATGCTCGATGACAATGCCTATGGCTTGTCGCGTCGCCGCGTGACGGTATCCACCTCAGGCGTCGTGCCGATGATGGATCGTTTATCGCAAGACTGCCCAGTAGCTTTAGCAGTGTCCTTGCATGCCCCCAATGATGCGTTGCGTGATCAGTTGGTGCCACTGAACATTAAATACCCGCTGCGCGAATTACTGGCAGCGTGTGAGCGCTATTTGGAGTTTGCTCCCCGTGATTTTTTAACCTTTGAATATTGCATGCTCGAGAATGTGAATGACAGCGATGCGCAGGCCAAAGAGTTAATTCGTTTGCTGAGCGGCATTAAATGCAAGGTCAATCTGATTCCATTTAATCCCTTTCCGGAGTCCGGTCTGACACGCTCTTTGCCACAGCGCGTTCAGGCATTTATGCATTTATTGCAAGATGCGGGCATGATTGCCACCGTGCGCAAAACCCGCGGCGATGATATTGCTGCGGCATGTGGCCAGCTCGCTGGTGATGTGGTGGATCGGACGCGTGTGCGTGAGCGGGCGCTCTACGAGCAGCCCATCGAATGGGTCAACCGTTAATATTGCATATACCAATGACAGAATCGACCAAAACCATGTCAAATTGCCTGCCTCCTTTACCACTCGGTCCATCACCTAAGCGCGCGTCACGCCAATCCGAAGTGGTTTGGGAAAGTGCTCGGATTACGGTCGGCGGTAATGCACCGGTTCGGGTGCAGTCGATGACCAATACCGATACCGAAGATGCGATTGCAACCGCAATTCAAGTCAAAGAATTAGCACGTGCCGGTTCTGAAATGGTGCGCATTACGGTCAACACGCCGGCAGCCGCTGCTGCTGTTCCCTACATTCGGGAGCAGCTCGATAAGATGGGCGTGCACGTACCGCTCATTGGTGACTTTCATTACAACGGGCACACCTTGCTGAAAGAGCATCCCGAGTGCGCTCGAACCCTATCGAAGTACCGCATCAATCCTGGTAACGTAGGCAAGGGCGCAAAGCGCGATCCCCAGTTTGCACAAATGATTGAAGCTGCTTGCGAATACCGCAAACCCATTCGGATTGGGGTGAACTGGGGTAGTCTGGATCAAGAGCTGCTCGCCAGCATCATGGATACCAATGCTGCCTTGCCATCGCCCAAATCTGCGCAAGAAGTGATGATCGAGGCCTTGATCCAGTCTGCTTTGCAATCCGCAGAGAAGGCAGAAGAGCTGGGTATGGATCCCAATCAAATTACGCTATCCTGCAAAGTCAGCAACGTACAAGATTTAGTCGCGGTCTACCGTGACCTGGCGCGCCGCTGCGACTACCCATTGCATTTGGGCTTAACCGAAGCCGGCATGGGCAGCAAAGGCATTGTGGCATCGACTGCAGCCTTGGCCATCCTATTGCAAGAGGGCATTGGCGATACCATTCGCATTTCACTCACGCCCGACCCCGGCGCTCCCCGTGAAAACGAAGTGATTGTGGGTCAAGAGATTTTGCAAACCATGGGTCTGCGTAATTTCACGCCGATGGTGATTGCTTGCCCAGGCTGTGGCCGCACGACGAGCACAACCTTTCAGGAATTAGCTGCCAACATTCAGTCGTATTTACGGCAGCAAATGCCCGTGTGGAAAAAAACCCATCCGGGCGTCGAAGAAATGAACGTCGCTGTGATGGGTTGCATTGTGAATGGCCCGGGCGAGAGTAAGCATGCCAATATTGGTATCTCTTTACCTGGAACAGGCGAGACACCGGCGGCCCCCGTGTTTGTTGATGGCGTCAAAGTGAAGACGCTCCGCGGTGAATCGATTGCGCAGGACTTCCAGGTGATCGTCGAAGAGTATGTCAAAACCCGTTACGGCAGTAAGCAAGCATGAGTAATCCGAAGTTGCAAAAAATAAACGGCGTGCGGGGCATGAATGACCTGCTGCCTGCCGATGCGCAGCAGTGGACGCATTTGGAAAATGCCGTGCGCGATCTGACGCGAGCCTATGGCTACGAATTACTCAAAACGCCGATTGTGGAATCCACCCCAGTCTTTCAGCGTGGCATTGGTGAAGTGACCGACATTGTCGAGAAGGAAATGTATTCCTTTGAAGACCGTTTAAATGGTGAGCAACTTACTTTACGTCCAGAAGGTACCGCGGCACTCGTGCGCGCAGTGATTGAGCACAATTTGCTCTACGACGGCCCTAAGCGCCTTTGGTATACCGGCCCGATGTTTCGGCATGAGCGGCCACAGCGGGGGCGCTATCGCCAGTTCCATCAATTTGGTATTGAGGCCTTGGGTTTTGCGGGTCCGGATATTGATGCAGAAATCATCTTAATGGGTCAGCGCCTATGGGATGAACTGGGTTTGCGCGGCGTGCGCTTAGAAATCAATTCCCTGGGGCAAGCCGATGAGCGTGCGCAGCATCGTGCCGCCTTGATTACCTATTTTGAGCAAAACGCAGCTGCATTAGATGCGGATTCACAGCGCCGCCTCAAAACCAACCCCTTGCGTATATTGGATTCGAAAAACCCTGAGATACAAGCGCTGATTGAAGGCGCGCCGCGGTTGCTGGATTTTCTGGGCACAGAATCCCTAGCGCATTTTGAAGCCGTGCAAGCCTTGCTCAAAGCCAATAACGTACCGTGCAAAATTAATCCGCGCTTGGTGCGGGGTTTGGATTACTACAACTTAACGGTATTTGAGTGGGTAACCGATGCTCTCGGCGCACAAGGCACGATTGCGGGCGGTGGTCGTTACGATCCCTTAATCGAGCGTATGGGTGGTAAATCAGCACCAGCATGTGGCTGGGCGATGGGCATGGAGCGTGTACTTGAACTCATGAAGGTGTCCGAGTCATTGCCGGAGCCCACGAATTTATGCGATGTCTTTGTGTTGCATCAGGGTGGCGAGACCTTGCGTACCGCCTTGGTCGCTGCTGAGGAAATGCGCAGTGCCGGTATTGATGTTGTTCTATTTTGCGCACCAGACGGCCAAGCAGCGAGTTTTAAGTCCCAAATGAAGAAAGCCGATGCCAGTGGCGCGGCGTATGCGGTGATCATTGGCCCCGATGAGCTTGTCCGTAATGAGGCGCAGCTTAAAGATTTGCGTGGTGGTAAAGAGCAGCGCGCTATTGCCTTGGATGGATTGCTCGGCACCGTAATTGATGCCTTAGTAGCGACATCCGAATAGAATGACGCATTCGTATCGTATTTAATAGCCTGGATCGTTATGCCTTTAGACCTTGAAGAACAAGAACAACTCGATAGTTTTAAAGCCTTTTGGGAGAAATACCGCTCCGTCATCATGGGCCTCGTTACAGCTGTTTTATTTGTATTTGCCGCCTATAACGGTTGGCAATGGTGGAAGAACAGCCAAGCAACCGAAGCCGGTAAGCTCTACGAAACCATGATGGGCTCGATTGAGAAGGGTAATAAAGAGCAAAGCATGCAAGCAGCAGACGATTTGCAAAAGCAATTTGCTGGCACCAGTTATGCCCCCATGGCCAGTTTGATTGCAGCAAAACTGGCTGCGGATGCCGGTGATGCCGCTAAATCCCAAGCCTATCTGCGCTGGGTTTCTGAAAAAGCAGCCAATGAGGGCTACAAAGCCCTGGGTAAATTGCGCTTGGCAACGGCCTTAATGGACGAGGGTAGTGCCAAGTCCCTTGCCGAAGCCGATACCATTTTGAAAGGCAAGCCAACCCTTGGATTTGAGCCTTTGTGGCTTGAACGCCGTGGCGACTGGTATTTAGTGCAGGGTAAAAATACCGATGCAAGGGCTAGTTATTTGCAGGCATGGAAGCTATTGGAAAAATCCAAAGAGTTCCCGCAAGAGGCGCGCAGCCTTCTGAAAGTAAAGCTGGATGCCGTTGGAGGCATTGAATGAAACGGCTTCTAGGCGCCGCCGCTGTTGCCTTATTAGCAGTAAGCCTCGTCGCTTGCTCCGGTAAGGCGCGGGTGCGCCAGCCAGCTGAGCTAGTCAAAGTCAGCAACCAGTTTGATTTGGCCCCAGTATGGTCGGTCAGTATTGGCTCATCGGAGCCCTTTAATTTTCATCCGGCGGTAGCGGGTGATGCGGTGTATGCCGCATCGCGTCGCGGCAGTCTGCGCAAAATTGATGCGCTCAGCGGCAAAACCCTCTGGGATGTCACTGTTCCAGAAAAACTCAGCATTGGTCCTGGTTCGGATGGCAAAGTCACTGCAGTCGTGACCTCGGAAGGCGATGTGTTTGCTTACGACGACACCGGCAAAAATATTTGGAAGTTTCACATTGGCGGTGAAGTATTGACTGCTCCGATTGTGGCTGGTGGGCTAGTAGTGATTCGCGGTTTAGATAACCGCTTTGTAGGCCTTGATGCGGCTACCGGTAAGCGCCGCTGGATTTACCAGCGTCAGCAATCGGCCTTGTCCTTGCGTGTTGGTTACGGCATGCTATCGATTAACAATGAAGTGATCGTGACTGGCTTTGCAGGCGGAAGGTTTGGCATGATTGGCATTGCCAATGGCGGACTCGTTTGGGAAACCCCCATCTCCTTTCCGAAAGGCTTCTCCGAAATCGAGCGCCTCAACGACGTAAGTGCAAAGCCGAGTATTGAAGGTGAGCGGATTTGTGCCGTGTCCTACCAGGGCCGGATTGGTTGTGCGCAAGCGCGCACGGGTACATTAATTTGGTTTAAAGATTTTTCGAGCTTTACTGGCACTACTCAAAGCGCCGATTTTGTCTTTGCAGCGAATGAAAAATCTCACGTCACGGCATTTCGGAGCAGTGATGGTGTACAAGTATGGGAGAACACCCAACTGACGTGGCGCGATGTCGGCGAGCCCTTAGCGATTGGACGCGTTGTCTTAATGGGCGATAAGCAAGGCTATCTACATGCGATGTCGCAGTCGGGCGGCGAGATGCTCGCGCGCATTCGCCATGACACCACGCCAGTGACTGCAGCACCGATCGCAGTAGGCGGCTTGATTCTGGTTCAGTCTCAAGGCGGCAAGCTAACAGCGTATAGCCCCAAATGAAACCAGTTATCACCATTGTTGGCCGACCGAACGTCGGCAAATCCACTTTATTCAATCGCTTGACGCGTTCGCGCGATGCCTTGGTTGCCGATTTTTCTGGATTAACTCGCGATCGCCATTACGGCAATAGCCGCATTACCTCACGTGAGTTCATTTGTGTGGACACCGGCGGCTTTGAGCCGGTCGCGAAAACCGGCATCGTTGCCGAGATGGCCAAACAAACCAAGCAAGCCGTAGCTGAATCCGATTTAATTATTTTCTTGGTGGATGGCCGTTTAGGTATGGCGCCGCAAGACCGCGTGATTGCCGACTTTTTACGCAAGACCGGTCGCCCTGTTGTGTTGGCCGTCAACAAAACCGAAGGCATGTCGCAGGGTGTAGTGACCGCTGATTTTCATGAACTCGGATTGGGTGAGCCGTTTGCCATTTCATCAGCACATGGTGACGGCGTTAAAACATTGGTCGAAGATGCGCTTGACTCCCTCGGAATACCCGAGCCTGATGACAATGCGGATGCTGATCCCTTAACGCCCCGCGCCATGAAAATCGCTGTTGTTGGTCGCCCCAATGTGGGCAAGTCAACGCTGATTAACAAACTCATTGGTGAAGAGCGGGTGATTGCATTTGATATGCCGGGCACTACTCGGGATGCGATTGAGGTGCCGTTTGAGCGTAACGGCAAGCCCTACATCTTGATTGATACTGCTGGTTTGCGTCGCCGTGGCAAAGTGTTTGAGGCAATCGAAAAGTTCTCCGTAGTGAAAACCTTGCAGGCGATTGCCGATGCCAATGTCGTGATCTTGATGCTCGATGCACAGCAAGATATTTCAGAGCAAGATGCGCACATTGCTGGATTTATTTTAGAAGCAGGCCGCGCCCTGGTCCTAGCCATCAATAAATGGGATGGCGTGGATCACTACGTTAAAGAGCGCTGCCGAGTTGAGATTGGACAAAAGTTACGCTTCTTGGATTTTGCGAATGTGCATCCCATCTCGGCCATCAAGGGCACCGGTCTTAAAGAGCTCTTCAAAGACGTCGACTTAGCCTATGCCGCTGCCATGGCTAAATTGCCAACCCCAAGGCTCACGCGTATTTTGGCGGAGGCGGTGGAGCATCAACAGCCTAAGCGCGTAGGTATGGGCCGTCCTAAATTACGCTATGCCCACCAAGGCGGCATGAATCCACCGATTGTGGTGATCCACGGCAGTGCGCTCAGCGGTGTGACGGATAGCTATAAGCGTTATTTAGAAGGGCGCTTTCGGGAGGCATTTAAGCTGCGGGGAACCCCGCTGCGGATCGAAATGCGCACAAATAAAAACCCTTACGTGGACGCAGATAAGGGCAAAAAGCGTTAATTTCACGCCTGCTAATCCAGCGCTATTTCAGGTTTGGCAAAAGTTTGGCAGGCGGTATATATTAATAACCGTAGGGCGATGTTCGTTTGTTGTGTAGCCCCCGGCGTTACCTGAATAAAAGCAAGACTCCCACACATCCAATAATGAACAAGGAGCAGTATGAATAGCAATAAGACCCAATTACTTCAGGATCCCTTCCTGAATACTTTGCGCAAAGAGCACGTTCCGGTATCGATTTACCTCGTCAACGGCATTAAGTTGCAAGGCAATATTGAATCCTTTGATCAGTACGTCGTTTTGTTGCGTAACACCGTCACACAAATGGTCTACAAACACGCCATTTCCACCATCGTGCCGGCGCGTGCAGTTACGTTCCGTGCGGATGAGGACGAGCCTTCTGCATAAAACTGGCATTGATCCCGTTCGAGCGGTCCTGGTAGGAGTCGATTCGGGGCGAGAGGATTTCCCCGATAGCATGGCTGAACTCAGTCTACTGGCGGATAGCGCAGGCTCTATCCCAGTAGCGAGTGTTGTGGCCCGTAAAGGCCGCACCGATCCCGCCTTATTTGTTGGGTCCGGCAAGGCCAATGAAATCAAGCGGGCCCTGGAAGACAACGACGCAGAGCTCGTTATCTTTAATCACCCCTTATCGCCAAGCCAGCAACGCAATTTAGAGCGCCACCTCGGTCACCATGTGATGGACCGCACCGGTTTGATATTGGATATTTTTTCGCAGCGCGCCCAAAGCCACATTGGTAAAACACAGGTAGAGTTGGCCCAGGTGCGCTATCGGATGTCACGCTTAGTGCGTGCCTGGAGTCACTTAGAGCGCCAAAAGGGTGGTATTGGTTTGCGCGGCGGCCCTGGCGAAACCCAGATGGAGCTCGATCGTCGCATGCTGGCAACCAAAGCCAAACGCCTTGAGCTTGAGCTGGAGAAGTTGCAACGCCAGCAGCGCACCCAGCGTCGATCCCGTAGCCGTAAGGACGTGTTCTCGGTTTCCTTAGTGGGTTACACCAATGCAGGTAAATCGACCTTGTTTAATGCCTTAACCAAGGCCGATACCTATGCCGCTGACCAGCTCTTCGCCACCCTAGATACCACTTCGCGCCGCGTGTTTTTGCCTGAAGTGGGGTCGATTGTCGTCTCCGATACAGTTGGATTTATCCGTGATTTGCCGCATCAGTTGGTGGAGGCCTTTCGGGCGACCTTGGATGAGACTATCCATGCCGACTTAATATTGCATGTGATTGACGCTTGTAGCCCGGTGGCCAAGGAGCAGCAGGCCCAGGTTGAGGCGGTTTTGGCTGAAATTGGGGCTGATTCCATTCCCCGGCTCGAGGTGATGAATAAGATTGACCTAATGCCCCAGACCTTTACGAAAGGGCCCATGGTTGTAAGGGATATTGAGGGTCAGCCTAGCCGCATTTATCTGTCGGCGCAAACAGGGCTGGGCCTTGATTTACTGAGGGAAACTCTCGCTCAAAGCGCTGTAATGACTGATAGAATTAGGGATGAGCACAGCCGACCCAAGTCGCAATTGACTACGGAGGAGCTGTTGGCCCCTATGACAGAACGACCTGATTCCGCTGAATTTAACCCGATTCCACTAAAACACTATTTACCCCATGATGCGTAGACTGCTTTCGATTTTTTCGGTAAATGACCCTGGCTGGGGTAATTCGCCACGTCCAAATGACAATAAAGGCGATGCCGCTGGCTCTAAGGACAGTAATACCGGTAATGAGGGCGCGTCCCCAGTAGAAGAGCAGGGTGCCTCGGCTAATCCACCTACGAGCAAACCGGAGCCGGATCGCAAACCAGTTGGTAATGGCCCGCCTGACCTCGATGAGCTCTGGCGCGACTTTAATGATCGTCTCAGCAACCTCTTTGGCGGCAAAAAAGGCCCAGGCCGTCCCAGCGGCGGTTGGGATGGCAAACCGAATCCAAACCCCAATCCCAACAACGATCGTGGCGGCCCACCAAGCGGCGGCTCACGTCCACCGATTTTTTCAGGTGGATTGCCCTTCTCCTCTAAAAATGGTGTTTTAGCTGCCCTTGGCGGTGTCTTTTTTATCTGGATTGCAACCGGCTTTTTTATGATCCAAGAGGGTCAGGCTGGCGTGGTTCTGACCTTTGGTAAGTACGATTACACCGCTGGGCCGGGTATTAATTGGCGCATGCCCTATCCATTTCAAACTACTGAAGTGGTAAATATTTCAGCAGTGCGCTCGGTTGAGGTGGGTCGTTCCGTCGTGATTAAGGCAACCAACCAAAAAGACTCTTCGATGCTGACCGAAGACGAAAACATTATTGATGTTCGCTTTGCGGTGCAGTACCGTTTGAAAGACCCAACCGAATATTTGTTTAATAATCGCGATCCCGATTTTGCGGTGGTGCAAGCCGCCGAAACTGCGGTGCGTGAAATCGTCGCCCGCAGCACAATGGATAATGTGCTGTACGAGGGCCGTGAAAAGATTGCGATTGATTTAACTGCATCGATTCAGCGCATTCTGGATAGCTATAAAGCCGGTATCTTTATTACCAGCGTGACAGTACAAAACGTACAGCCGCCAGAGCAAGTGCAAGCAGCATTTGATGATGCGGTGAAAGCAGGCCAAGATCAAGAGCGTCTCAAGAGCGAAGGTCAGGCCTACGCTAACGATATTATTCCCCGTGCCAAAGGTACCGCTGCTCGCCTGATTGAGGAGGCAGAAGGTTACAAAGCGCGTGTGAGCGCTACCGCAGAGGGCGATGCAATGCGCTTTAAGCAGATTTTGGTTGAATACGCCAAGGCACCGCAAGTTACGCGTGATCGCATGTATGTCGATACGATGCGTGAGGTGTACACCAACGTCTCGAAGATTTTGGTTGACACTGCAAAAGGCAACAACATGCTTTATTTACCGCTCGATAAGATCGTCTCGCAGGTTACTGCCGAAAGTGCAAAAGTAGCTAGTCAAGCTGCAGCAAACGGCACAGTTACCGTAGGCGCCCCAACCGACGTACCTGCCCCTACTACTAGAGCGCCAGAGCGCCCAGCGGATCGCCGTGATGGCGGTCTGCGCAGCCGAGATCGGGACGCACGATAATGAATATGAATCCAAATCGCATTATTGCAACTGTTATTGGTGTGGTGCTGATTGGCATCGTTCTCTCCTCCAGTATTTTTGTGGTGGATCAACGTAAGTATGCGGTGGTTTTTGCCTTCGGACAGTTTGTCCGTACAGCAGATGAGCCTGGCTTACATTTTAAATTACCAGCCCCGTTTCAGAACATCCGTTTCTTCGATCGCCGCATTATGACCATCGATAATCCGGAAGCGGAGCGCTATATCACTGCCGAAAAGAAAAACTTACTGGTTGATTCCTATGTGAAGTGGCGCATTATTGATCCGCGTAAATTCTTCATCAGCTTTAAGGGCGATGAACGGATGGCCTCCGATCGCTTAACGCAGCTGGTGCGTTCTGCGCTGAATGAAGAATTTACCAAGCGCACTATCCGGGAAATTATTTCTGAGCAACGCGATGAAGTAATGCAAAACATTCGAAAAAAAGTTTCTGTTGATGCGGCCGAAATTGGTGTTGAGATCGTTGATGTGCGCCTCAAGCGAATTGATCTTTTGGCAGAAATTAGCGACTCGGTCTATCGCCGAATGGAAGCCGAACGCAAGCGTGTCGCCAATGAACTCCGCTCAACCGGTGCTGCTGAATCCGATAAGATTCGCGCCGATGCAGAGCGTCAGCGCGATGTGATCTTGGCCGAAGCCTACCGTGATGCGCAGCGCATCAAAGGCGCCGGTGACGCCCGCGCAACGGCGTTGTATTCCGAGGCGTTTGGCCGTGATCCGCAGTTTGCGCAGTTTTACCGCAGCCTAGAGGCTTACCGGAGCTCATTCAAAGACAAGAGCGATATTATGGTGATTGAACCCAATAATGAGTTCTTTAAGCACCTTAATAAGAAATAAGAAGCGCGTATCGTGAATCGCTGGTTATTGCCCGAAGACATCGCTGATGTCTTGCCTGCCAAGGCACGTAAAGTGGAGCAGCTGCGCCGCAGCCTGCTCGACCTTTATCGTTCCTACGGCTATGAGCTGGTTGCCCCTCCTTTACTCGAGTTTTTAGATTCACTGCTCACGGGCACCGGCTCTGACCTCAATCTGCAAACGTTTAAATTAGTGGATCAGCTCTCGGGCAGAACACTCGGGCTGCGTGCTGACATGACGCCCCAAGTCGCCCGCATTGACGCCCACTTACTCAACCGCACTGGCGTAACGCGTCTTTGTTACGCTGGATCGATCGCCCACACGCGCACCCCAATTGGCGGCTCTTCCCGCGAAGAGTTACAACTGGGCGCCGAAATTTATGGCCATGCTGGTTGGGAGGCCGACTTAGAGGCGCTGACGCTACTACTGCAAACACTACAAACTGCTGGCCTCAAGCAGGTTTACCTGGATCTTTCGCATGCTGGCATATTGACTGGCATCTTGGCGGATCAGGTTGTTTCAAAAGAAGACATTGAAACCCTCTATGGCCTTTTGCAAAGCAAAGACCGAAGTGGTCTTGCAGGCTGGTCCCGCAACTTGCCCCAGCCAGTTGGCCAGGCCTTGATGGCGTTAACGGAATTGAGTGGCCCAGCTAAAGAGGTGCTCGTGCGGGCACGGAAGGTTTTGCCAAGCAATGCCCTGGTCAGCGATGCCTTAGCGCTGCTCGAGCGACTAAGCAATGCTATTGCCTTGATGCCATCGGCGCCCGAAGTCAGCATTGATTTAGCCGATTTGCGGGGCTATCAATACCATAGCGGCATGATGTTTACCGCATACGTGGATACATTGCCCCAGCCGATTGCGCGGGGCGGTCGCTACGATCATGTAGGGCAGGCCTTTGGGCGTGCTCGTCCGGCCACGGGTTTTTCGATTGATTTATTAACCTTGGCCGGCTTATCAACCGACCTGGAAGAGCGCTCAGCGATCGTGGCACCTTGGGTAAGTGATGCTGGCTTGAACGCGGCAATACAGGCCCTGCGTAGCACAGGCGAGATTGTGGTTCAGTTGGCGCCTGGCGATGCTGGACTCAGTGCAGAATATCGACTGGATCGTGTTTTAGTAGAGCAGGGCGGTACTTGGAAAGTACAGCCAAAGAGCGCTAGTAAGAACTAGTAGCTTGCAATGTCGTTTTGATTGATTTGTTTATTACTGGATTAAATATGCCTCAACAACAACAAACTCGTGGCCGCAATGTGGTCGTTATCGGCACGCAGTGGGGCGATGAAGGTAAAGGCAAAGTTGTCGACTGGTTAACTGACCACGCGCAAGCAGTTGTGCGCTTTCAGGGTGGACACAATGCGGGGCATACCCTGATCATTGGCGATAAGAAAACCATTCTGCGTTTAATTCCGTCTGGCATCATGCACAAGCAGGTAATTTGCTATATCGGTAATGGTGTTGTGCTCTCGCCAGAGGCGCTGTTTAAAGAAATTGGTGAACTTGAGGCAGCAGGTTTAGATGTCTGTTCGCGTTTACGTATTTCAGAAGCGGCTACTTTAATTTTGCCGTACCACGTTGCGATTGACCATGCCCGTGAGAAAAAACGCGGCGAAGCCAAAATTGGTACTACTGGTCGCGGCATTGGTCCTGCCTATGAAGATAAGGTTGCGCGCCGTGCATTGCGGGTACAGGATCTGTTTTATCCCGAGAAGTTTGCTGAGCAGCTGCGCGAAAACCTCGAGTATCACAATTTCATGTTGACGCAGTACTACGGTGCTAGCTCGGTTGATTACAAAGCAACTCTGGATGAAGCCATGTCCTACGCCGCGCGCATCAAGCCGATGGTGGTGGATGTATCTAGCGCACTCTATGCGGCTGGGCAAGCAGGTCAATCGCTCTTATTTGAAGGCGCTCAAGGCACCTTGCTCGACATTGATCACGGCACCTACCCTTACGTTACCTCGAGTAATTGCGTGGCAGGCAATGCTGCAGCCGGATCCGGCGTTGGCCCAGAGTCCTTGCAATACATCTTAGGCATTACCAAAGCGTATTGCACGCGCGTGGGTGCAGGGCCTTTCCCAAGCGAACTCTACGACCATGACAATCCGGCCAAGCAGGATCCAGTCGGCATTCGCTTGGCTGAGGTAGGTAAAGAATTTGGTTCGGTGACAGGCCGTCCGCGTCGTACCGGCTGGCTTGATGCTGCCGCGTTAAAACGCTCGATTCAGATTAATGGCCTCAGCGGCCTTTGCATCACCAAGCTCGATGTCCTCGATGGATTTGAAACCATTCGCTTGTGCGTAGGCTATCACTTGGATGGCCAGCGCTTGGATGTTCTACCTCGCGGTGCTGAGGCAGTTGCCCGTTGCGAACCGATTTACGAAGACTTCCCAGGCTGGAAAGGCACGACCTACGGTATTCGGGAGTGGGATAAGTTGCCACCAGAGGCGCAGGCATTTTTACGCCGGATCGAAGCCGTTGCGGGCAAACCGATTGCAATGGTTTCTACAGGGCCGGAGCGCGATGAAACCATCCTCCTACAGCACCCATTTGAGGCTTAAGGCAAACGCAGTTCATCGCTGCTTAATGCGACGGGGCAATGCGCTAAAAATGCACAACCCCATTTGGAATGATGGTGCCCAGAAGAGGACTCGAACCTCCACAACCTTTCGATCGCCAGCACCTGAAGCTGGTGC
>JAIXPY010000177.1 GCA_027486025.1 Burkholderiaceae bacterium
AAAGGAATTGCAGCTGCCTCGCTTGCCGCGATTCTCGAATCCCGCGGCCTGAAAGTCACCCTCCTAAAACTCGATCCCTACATTAACGTTGATCCGGGCACCATGAGCCCCTTTCAGCACGGCGAAGTCTTTGTGACTGAGGATGGCGCCGAGACCGATTTGGATCTAGGCCATTACGAACGATTTGTGTCTGCCAAGATGCGCAAAAGCAATAACTTTACGACCGGCCAGATTTATGAATCGGTGATTCGTAAGGAGCGCCGCGGCGAATACCTCGGCAAGACAGTGCAGGTCATTCCGCACATTACCAATGAAATCCAAGCCTTTGTTGAGCGCGGCGCCAAAGCCAGCCATGACGGTCAAGTCGATGTCGCCATTTGCGAAATTGGCGGGACCGTAGGCGATATTGAGTCCCTACCGTTTTTAGAGGCCGCGCGCCAAATGAGCCTGCGCCTGCCGCCCCACAGTTGCGCCTTTGTCCACCTGACTTTAGTTCCCTACTTAATTAGCGCCGGCGAACTAAAAACAAAGCCAACCCAGCATTCCGTGCAAAAGCTACGCGAGATCGGCATCATGCCGACCGTGTTGCTGTGCCGCGCCGATCGCCCGATTCCAGAAGATGAGCGCTCGAAGATTTCCTTGTTCTCGAACGTACGGGAAGAGTCGGTTATCTCCGTGTGGGATGTCGATACGATTTACAAGATTCCACAGATGCTGCACGAGCAAGGCATGGATGATCTGATCTGCCGTGAGCTGCAAATTGAAGCGAAGCCAGCCGATCTGTCGGTATGGACGCATTTAGTTTATGAGATGGAAAATCCCCAACATGAAGTTACCATTGGTATGGTGGGTAAGTATGTCGATTTAACCGAGTCGTATAAGTCTTTAATTGAAGCCTTGCGCCATGCGGGTATTCATAATCACACGCGGGTGAATATCCGCTACATTGATTCAGAGCAGATTGAAAAAGACGGCATTGCTTGCTTAGCGAATTTGGATGCTATTTTGGTGCCAGGCGGCTTTGGTAAACGCGGTACTGAAGGCAAGATTGCCGCTATCCGCTATGCACGCGAGAACCGGATTCCGTACCTTGGCATTTGCTTGGGCATGCAATTAGCAGTAATTGAATTTGCCCGCCACGTAGCCCACATTACTGGGGCCAACAGCACCGAGTTTGATCCCGACACAGCGCACCCGGTAGTGGCGCTCATTACCGAATGGCTTGACCGCGAAGGTCGCTTGGAAAAACGCGGTGACGATTCCGATTTAGGCGGCACAATGCGCTTAGGTTCCCAGCGCTGCCCAGTGAAATCGAATACCTTAGCACACACCATTTATGGCGATGAGGTGAATGAACGCCATCGCCATCGGTATGAGGTCAATAATATCTATGTACCTCGCCTGGAAGAGTCTGGACTGGTGATCTCAGCTCGCACCCCAACGGAATCATTGCCCGAGATGATGGAGTTACCTAAGGCTATGCATCCTTGGTTTTTTGGCGTGCAGTTTCACCCTGAATTTACTTCGACGCCGCGCGATGGACATCCACTCTTTTTGGCATACATTAAAGCGGCGTTGGCGCACCACGACGCAAACCAAGCGGTGGCTGCATGAAACTCTGTGGATTTGATGTTGGACTAGAGAAACGTTTTTTCTTAATTGCCGGCCCTTGCGTGATTGAGTCTGAGCAGTCAGCCCTTGATATTGCTGGTACGCTGAAGGAAATCACTGGATCACTTGGCATTCCATTTATTTATAAATCATCTTTCGATAAAGCCAATCGTACCTCGGGCAGCTCCTTTCGGGGGCTTGGTATGGAAAAGGGTTTGGCGATTTTGGCCAAAGTCCGCAAAGAGATCGGTGTGCCGGTCTTGACGGACGTGCATGATATTAGTGAGATTGCCTCCGTCGCTGCAGTGGTGGATGTAATGCAAACACCCGCTTTTTTATGCCGTCAAACGGACTTCATTCGGGCTTGTGCGCAAAGCGGTAAACCCGTCAACTTCAAGAAGGGTCAGTTTCTGTCTCCGCATGAGATGCTCAATGTCATTCAGAAGGCGCGTGATGCGGCAGCAGAAGCAAATGTGCCTGATCAGTTTATGGTTTGCGAACGCGGCGCCTCCTTTGGTTATAACAATTTAGTGTCGGATATGCGTAGCCTTGCTATCTTGCGTGAGACCCATGCACCCGTTGTGTTTGATGCGACCCATTCTGTGCAGTTACCAGGCGGGCAGGGTGGCAGTAGCGGTGGGCAGCGTGAATTTGTCCCCGTATTGGCGCGTGCTGCGGTGGCGGTCGGCATCAGTGGCCTCTTCATGGAAACTCACCCCGATCCAGCCAAGGCGCTATCCGATGGGCCAAATGCGGTGCCATTAAATCGCATGAAGGAATTATTGGAATCGCTTGTTGCAATCGATGCGGTTGTGAAAAAAAGCGGTACTTTTTTAGAAAAGCAGTTTTGAGGAGAAGTTCATGAGTGCCATCGTCGATATTATCGGTAGAGAAATCTTAGATTCACGCGGTAATCCAACGGTAGAGTGCGATGTGC
>JAIXPY010000133.1 GCA_027486025.1 Burkholderiaceae bacterium
ATTTGAGCTTTTCGTCCATCTTCGTACTTTCATTCCACGGCATAGAGCGGTCCCTCCTATGCCAAAAACTGTAAAGTATGTGTCCGGTATAAAGTGTTAACTATGTGTCGAGTCGTACATAATAGCCCACTTGTTGGGCTATTTTTATTAGAAGTGCTCAATGGTGTATAGACCTTGTGTCTAGCGTGTTTAGTCAAATCCCATATCCCTAATCCCTCAATCAGGATTCAGCCACTCTGTTTCTAGACTGGGGCATCAGGTTGATGAAATGTCGTTTAAAACGACGGCCTTAGGCGATAGCTAGTTCAATGACAAAGCATGCTCCACCATCAATAACATTATGAGCTGAAATTTTTCCACCAAATCGATTGATGATATTTTTTGAGAGCCAAAGACCAATACCAGAGCCCGCTGGTTTATCACTAACCATTAGGTCAAAAATTTTCAAATCTTGACCAGTCTTAATGCCGGGCCCGTTATCACGAATGGAAATTTTTACAATCTGGCCTTCTTGTTTGACGCCCATCTCTATTCTCTTCTGACTAGCGTCAATACCATCAAGAGCATCGATCGCATTATTGATTAAGTTAATTAATACCTGTTGCCACTCGCTCATATTGACATTGATTTGATAGTGGCTGGCGCAATCCAGATCCATGATGATTTGCGAGGCGCGTAACTTTCCCTTCGATATTTCAATGACTTGATTAATCGATTCAGCGAGATTGATATTAGAAATACTATTATTTTGATTTGAGCTTAGCCTCGATAGATTTTTGACAATGGTTGAGGCCCTATTGATGTCTTCTAATATATTTTTAACAAGTTCCTTAAAAAGCGAAACATTGTTTGGATCAGACTCAAGTTTCATCTCAGCAAATTGCGCATTGAGTCTGGATGCGCCTAATGGCTGATTAATCTCGTGGGCGACTGTAGAGGCTAGGGCATTGATTGATGCTGACCTATTTAATCTTTCCAGCGAAAGAATCATGCTATTGCGCTCCTCTAAATCATGAGAGAGCTTAAGATTCATGGTGTTGAGATAACTGCGCTCAGCAAATCCTAAATGTAGTCTTAAAACAATATAAGCAAGATTTCTAACGGACCCAAAAAGAATGATAAGAAACCAAATAATGACATTGAGAGTTTTGATATCAAAGGTATAGCCACTGTATCCAATTACCACATTAACTATCCGTAAAAAATATAGAAAAATCACAATACCAAAAGTTGTTGCTAAAAAATTAAAGAAAAATCGGTTAGTAAATTTTTTACTAACTTTTATCGCTTGATAAAGACAAAATAAATTACATAGCGCGAAAAAAAATGTCGCTGTAACTGACATCATTGGGGTAACCATGCCATTGCCGGCAGATCGTTCGATCTCAACTATTGCAAATAAAGCCGCTGGAATAATTAGAAGAAGTTTATTGAGCTTAGCTTTACTGCTGTTATCGCCCAGCTGTCTTAATGACTCTCCTAAGAGCAAAATAGAAAACGTCTCAAACGAGACCATTAGGCTAAAACTAATTATGGGCGAAATATCACCCCTAAAAATAGTAACGGCAGTTGCGACTGCTGTTAGCAAGCACGCCCAAAGCCATAGGTTTGCAGAAAAATCTTTTTTTCTCCAAAACAATGCGCCAATCAGAATAGCCGATAAAAGGCTTATAGCGCTGTATAGCAAAAAGAGAGTTTGAACGGTAAATGGAGTCATTTACGACAGTTTAGGGGACTTTAGGTGAGGCTGTGGCCCGAGCTGTATTGGCATGCGGGCCAATATGTGCCCAAGTATTCAAAGTGGGGTTAGGCATTCTCGGCCTTGGTCGATTCCACCCCGGGCCACCAAGAAACACCTAAACCACCTTCGGGTAGTTTTTTCATTTATGTTCAAATAAGTCACCGCATACGTTTTGGAGGCTTTATGCATTTACTAATTTGGCGTCACGCAGATTCAGCTCTCGGTACTCCAGATGAATCACGCCCACTAACAGCATTGGGTGTACAGCAAGCCAAATACATTAGCGACTGGATAAAAGAGAATGTGCCAGGCCCTTATCGAGTATTTGGTAGTCCCGCACTAAGGGCTCGCCAGACCGCGGCTGAGCTAGTAGATCGCTATGAGGCGATAGATGATTTCCAATATCACTCTGAATTAGCCTCTGGAATTGCGGTGTTGAATCACGCCAATTGGCCAAATGCTGACATTACAACTATCTTTGTTGGCCATCAACCCAATCTGGGTCGCGTGAACAGTCTTTTGCATAGTGGTGTGGAGCAAGATACCAATATGGAGGGTGGGAGCTTGTGGTGGTTTAGCTCTGACCATGACAATAAAAATAAACTAGGGCTACTAAAACGGGTGGTGTCTGCCAGTGCGGATAAAAACCATGCCACCAGCTTTTGTAAGGTTTAAATGGTTAATTTATGGTGTTGTTAAATACGACTGACTAGAAGGAGAGTCAGGCATCCTAGGCCCTGATTGGTTCCGCCCCGGGCCACAACCAAAATAATGCCCTGTATCGTTCGGGAAATTCTCTTTTATGGCTGGGCAGGGTTAAGCACCATTGGTTTCTAGGTATCAGAAGCGCTTGACAAAGCTCAGGGCAATCGCAGGAGCTGTTTTGTAATTAGTGTTTAGTACTGTATTACCACTCACATCAATTGCCGAAACGCTACCACCAACATTGGCGATAGTGTAAAGATCTAATAAAGTGGTTCGATCAAATGCGTACGAGAAGCGCGCAAAGATGGGAATAAACTTGTTTTGACCCACACCACCTGCATATGCACTGGAGTTGCTCAGACGAAAACGGTAACTACGATAGGCCGCGCCACCAGATACCTTAAATTTTGGCGTGAAGGAATAACTTAGCTCTAAACCAGCTCCACCAGCGGGCCCTCCAGGAAGTGGATTATTCAAGTTCCAGCGATCGGTAATTTTCCAATCGATCACGATGAAAGGAAAAATACGATTTGTATCAATTTGACGAAAGACCCCAGTACCCAAGCCTAGATTAAGGGTGGGCGACAGTTGTTTCGATGCATTCACAATTGCGCCATAGGTTAATGAGTTACCTAGCTCAGCACCTTGTTCGGCAGTCGACTCAATTGTAGGTATCAGATTGAGGCGCCAATCCGAATCGAATTTGTGGGAATACAAAAAACTGACGCCGGGACTTTGAATCGTTCCCCATGGATTTTTGCCGCCTAAGTTATAGGCTTGCATATTGTTCCAGTTCCAAAACTCGGTTTCATATCGAAATGACATGCCGATTGTGGTGACGGGAGAGATGCTATTTAAAAGTCCGAGTGATGCACTGGCATAAGACCAACCAAAGCCACCCCCAGAATTAAGATTAGTGTTGAATTGATTAATACCAGCCACACTTACGGAGGCCTTGAGACCCGGACTTTGGGGAACTCCAGCGGGCTGTGCCAAGGCGAGCGAGCAAGATCCAGCAAAGACGACAAAGGTGGTGAATAGAGTTAGATATCTCAGCATTTGTTGGTATCGTATTAAAGCATCCATTTTGCTAGTGTAAAGAAGACAGTAACATAACGGCCGCCGCCAGGTACAAGCGAATTTTGAAGGCTAGGGTTCATATGAGCAAGCCTGAGGAAAGGGGAGGCGCTCTGCAGTGCTATTCATTTTGAGATCACTACCAGCCTGAGTAATTAATTATTTGCGGAGTGATAAGGATTGGGCATTTTGAGTCATAGTTGATCCCCCTGGCCACCAAGAATCTCAATAGCCCACTTATTGAACTATCTTCTTCTATGGCTTGACTGGCTAAGCCCCATTACTCTCGGATGCCCCCATCTAGAAATGCCCTGCAAAAGGAGCAGTCAAATCACTATCCTTATGTCGGCTAAAAATCGATTAACTCCTTATCTCTTTGAGAGGACCAATTTTTAAGAGCAAAAAAAGAGCTAGCAATTGCTAGCTCTTAAAAGCGGTCCTTAGCAATCCTTAGCAAGCCTAAATAAACATATCAGCGTTCATGACTTTAGTCCATGCAGCAACAAAATCATTTACAAACTTCTCTTTATTGTCGTCTTGCGCATAAACCTCTGAATAAGCGCGCAGCACTGAGTTAGACCCAAAGACTAAATCAACTCGAGTTGCCGTCCACTTGGCTTTGCCTGTGTCACGATGAACAATATCGTAGCTGTTGCGACCAGTCGGTTTCCAAATGTAGTTCATGTCAGTCAAATGGACAAAAAAGTCATTACTTAGAACGCCCACTTTGTTTGTAAATACCCCATGCTTGGTTGCGCCATGATTTGTTCCTAGCACTCGCATTCCGCCAACTAAGGCCGTCATCTCTTGTGCTGTCAGCCCCATCAATTGCGTGCGATCGAGTAGCAACTCTTCCGGCATGACCACATAGTTTTCTTTTAACCAGTTACGATAACCATCGGCTAAAGGCTCTAAAACCTCAAACGATTCGACATCGGTCATCGCCTGCGAGGCATCCCCACGACCCGGAGTGAATGGCACTTTAATAGTAAAACCACCCGCTTTGGCTGATTGTTCAATGCCAAGGTTGCCTGCTAGAACAATAACGTCTGCAACGCTCGCACCTGTTTTTGTGGCAATCGCTTCGTAGATGCGGAGTGCTTTGGATAAGCGCTTGGGCTCATTACCAATCCAATCCTTTTGCGGAGCCAGCCGGATGCGAGCTCCATTAGCTCCGCCGCGCTTATCTGATCCTCTATAAGTGCGGGCACTATCCCAGGCAGTAGCAATCATCTCGCCATTAGATAAGCCGCAGGCTTTAAGCTTGGCCCGCACAACGTTGACATCATATTTTTTAGAGCCCTTTGGGACCGGATCCTGCCAAATTAAATTCTCTTTGGGCACATCTGGTCCAAAGTATCGTGCTTTAGGTCCCATATCGCGGTGAGTCAGCTTAAACCAGGCTCTAGCAAAAGTTTCAGAAAAGTAGGCTTGATCTGTGTTAAACCTTTCAGAGATTTTGCGATATTCAGGATCCATTTTCATGGCCATATCAGCATCAGTCATCATGGGCATAGTGCGAATCGAAGCATCTTCCACATCAACAGGCTTATCTTTTTCTTTAATGTTGATGGGTTGATATTGCCAAGCTCCTGCTGGGCTCTTAGTTAGCTCCCAGTCGTAATTAAGTAATAAGTTGAAGTAACCGTTATCCCACTGAGTGGGGTTGCTTGTCCAAGCACCTTCAATGCCGCTGGTAACCGTATCACGGCCAATCCCACGAGTCTTGTGGTTCATCCATCCAAGACCTTGTTCTTCAAGCGGCGCGGCCTCAGGGGCTGGGCCTAAGTTTGCCGCATTGCCATTGCCGTGGGCTTTGCCGACGGTATGCCCGCCAGCGGTCAGCGCAACGGTTTCTTCATCGTTCATGGCCATGCGAGCAAATGTCACACGAATATCATGGGCTGTTTTTAATGGATCTGGCTTCCCATCTACGCCTTCTGGGTTGACATAGATGAGGCCCATCATGACTGCGGCTAATGGGTTGGCTAAGTCCCGCTGACCGGAGTAGCGACTTCCTTTGCCGCCACTTTTTTGGAGCCACTCTTTTTCAGAGCCCCAGTAAATATCTTTTTCTGGATGCCAAATATCTTCGCGTCCAAATGAAAAGCCAAAAGTTTTAAGGCCCATGGATTCGTAGGCCAGTGTACCCGCCAGAATCATGAGGTCTGCCCAACTAATCTTATTGCCGTATTTCTTTTTGATTGGCCATAAGAGACGACGGGCTTTATCTAAGTTGGTGTTATCTGGCCAAGAATTAAGCGGCGCAAAGCGTTGATTGCCTGTGCCTGCCCCGCCCCGTCCATCGGCAATGCGATAGCTGCCGGCGGAGTGCCAAGCCATGCGAATCATTAAGCCGCCGTAATGACCCCAATCTGCTGGCCACCAATCCTGACTGGTGGTTAGTAATTTTTTAACATCTTTTTTAAGTGCCTTGACATCCAGCTTTTTTAATTCTTTTCGGTAGTTAAACGATGGCCCTAATGGATTTGTTTTTGTATCGTGCTGGTGCAAAATATCAAGATTAAGTGACTTCGGCCACCAAGCCATTGGGGTGTTGCCAGATTCGGTATTCGCTCCATGAGCGACGGGGCATATGCCTTTTGATGCCATAGTGATCTCCTTTTAAAGTAAATCATTTTCTTTGACTATTTCAGCTTAACTGATTCAGCAGAAATGGGTTCATTCTGATGCTAATCTTTTTTTATGACGCCTATACGCTTCCCATGAAATGATTAAAAATGGTCCCGATAGAGCTATTTATTGGCTTTTTGTAGGGGGGTTGTGGACAATGCCAAATCCTTCTGGTGGATATGGTTAATGAAGTGCGAGCATTCAACTGTAATACCCCCTAAAAAGTAGGCACTCCTAAAGCGGATTTTTCTGCTTGTTGTCGATAGTGTATCGGTGACAACTTCCCGAGTGCTGCATGAGGGCGTTCCTGGTTGTAGCTGTG
>JAIXPY010000188.1 GCA_027486025.1 Burkholderiaceae bacterium
ACTTCCTTATAATTGAGGGCGCAATAAAAGGAAGCTTGGCAGAGCGGTTGAATGCACCAGTCTTGAAAACTGGCGAGGATGAAAGTCCTCCGTGAGTTCGAATCTCACAGCTTCCGCCAGACTTTGTTGCAAAGACCAACACCACATTGCAAATTTGAGTTGCAATTCATAAAGCCACTTAACTAGGCATCTCCATCGTGAAATTACGCTCTTTTCTTATGCTCTGCAGTGCACTATCCCTGATTGCTTGCCAATCGACGGGCCAGGATGGCAAACCCTTAACTCCAGCAGAAATCATCGAAAAGCGAGCGGCAACGATTCAGATGGGCGAGTCTGGATTAGCCGCTTTTTATAAGCAAAACCCAGCGGCAAAAAAAGAGATCGAAACGGCGCCAGGCTATGCAGTCGTGAGCACAACCAATGTCAATGTAGTTTTATTGGTGGTGGCGCGTGGCGAGGGTATCTTGTATGACAAACGCCGTAAAGAACCCATATTTTTGCGCAGCTTTAAAACAGGGGAAGGTTTGGGCGCGGGTTATCAAGATCAATACCAAATTATTGTCTTTAAAACTACTTCCGCCATCGATCAGTTTCTATTGACCTCCATTGATGGTCAGCGCGGTGGTTTGGATGTGGATGCGAATTTTTCAGCCGGTTCAGGGGGTACGATTCGTTCACTCAATCCCAACATTACCTTTTATACAGTTGGCCTATCAGGCTATGATTTGCAAGCTAACTATGGCGGCACTCTCTATTTAGTGGATGAGCAGTTAAATGATGCCGCTACCCTGGGTAGTTTGCCAAAAAAGACAAAGTAGCTAGACTGCATTCGATAAACAGCTTTGGCTCCTCATTACTTTCGCTCTTAAATATCAATGGACAACATTAATCAGATCTTTTATTTGATGTTTGCCTGCTTTGCATTTGCAATTGCGCTAAATGCTTACCTGGATTACCGCACTCAAAAAATAGGTTCCGATATTAAGGTCTATTGGATGGTAGCAATGAGCTTGTTTGTGATTGCAAGCTTGTGTTACGCCACAGGATCATTTGGCCTGCCTATTTTCTTATTTTTTGGCAGCACCTTTTTAGGCTTGTCTTTACTTACCGTCGTTTATTTATTTCGTAGCATCAGCATTACTCTGACACGTCAATATGCTCTAAGTGGTATCGGCATGGTTGCAATGTTCATCATGCTTTTAGGATATTTTCTCGCAACGCAAGCACCATATCTATATCGCTTATTGACGGTATCTACCCTGTTATTTACCCTTACCCTATGGCAGATTAGAGAGCTTAGGCGAGCCAGAAAAGTCGATCCTTCAATTCATTTACGCTTCATTCAGTACCTGTTGTTTGGCTTGATTGCATTAATCGTATTCCGAATTATTACCGCGACCGACCCCAAATACGATGGGGTTAATTATCTTTTTGAAGAGACCTCGGCAGCCTTGTTTGTCCGACTGACTCTCTCGGCATCCTACTTACTCCTCTTTTTCTTCATCAATAATTATTTTTATGAAAAATTATTATTGGGTGAGCGCAATGCCCTTGCCCAGCTCAGCGAGAAAAAAACGGAGCTGCAAAATTCCGTACAAGAAAATGAGCAAATCAAGGGCCTCCTGACGGAACGTGAGTCTTTGATTAAATCCTTAATGCGCTCAAATAAAACGGCAGCCACGGGCGCCTTATCGGCCTCGATTGCCCATGAATTAAATCAGCCCCTGGGCGCATCTAACTTGAATATTCAGTTTCTGAAGCACAAGCTAGAGCAGGGCGAGCTAAGCTTAGACATCCAAAGGGAATTGTTTGCGGCTTTGGAGTTAGACAATAATCGGGCAAGCTCGATTGTGCGTTCATTGCGCTCCATTTTTACCGATGAAAAAGCGGCGGTGGAGTGCTCTAATTTAACCGCCCTGATTGAATCGATCTTGGTAATTGTTCGACCAGAGCTGCGCGCCAAGCAGATTCAGCTGGAATTGAATTTGCCAACAGCATTACATGCACCTGTTCGTCAAACTGAAATCCAGCAAGTCATTTTGAACTTAGTGAATAACGCTATTCAGGCCTTAGAGGGGTCAGACCAAAAAGAGAGGCGGATCACGATTGAGGGTGCTAGTGATATCAATTGCATGCAAATTACAATCACCGATAACGGCGTTGGAGTGAGTCCGGAGATTCAGGCTGAACTCTTCTCCATCCTAAGTAGTGCTAAGAAAACCGGCATGGGTTTGGGTTTGTGGCTATGCCAACATATTATTGCTCGGCATGGTGGGCGCATTTGGTATGAAGACGCTCCCCAGGGCGGGGCGCGGTTTTGCATTGAATTACCCCAATCCAGCTTTTAGGGCACTCTAGTCTCTGCACATATAGAGGTTGGTAATCGGGAAGCGATCATTGACGGTTGCGCGTGACTCAACAAAGAGGGCGCGGCGCTTCCCTTTTTTCTTGCATTCGGCTTCTGCAACTGCCTGCGTTTCACTTTCTTTGGCTGATTTAACTGTATGCACTCCCACCAGTCCATCGGATTGGGTATAGGCGCGCAGATCATAATCCGAGGTGCCGCAGCCCGCAAGCAAACCTGCCAAGAGGGATATAAAAAAAATGTGTTGAGTACGCATCGATTTTTGCCTTATAAAAAAAGTGCCTGCAGGTCATTCAGATAACGTAGGCCGAGTGCTGTTGGTTTTAATACGGCAGGGTTTTCATCGAGCAGACCCTTTTGAGTAGCCATTTGCAGCGCAGGTGCTATAGAGTGAAGCGGTAAGCCAGTGCGTTCACTAAAGCTAGCTGTACTCACGCCTTGGCTTAAGCGCAGGGCATTGAGCATGAATTCAAAGGGGAGGTCGCTGGGGGCGACGGTTTTGGATTCAATCAAAGCATTGCCGCGCGTTTCCATCTGCTGCATATAGGTTTCCGGATGGCGCTCGCGCACTTGGCGGGTAATCTGATCGGGTAAGGAGATCTTCCCATGGGCGCCTGCGCCTATTCCAATGTAGTCCCCAAAACGCCAGTAGTTGAGATTGTGTTTGCACTCCTGATGGGGTTTGCAATACGCAGAGACCTCATAGCGCTCATACCCAGCAGCATCCAGCATGGCTAGGTTCTGTTCAAACATCGCATCGCTGATGTCATCACTTGGCAGTGTGGGTGGGTGCGCAGCAAAGAGGGTATTGGGCTCTAATGTGAGGTGGTACATCGATAAGTGTGGGGTACCAAATGACAGTGCAGTCGTCAGGTCTGCTGCTGCCTCAGCCACACTTTGTTCTGGCAAGGCATACATTAAATCGAGGTTGATGGACTCAATGTAGCGGGATGCAATGTCGATCGCACGCTTTGCTTCGTCCCCGCTGTGAATTCGGCCTAAGGCCTTGAGGTGCCCATCATTAAAACTCTGAATGCCCAGCGAAACGCGATTAATGCCGCAGTCAGCAAAGCCGGCGAGTTTATCGGCTTCGACCGATCCGGGATTGGCCTCCATGGTGATTTCAGCATCGGCTTCGAGCTGCAGCAGGCCTCGAACCGATGATAGGAGTTGATTCATCCCTTTGACTGAGAGCAAGCTGGGCGTGCCTCCACCAATAAAAATAGTGTAGACCTTACGGCCCCACACGCGCGGTAATTCAGTTTGCAAATCGAGCAAGAGGGTATTGATGTAACGCGTTTCATCAAAGCCAGTGGATTTGACTTGATGGGAATTAAAATCACAGTAAGGGCATTTCTTTTCGCACCATGGAAAATGAATGTACAAGGAGAGCGGCGGCAGGGCGCTTAACTGCACGCGATCAGGTGATTTCATGAACTGAGAATAGCCAGCAATTGACGCAAGGCTTGGCCACGGTGGCTAATGTTATTTTTCTCGGCAGGATCCAATTCAGCAGCTGCTTTACCGAGTGCTGGAATAAAAAAATGCGGGTCATAACCAAAGCCGGCGTTGCCTCGCGGCACATCTATGAACTCTCCATGCCATTGGGTCTGCACAATCACGGGTTCTGGATCCAAGGCATGCCGAATAAATACCAAAGCGCAAACGTAATGCGCGCGGCGATCCGATATACCCTTCAGTTCAGTAATTACCTTGGCATTGTTCTGGGCATCGTTTGCCTCTTCTCCAGCATAGCGTGCCGAGCGAACGCCAGGTCTGCCATCCAGGGCGGCGATGCAGATACCAGAATCATCGGCTAGCGCCGGTAAATTACTTTCCTTGCTCGCGTGGCGTGCTTTGGCGAGCGCGTTTTCAACAAAGGTGAAGTAGGGCTCTTCAGCGGCAGCGATCCCTAAATCGCCTTGCGGAATGATGGCAATACCGAGGGGCGCAAAGAGGGCGGTGAATTCCCGTACCTTGCCAGCGCTGTTGGACGCTAAAACCAGTTTTTGCATGGAGTGAATAGCGACGGGATTATGCAAATGCGGCCCGCTGTAATTTACTCAGCTCATGAATGCCATGCTCGGCCAGATCAAGCAGCTCGGCTAATTCTGCGCGAGAAAAAGCGGGACCCTCGGCAGTGCCTTGCAATTCAATCATGCCGCCGCTGCCGGTCATCACTACGTTCATATCGGTATCGCACGTAGAGTCTTCGGCGTAATCTAAATCCAGTACGGGCGTACCTTGGTAAATGCCGACAGAAATAGCAGCTACGCTATCCGTAATAGGGTCTTTTGTAATCACGCCTTTTTCGAGCAAGGTATTGACGGCATCGCGGGCAGCAACATAGGCGCCGGTAATTGCCGCAGTACGCGTTCCACCGTCGGCTTGCAAGACATCGCAATCCAAATGAATGGTTCGTTCACCCAAGAGGTTGAGATTAAATACGCTGCGCATGGCTCGGCCAATGAGGCGCTGGATTTCTTGGGTACGCCCACTTTGTTTGCCTCTGGCCGCTTCCCGATCGCTGCGGGTGTGGGTGGAGCGCGGCAACATACCGTACTCGGCTGTAACCCAGCCTTCGCCAGAGCCTTTTTTGTGGGGCGGAACCCGCTCTAAGATGCTGGCGGTGCAAAGCACTTTGGTATCGCCAAAGGCAATCAGCACCGATCCTTCAGCGTGTTTGGTGTAGCCGCGGGTAATCGTGACGGGGCGCAGTTGCTTTGGGCTACGCTGGCTAGGCCGCTGAATCGGGGAGGAAGCTGTACTCATGGTGAATTTGATCCTAATAAGGGGGAAAGGCAATTTACAATGTTCACATGATATCGAGCATGACGGGTTATGGCAGTGCATCCCGCCCCGTTTCCCTGGGCGCAGGGGTAGTTGCGGATTTGCAAGTTGAATGCCGGGCGGTGAATAGCCGCTTCTTGGATCTGGGTTTTCGCTTGCCGGACGAGTGTCGTGGCGCTGAACCCCTGCTGCGGGAGATGGTCACCCAGGCTTTGGCCCGCGGCAAAGTTGAGTTTCGGGCGGCATGGCGGATTAATGCCAGTTCCACCGCCGCTAGTCCATCCCGGGCGACAAGCACTCTCAATCAAGAACGTTTGGCTGCCCTAAGGGCTCTCCAAAGCGAAGTGCTGAACACATTTCCACAAGCAGGTGAGCTCCGAATGGCTGATGTCTTGCGCTGGCCAGGGGTGGTAAACGAGCCTAGAGGTGAAGAGGAAGGTTGGATTGGGGCAACGGCTGAGGCCGCTAAGGCGGCCCTCGATGCCCTGATGGCCAGCCGGGCGGCAGAAGGGACTGCTTTGGTGGGGGTATTGCAGGCCATTACCCAGCAAATGCAGGCCATTATTACTACCTTAGAGCCTCGCATCCCTGAATACGTTCAGCAGTACCAAGACAAGCTGAGTGCCCGTTTGGCAGAAGCCCTGACCACCCAAGCTAGTCAAGGCAACCTAAGTAATGGCATTGTCCCAGCCGAGGTTTTAGACCGCATTCGGCAGGAAGTGGTGCTGTACGCCGTCAAGATTGATGTGGCGGAAGAATTTGCACGCCTCAAGACCCATCTGCAGGCGGTAACGACTGCGCTCAAAGGCAAGGGGCCGGTTGGTAAACGTTTGGACTTCTTGATGCAAGAACTCAATCGGGAGGCCAATACCCTGAGTTCAAAGTCGGTGTCCGATGAATGCACTGCAGCTGCGGTTGAGCTCAAGCTCCTGATTGAACAAATGCGCGAGCAAGTGCAGAATTTAGAATAAGCCGATGAATCTATCTCCCCAAACCTACCAAGGCAGCATGCTGATGATTGTGGCCCCGTCAGGCGCCGGTAAATCATCCTTGGTACAGGCCTTGCTGCAAGCGGATGCCGGTTTAAAGCTGTCTTTATCTGCCACCACTCGTCAACCCCGCAGTGGCGAGGTCGACGGCAAGGACTACCGTTTTGTCAGTAAGGATGCATTCATGGCGCAGCGTGCCAGCGGTGACTTTTTAGAGTGGGCAGAAGTCCATGGCCATTTTTATGGCACCTCGCGCTCGTGGATTGAGCAGCAAATGCAAGCCGGAAGCGACGTCATTTTAGAAATCGACTGGCAGGGTGCTCAGCAAATTCGGCAGCTGATTCCCTCGGCCCAGTGGATCTTTATTTTTCCGCCATCGATTGATGCCTTAGAGCAGCGCCTGCGTAAGCGCGGACAGGATGATGAGGCCACAATCCAGCGCCGCTTAGCCGCCGCCCACGTTGAGCTCCAACATGCGGCAGAGGCCAATTTTATTGTGATCAATGATGTTTTTGAGCAGGCCTTGCTTGATTTACAGCACATCATCGCTACCAGTCGCCTGCGATCCGGGCCGATGATGGCCCGCAACCCCGCTCTTTTAAGGCGCCTTGGGGTGTAATCAGTTATCCTATGGGTATTGATCCCCATTTAAAGTGAGTAGCGCATGGCTCGTATTACCGTAGAAGATTGCCTCAAAACCATTCCAAACCGATTTGAGCTAGTGTTGGCTGCTACTTATCGTGCGCGCCAGCTGGTTCAAGGTCACGCCCCACGGGTTGATGCTAAAGACAAAGCAACGGTAGTGGCTTTGCGCGAGGTTGCTGCTGGCGTCACTGATCGGGATATGTTGACCAAAGTTCCTCTTTAATCGAGAGGCCCGTTGTGGCGCAGCCGCTGACCACATCGGGATCCATTGGGACACGCTCGCCCAGCGAAGTCCTTAGCAACGCTAGTATCCATTCTTCTGAGGCCTTAGAGCCAGGCCTTTTTGGCGCATCCCCCAGCAGTTCCATAAGCGGTTCCGCCGTTCTTGCATCGCTCTTGGCGCAATCCAGTCGGCATTTGTTTGGCCCGACATCGCAGCCGATCGTACCGCCCAAGCAGCAAGTAGTATCTATTCGCGCCTTAACTGCAAAACTCCATTACCTGAAGCCAGATGAGCTGGCCTTAGTTAAAAAAGCCTTTCAGTTTGCGGATTCAGCTCACTTAGGGCAATACCGTCAAAGTGGTGAGCCGTACATTACCCACCCCGTTGCAGTGGCAGAGCTGTGCGCCAGTTGGCGTTTAGACGCATCGTCGATTATGGCGGCGCTGATGCACGATGTGATTGAGGACACAGGCTGTAGCCAGGATGATTTAGTAGCGCAATTCGGTCCCAAAGTCGCTGAATTGGTGGAAGGCCTAACCAAACTCGATAAGCTTGAGTTTCAGAGTCATGCCGAAGCGCAGGCGGAGAGCTTTCGGAAGATGTTTATGGCGATGGCACGCGATGTGCGGGTGATTTTGGTGAAGCTCGCCGATCGCACCCACAATATGCAGACCTTGGATGCCGTTCCCATTGAAAAGCGCCGCCGGGTTGCTTCCGAGACCCTCGAGATTTATGCGCCGATTGCCCATCGACTTGGCTTAAATATGATTTACCGCGAGTTGCAGGATTTGAGTTTCCGCTACTCCATGCCGATGCGCTTTCGGGTCATTGAGGACGCAGTTAAGCGTGCCCGCGGTAATCGCAAGGAGATGGTCGAGAAGATTTTGCAAGCCACGCGCATGAGCTTTGCCAAGGTTGGTATTGAAGTGGATCTGCAAGGCCGAGAAAAAACCTTGTTTTCGATTTACATGAAGATGCGCCACAAGCACGTGAGCTTTTCTCAAGTGCTGGATGTCTATGCCTTCCGCGTTACGGTCCACTCGATAGATGAGTGTTACCGTGCCTTGGGTGTCTTGCATGCCCTGTATAAACCCATGCCAGGAAAGTTTAAGGATTACATTTCGATTCCAAAGCTCAACGGCTATCAATCCCTGCACACCACTTTGGTGGGTCCATCGGGCGTGCCAGTCGAGTTCCAGATTCGCACCAAAGATATGCATGCAGTAGCAGAGGCGGGGGTAGCAGCCCACTGGGCCTATAAAGAAGGCTCACCCGAAATGAGTGAAGTACAAAATCGGGCACACCAGTGGCTGCAGTCTTTGATTGATATTCAGGATAGCAGCGGCGATTCGCAAGAATTTTTAGAGCACGTCAAGATCGATCTGTTCCCCGATGCGGTCTATGTGTTTACCCCCAAGGGGCAAATTCGGGCCTTACCGCGGGGCGCGACGGCACTGGATTTTGCTTACTCCGTCCACAGTGATATTGGTAATTCCTGCGTGGCTGTCAAGATCAACAATGTGCAGCTGCCGCTGCGCAGCGAACTGAAGAACGGCGATATTGTCGAGGTAGTTACTTCAACTAATAACCAACCCAACCCCGGTTGGCTGGCGTTTGTGCGCACTGGCAAAGCCAGGGCATCGATTCGCCATTCCCTCAAGACCAAACATTACGGCGAGTCCTTGCAATTGGGCGAGCGTTTATTAGCGAATGCTTTGCGCCAACAGGGCGTGGATGCAGGACTTTTATCTGGCGGCATTTGGGAGAAGTTATTGCACTGGACTGGCGACAGGACCCGCGAAGAGGCCTGCGTCAATATTGCCTTGGGTCGACGCTCTCACCAAGAGTTAGCCATTCGTTTGAAAATTCTGCTGGACGAAGAAGGCGGTGATGAGCAGATGCGTTTGGGTTCGGGTGACTGGGCAGTGCATCATGAACCCCACTCACACCAAAAGCAGGCCATTTTGGTGGATGGGCGCGAAGGTATGTCCACGAGTTTTCAGAGCTGTTGTCATCCCATTCCAGGCGATGCCATTATTGGCTATTTGGGTAAGGGCGAGGGCCTGCAGATTCACGTGAACGACTGTAAAACTGCGTTGCGCATGCTATCCAAAGACAGCGATAAATGGGTTGAGGTGGAGTGGAGTAAAGACATTCACCGCGAGTTTGAGGTGAGCTTAGCAGTCGATACCCATCAAGGGAAGGGTGTCTTGGCTCGGGTCGCGAGCAGTATCACCTCAGCCGATTGCAACATCATGAATGTCTCAATGGAAGACCGGTACAAAGAGGATGCCGTCATCATTCGTTTTACTTTGCAAGTGGCCGACCGTTTGCATCTCTCTAAAGTGATGCGGAGTTTGCGTAACAACCCCGACGTGATGCGCGTCGTGCGGACCCGTGCTTAACGGTAGTGCACGTCTAAGATCTCAATCTCCGTTGGACCCGTAGGTGTTTGAATGCGCACACAGTCCCCAATCCGGGCCTTAATCAAGGCCTTGGCAATCGGCGATACCCAACTGACGTGCCCCTGTTCTAAATCAACCTCATCAACACCCACAATAGTGATGTTTTCTTCTTTCCCATGATTGGAACGGCCAGTAGGACAATAGGTTACCGTGGCACCAAAAAAGACCTGATCGGCATCCTGTTCGCCGGATATTCGGGCGGCATTGTCGACTACCACGGCAAACTCCAGGCGCTTATTTAAAAACCGAATCCGCCGGTCAATCTCTCGCAAACGCTTTTTGCCATAGATATAGTCCCCATTTTCAGAGCGATCGCCGTTCGAGGCGGCCCAATGGACAATCTCAACGATTTTGGGGCGCTCCACGTCCAAAAGCTCTAAAAGTTCGGCTCTAAGACGCTCGTGACCAGTCGGTGTGATGTAGTTCTTTTCTTCCATGGCATAATTATGGCT
>JAIXPY010000032.1 GCA_027486025.1 Burkholderiaceae bacterium
GGAAGCGATTGGCGGAGCGGGTTGCCGGCAAGGATGCTGGAAACCCAGTGTTTAGTTTGCCTATTTACTCAACTCCGCTTGAGTATCCCAATTTGTTTGGTGTAGTTAAATCCGCTTTGCTAGCACCGTTTAGGCGCATAGGCCAGCATATTTTGTATAAGTGGTATTGGTTACGAGATGAAAAAATCTGATTTGGGATGATGGCTTAAAGTGGGCATCATCGCTGTTCAGGTTTCTGTAGTATGAGTAGATTTTATTAATCTAAATAGAAAGAATATTATTTCTGCAGGCGACTATTTAATTTGGTTGGATATGGAGATGTCTGGATTAAAGCCAGACAGTGATCGCATTCTAGAGATTGCGCTCATCGTCACTGATGCCAATCTCAATACCATTGCCACGGCCCCAGTTTGGGTGGTTCATCAAGACGATGCCGTTCTCGATGGCATGGATGCGTGGAATAAAGGTACTCATGGTAAATCGGGCCTGATTGATCGTGTGCGGGCCTCAACACTAAATGAGCAAGAAGTAGAACACGCTTGTATTACTTTTTTAAAGCAGTACGTTAAAGCGGGCATTTCACCGATGTGTGGTAATTCCATTTGTCAGGACCGCCGCTTTATGGCGCGCTACATGCCGAAGTTAGAGGCGTATTTTCATTACCGCAATGTGGATGTGTCCACCATTAAGGAGCTGGCTCGGCGCTGGCAACCGGAGATCATGAAGGGCTTTGTCAAAAAGCAGGCCCATACTGCTTTAGCCGATATCGAAGAATCGATTGAAGAATTGCGCTATTACCGCAATACTTTTTTTATTCCCAATATCACTGCAGTGACGCTACCGACTGCCGCCAACTAAGGGCGCGGCTTGATTGCACTTTTCGGTCTAAAGACCGAGATGATGTCGGGATTAGCCTCGATGTAGGGACCGCCAATGAGATCAATGCAGTAGGGGACTGAGGCAAAGATGCCGGCAGCCAGGACTTTCCCGTCTGCATCTTTTAGGCCTTCCAGAATTTCCCGGATCGATTTTGGCTGACCAGGTAGATTGATGATCAGGGCCGCATGCCCCTCAATTTCACGCAATACTGCCACTTGCCTAGATAAAATCGCCGTAGGCACAAAGCGCAGGCTAATTTGACGCATCTGCTCCCCAAAGCCGGGCATTTCTCGTGTTCCCGCCTCTAGAGTCGCCTCTGGAGTGACGTCTCGTCGCCCAGGACCAGTTCCGCCGGTAGTGAGGACCAAGTCACAGCCCAGCTCATCAACGAGCTCAATGAGGGTCTCGGTAATGGTCTCAGCATCATCTGGGATTAAGCGCTCATGGGTACTGAGGGGTGAGGTGATAGCGAGGCCAAGCCAGTTTTTGAGGGCGGGTATGCCTTCATCCTGGTAGGTACCTGCACTGGCTCGATCGGAGATCGAAACCAGACCAATCCGCACTTCATCGGGATTGCTGCGTTCGGGAATTTCTGTATGCTTCATGACTCTATTCTAGCTATCATTGAGGGATGTTTACATATACCCCTAGTCAATTCAAAGTCATTGTCGAATTTATGCTCTCTGAGGCACGTAAGTTAGGCGCCTCTGACGCCGCGGTCGAGGTTTCGGAGGGTCAAGGCCTATCGGTTACTGTACGTAAAGGGGCGGTAGAAACCATTGAGCAAAGTCTGGATAAGCAAATTGGCTTGAACGTCTACCTTGGTCAGCGCCGCGGCAATGCCAGCACCAGTGATTTTTCACCGGATTCCTTGCGCAAAACCGTAGAGGCTGCATTTCACATTGCACGGCATACCGCCGAAGACGATTGCGCTGGTCTGCCCGATCCAGATCTCTTGGAAAAAAAGCCCAAAAATTTAGACCTATTCCATCCATGGATGATTGAGTCAGAGGACGCTATTGCCTTGGCTCAGCGTGCAGAGGCTGCTGCATTTGCAGTGAGTCCGCACATCAAGAATAGCGATGGCGCTTCCGTATCGGCACACCATGCTCATTTTATGATGGGCACCAGCAACGGCTTTATGGGCGGTTATCCATACTCGCGGCATTTTATTTCCTGTGCACCGATTGCCAGCGGCGGCAGAAAAAAATCCGCTATGCAGCGCGACGATTGGTATTCCAGTTCACGCATGGCACAAGACCTAGCCAAGCCAGCCGATATTGGCCGTTATGCAGCGCAGCGCGCCTTATCTCGCCTGAATGCCAAATCACTCAGCACGCGCCGCTGCCCCGTCATTTTTGAAGCTCCGCTGGCTGCGGGCTTAATAGGCTCGCTAGTACAGGCAGTTTCTGGGGGCGCCCTGTATCGCCGCTCGAGCTTTTTGTTAGATAGCCTCGGCAAACCAGTGTTACCAAGCCACGTTGACTTGCGCGAGGACCCCCACCTTAAAGGTCTCACTGGCAGCTTGCCATTCGATGAAGAAGGCGTCAAGACCCACGCACGCAGTGTGGTATCCAAAGGAATTTTGGAAGGCTACTTTTTATCCAGCTACTCTGCCCGCAAGCTTGGCATGAAAACCACCGGCAATGCGGGGGGCTCGCACCACCTGAGTCTCAGCAGCTCAAGAACGCCTAGAGGGGGTTTGCCTGCCTTGCTGAAGGAAATGGGTACGGGCTTGCTCGTGACCGAGCTAATGGGTCAGGGTGTCAATTATGTCACCGGCGATTACTCTCGCGGTGCTTTTGGTTACTGGGTCGAAGGCGGGGAGATACAGTACCCCGTTGAAGAAATTACCATTGCCGGTAATTTGCGCGACATGCTGATGAATATTGAACTGATTGGTAGCGATACCTTGGTGCGGGGCACCAAGGAAACGGGCTCCATTTTGATTGGGTCGATGACCATTGGCGGAAAGTAAAAGCACGGTTTAAATTACTCAATCCATCGAACACAAGAAGGGAGCCTTTGTGGAGCGCAGATCATTTTTAAAAAAAGCAACGATTGCAACCGGTGTTGGCGGCGCTACTTTGGCGGCACCAGCTATTGCGCAGTCACAGCCTAGCCTCAATTGGCGTCTGGTCTCCAGCTTCCCGAAGTCACTGGATAACTTGTATGGGACATCCGAGATTTTTGCCAATGCGCTGCGTAAAGCAACCGACGGTAAGTTCAATATCAAAGTATTCGCTGCCGGTGAAATCGTCCCGCCACTGCAAGTTCAGGATGCAGTACAAAATGGCACGGTTGAAGTGGGTCATACCGCAGGTTACTATTCCTTAGGCAAAGACAGCGCCTTTATCTTTGATACTGCAGCTCCCTTTGGTATGACTGCCCGCCAACAAAATGCGTGGATGCTTCATGGCAATGGTATGAAGTTGATGCGCGATCTATACGCTTCTTACAATATTGTGAACTTCATGGGCGGCCAAACTGGAACCCAAATGGGCGGTTGGTTTCGGAAAGAAATTAAAACGGTTGCCGATCTCAAGGGCCTTAAGTTTCGGATTGCGGGGTTTGCTGGCAATATTCTTTCCAAATTAGGAGTTGTGCCACAACAGCTGCCTGCCGGTGAAATTTATTCCGCTTTAGAAAAAGGCACAATCGATGCCGCTGAATTTGTCGGACCCTACGATGACGAAAAACTCGGTCTTGCCAAGGTAGCTAAAAATTACTACTACCCTGCGTGGTGGGAAGGCGGTGCATCACTCTCTTTTCTGGTGAATAAAAAGAAGTGGGATGAACTGCCATCTGCCTATCAAGCTGCATGGGAGGCGGCTTGCTTTCAGGCGCATACCGAGATGTGCGCAAAGTACGATGCCCTAAATCCCCCGGCACTGCAGCGTTTACTGCAAAACGGTGCCGTATTGCGCAAGTTCAATACGCAAATACTCGATGCGTGCTTTACGGCAACGCAAGAGGCCTATGCCGAGGAGTCTGCAAAAAATCCGCGCTTCAAAGCCATTTATGAAGATTACCGGCGCTTTCGCAATATGGAGGCGCAGTGGTTTAACGTGGCCGAACAGGCATTTGCGCAGTACAGCTTCAATAAAAAACTGTAGCAATCAAGCGCAACACGATTTCAGTTTGACTTGCGCTCTAAGGTAACAAAGTCAAAATGGATGTCACCTTCGTGCGCGGGGGTACGCTCTAGTTCGCGCCATTGTTCTGGGTGGGGGACGGTAAAAAAGGTATCGCCGCCGTCAACCTCAATGTCAATTTCGGTAATGTAGAGGCGGTCGGCTAAATCAAAAGCCTGAGTAAAGAGTTGCTCTCCACCAATCACGAAGGCCCGTTCTAGGTCGCTCAAGCGCTCGAGCGCATCGCCTAAGGAGCTAGCCACTTCCGCGCCAGTGAGCTGCAGGTCGGCATTTCGGCTTATGACAATATTGCGCCTACCGGGCAAGGGGCGCCCAATCGATTCCCAAGTCTTGCGGCCCATGATCACGGGATAACCCATCGTGACGCGCTTAAAAAATTGCAGGTCAGCGGATATTTTCCAGGGCATTTGATTGTCTCGGCCGATCACGTGGTTACGGGCGCGGGCCACAATCATAGAGATAGCAGGTTGAGTCATAGTTTATCGAATCAATTAAATGGCAACAGGCGCTTTGATGTGGGGATGGCATTCATAACCCACAATTTCAAAGTCCTCAAATGCATAGTCAAAGAGTGAAGCGGGCTTACGCCCAATCTTGAGCTGCGGTAGTGGGAAGGGCTTACGTGAGAGTTGCAGCTCAACCTGCTCAAGGTGATTGCTGTAGAGATGGCAATCGCCCCCCGTCCAAATAAACTCACCCGGCTCTAAGTTGCACTGCTGCGCAACCATGTGCGTCAGCAGGGCGTAACTGGCAATATTAAATGGCACTCCTAAAAAGATATCGGCACTGCGTTGATACAGTTGGCACGATAACTTGCCATCGGCGACATAGAATTGGAAAAAAGCATGGCACGGGGCGAGAGCCATGCGCGGTATGTCAGCCACATTCCATGCCGAGACAATCAGACGGCGCGAGTCAGGATTGGTTTTGATACTGTTAATGACTTCACTGATTTGGTCGATGTGCTGACCATTGGGCGCGGGCCATGAACGCCATTGGTAACCATAGATCGGACCCAATTCACCATCGGGCGCTGCCCATTCATTCCAAATCGAAACGCCGCGCTCTTTTAACCAATTATTGTCGGTGCTGCCGTTGAGAAACCACAATAGTTCATAGATGATGGATTTGAGGTGTAACTTTTTGGTGGTTACCATCGGAAAACCGTCGGCTAGATTAAAGCGCATTTGATAGCCAAAAACCGAGAGGGTGCCGGTGCCGGTTCGATCGGATTTTTGGACGCCCTGGTTTAGGACGTGCTGCATAAGTTCGTGATATTGATGCATTCGTTTAATTGTTTAATCAAGTAGGAATAGGTAGAGATTAACCCAATATTAGGCGGGCTTCTGCAGGCCCAGTAATTGCTGCAATTTGGGGGATGTAGTGGTGTATTGCAACTGCACTGGCCGATCAGGAAAAACCACCCGGGCAGCCGCAAAAGCTGCCAATGCCGCCTCATGAAAGCCCGATAGAATCAATTTTTTCTTGCCTGGATAGGTATTGATATCGCCTACTGCAAAAATCCCTGGAATGCTGCTTTCAAAGCTGGCGGTATCCACCTCAATTTGCTTGCGGGTCAATGTGAGGCCCCAATCGGCAATCGGTCCCAGTTTGGGGGAGAGACCAAAAAAGACGAGTAGGGCATCAAGTGGGATAGCCTGGCTATGGCCATCAAGATCCTCGACTTCAAGCGCCGTTAGCTGATCATCTCTACTTGCGTAGCCGGTGGCTTGCCCAACGCAAAAGGTGATTTTTCCAGCGGCGCGCAGGTCATGAAATTGATCGAGAATGTGCTTTTCTGCCTTCAATTCACTGCGGCGATGCACTAGAGTGACGTGCTTGGCAGTGGACGCAAAATGAATCGCCCATTCCAAAGCAGTCTCGTCGCCGCCGCAAATGACGATGGTGCGCTGATTAAATTGCTCGGGCTCATCCACGCGATAGAAGAGTTGCTTGTTCTCAAATGCAGCAATGCCATCGAGCGCTAACGTACGGGCTTGAAACGCCCCCACGCCAGCCGCAATAAAAATGGTTTTGCTGATAAAGGATTGGTCTGCGCTAGTGCGAATAAAAAAACGGGAATCGTCTTCTTGCCGTAATTCCATCACCGCTTGACTCAGGTGCATTGGCGGACTAAAGGGGGCAATCTGCCGCAGGAGATTATCGGTTAGCTCACGCCCGGTGCAAACGGGTATACCTGGAATATCGTAAATGGGTTTATTGGGGTAGAGCGCCATGCACTGACCGCCCGCTTGTGGCAATGCATCAATGATGTGTGCCTGAATTTCGAGTAAACCTAATTCAAATGCCTGAAACAATCCGACAGGGCCGGCGCCGATAATGACGGCATCGGTTTCAATTGCCTGCACAGTAGCTCTGCTTGGATTGAATGCAATCCATTACGTTCGCTTTACTTGGCGAGTTGGTCTAGTTTGGCAGTAACGTCTTTCCACTCATCCGCATCGGGAAGGGCGCCCTTGGATTTAGTAATCGATGGCCAGCCCTGCGCCAGATCCAAATTCATCTTGATGAATGCTTGCTGATCGCCGGGCACATCGTCTTCTGCATAAATTGCATTGACTGGGCACTCCGGAACACAGACGGCGCAATCGATGCACTCATCGGGATCAATCACTAAAAAGTTAGGTCCTTCGCGAAAGCAATCAACCGGACAGACATCAACGCAGTCGGTATATTTGCAGCGAATACAGGCTTCAGTAACAACGTAGGTCATGGCATTTAACGAGTTGGA
>JAIXPY010000200.1 GCA_027486025.1 Burkholderiaceae bacterium
AGTTACCGGTTTGGCCATGGGGAAATCCACTTTAACCCTCTGGCAGGCTGTCAGCATGAGCCTCTTGGTTTTTGCGGGCACGGCGCAATTGGCCGCATTGCCCCTGATTGCGCTGGGTTTGCCGGTATGGACCATCTTAATCACGGCATTTATCGTCAATTTGCGCTTCGTCATTTTTAGTATTGGGATGCAGGCCCATTTTTACTTTTTGCCGCTCTGGCGCCGAGCCACTGTAGGCTACTTCACTGCCGATTTCAGCTATTTGATGTACACCGCGAGATACCCAGAAGCACATCCTCCCCAGGAAAGCCCGGCTGCCCGCCGATCGCGTACCGCCTTTATGTATGGGCTGACGACCGGCAACTGGAGTATTTGGCAAATGGGCTCGCTGCTGGGCATTGTCTTGGCAGGACAAATTCCACAAAGCTGGGGACTGGAGTTTGCGGGTACTTTAGCCTTGATTGCGGTGATTGTGCCCATGCTGGATCGTGCCGCAGCGCGCTGGGCTGCTGGCGCTGCAGCGCTCGTTGCTGTTCTGAGTATGAGCCTGCCTTTTAAGCTCAATATTGTTTTGGCGATTGTTGCGGCAATTGCGGTGGGCATTGTCAGCGATCGCCGCCCCAAAGACCCTCAAACCAACCGAGTTAGCGCGGGAGATTAGCGTGCCCACGCTCACTTCCCTCGAAATCAGCGCACTTATTGTGGGTATGGGCCTAGTCACCTTGGGGACACGGGGCTTTTTTATGTTCTTGGGGGATCGGGTGCGGATGCCCGAACTCATTTTGCGCTCTATTCGGTATGCCCCGTTGGCGGCGATTGTGGCCATTTTGGCCCCGGAAATCCTCATGCCCGAGGGCGCCACTGAAATTAGCCAGTTTAATTGGGCTATTCCGCAGATTTGGGCTGGTTTAGCTGCTTTTGTGGCTTTTACCTGGCTGCGCAGCATGTTGCCGACCCTGATTATTGGGATGTTGGTTTATAGCGCGCTGCGCTACTGGTTTTAGAATGGGGGATTGTTCTTTTACCGAATTTCATTTCCATGTCCGATACCCTTTTTAAAGTAAAACGCCTCCATGACTTAGCGCAGGCTGGATTTTTAAAAGGCAAGCGGGTGTTGATCCGCTCCGATCTGAATGTGCCTCAAGATGAGGCTGGCAATATTACCGAAGATACCCGCATCCGCGCATCCATTCCGGCGATTGAAATTTGCTTACAAGCCGGGGCTGCAGTGATGGTGACCTCCCACTTGGGTAGACCAACCGAAGGTGAATTTAAGCCCGAAGATAGCTTGGCTCCAGTGGCGCATCGCATCGCAGAAATACTCAATCGTAAAGTGCCTCTGATTAGCAATTGGGTTGATGGCGGCTTTGATCTCCAGCCCGGCGATCTCGTGCTCCTGGAGAATTGCCGCGTTAATGTGGGCGAGAAGAAAAACAGCGAAGCACTTGCCAAAAAAATTGCTGCACTCTGCGATGTCTATGTCAATGATGCGTTTGGTACAGCGCATCGCGCTGAAGCTACGACGCATGGTGTTGCACGGTTTGCGCCGATTGCCTGTGCAGGCCCACTCATGGCTGCCGAGCTTGATGCTTTGAGCAGGGCCCTGGCCAATCCTAAGCGCCCCTTGATCGCCATTGTGGCTGGATCCAAAGTATCGAGCAAGCTGACGATTCTGAAAGCCTTGGCTGAAAAAGTCGATGAATTGATTGTGGGAGGCGGCATTGCTAATACCTTCATGCTGGCCAAGGGCCTGCCGATCGGTAAGTCCTTAGCCGAGCCTGACTTGGTAAATGAGGCTAGGGAAATCATGGATCTAATGGAAAAGCGCGGCGCCCATGTGCCGATTCCAGAAGACGTGGTGGTAGCCAACGAACTCTCGCCATTGGCGCGTGCCAATCGGGTGCCCTCTAATGAGGTGGCTGAGGACGACATGATCTTGGATGTGGGTCCGAAGACGGCCGCACGACTATCTACCATGCTGGCCCATGCGGGCACGATTGTATGGAACGGGCCTCTAGGTGTTTTTGAAATTGATCAATTTGGTGGCGGCACCAAAATGATTGCAGCAGCTATTGCCCATTCCCCAGCATTTTCGATTGCGGGTGGTGGCGATACCTTGGCGGCCATCGCCAAGTACGGCATCGAAAATCAAGTCGATTACATATCTACCGGTGGCGGCGCTTTCCTGGAGTTTTTGGAAGGCAAAACATTACCGGCTTTTGCAGTATTGGTTGAGCGAGGAAGCGAATAAAAAGGAGCTTTTCATGTTACGAGCTACAAAGATTATTGCAACACTAGGACCCGCTTCGGAAAAGCCAGCAGTTTTGCGAGACATGATCCGCGCCGGATTGGACGTGGTTCGACTGAACTTTTCCCATGGCACTGTAGAAGATCACCGCGCACGCCATGATTTGGTCCGATCGATTTGTGCTGAAGTCGGTCGTGAACTTGGCATTATGGCGGACCTGCAAGGACCCAAGATCCGGGTGGGCAAGTTCGCAGAAGGTAAAGCCATCCTCAAGGAGGGTGCCCCATTTATTTTGGATGTTGCCTGCAATCTTGGCAATGAGGAACGCGTTGGCCTAGATTACAAAAATTTACCCAACGATGTCCGCGCTGGCGACCGCCTGCTCCTCAATGACGGCTTGATCGTATTGCGCGTGGAGTCAGTGAAGGGTGGCGAGATTCATACGCGCGTTGAGCTTGGGGGCGCACTCTCGAATAACAAAGGTATCAATCGCGCTGGTGGTGGTTTAACGGCTCCCGCTTTAACGGAGAAGGACATTCTCGATTTGGATGCCGCAATTGCGATGGGCGTCGACTTTGTTGCGATCAGTTTTCCAAAAGATGGCGCGGATATGGCCTATGCCCGCAAATTAGCCGATGAAGCCAGTGCCAAGCATGGCGTACCGAAGGTCAAACTAATTGCCAAAGTCGAGCGTGCCGAGGCGATCGAGCCCGATGCCCTCAATAGCATCATTGCCGAGAGCGACGGCATTATGGTCGCGCGCGGTGACCTCGCAATTGAAGTGGGCAATCCTGCTGTCCCTGCCTTACAAAAACGCATGATCAAGCTGGCTCGTGAAGCCGATAAATTTACGATTACGGCCACGCAAATGATGGAGTCCATGATTAGTGCGCCGGTGCCCACCCGCGCCGAGGTGAGTGACGTCGCGAATGCCGTATTGGATGGGACTGATGCCGTGATGTTATCTGCGGAATCGGCCACAGGAATGTACCCCGTCAAAACCATTGAGCAGATGGCGGAGATTTGTATCGAAGCAGAAAAATCAGAACAGGTTCGGCTTGATACCGACTTTTTAGATCAAACGTTCACCCGCATCGATCAGACGATCGCCTTGGGTGCTTTGTTTACAGCGCATCATCTGCATGCCACTGCCATTGCTGCGCTGACTCAGTCGGGCTCCACCCCCATCTGGATGAGCCGCCATAATATTCATGTACCTATTTTTGCGTTGACGCCCAACATCTCGACCCAGCGGGTGCTCAGCACCTATCGCAACGTCACCCCTTTGGGTTTGGCGCTGAGCAGCGATCGCGATACGGCTTTGGCGCAGGTCGAGCAGCGCTTGAAGGAGCTCGGCGCCGTGAAAGCAGGCGATACGATTGTATTGACCATCGGCGCGCCAATGGGCTCTCCCGGCGGTACCAATACCTTAAAGATTGTCAACGTAAAATAAGACCCTGAATTTTTATCCTTTTATATAGAAGAGAGTGTTATGCCCCTTGTATCCATGCGCCAACTGCTAGACCATGCTGCCGAACACAGCTATGGATTGCCTGCTTTCAATGTGAACAACTTAGAGCAGGTACAAGCCATCATGATGGCAGCGGATGAGGTCGGTGCGCCTGTCATCATGCAAGCATCGGCAGGGGCGCGAAAATATGCTGGCGAAGCATTTTTACGTCATTTAATTTCCGCGGCGGTGGAAGAGTATCCCCACATTCCAGTAGTGATGCACCAAGACCATGGTCAAAGCCCAGCCGTATGTATGGCGGCAATTAAAAGTGGATTTACCAGCGTGATGATGGACGGCTCACTCGAAGCCGATGGTAAATCAGTTGCAAGTTATGACTACAACGTTGCCGTATCGCAAGAGGTGGTGAAGTTCTCACATTCGATTGGTGTTACGGTAGAGGCAGAGCTCGGTGTTTTGGGCTCCCTCGAAACCATGATGGGCGATAAAGAAGATGGTCATGGCGCCGATGGCACGATGACGCGTGAGCAGTTGTTAACCGACGTAGAGCAGGCAGCTGACTTTGTACGTGCTACGCAATGTGATGCACTAGCGATTGCGATCGGCACAAGCCATGGTGCATATAAATTTACGAAGAAGCCAACCGGTGATATTTTGGCCATCACCCGCATTAAAGAAATCAATCAGCGCATTCCAAACACCCACCTCGTGATGCACGGCTCTTCCAGTGTTCCGCAAGAGTTACTTGCCGAGATTCGGGCGTTTGGTGGCGATATGAAAGAAACCTACGGCGTACCCGTAGAGGAAATACAGGAAGGCATCAAGCACGGCGTGCGCAAGATTAATATCGACACCGATATTCGCTTGGCGATGACGGCTGCGATTCGCCGCTATCTGTTTGAAAACCCCGGTAAATTTGATCCACGCGACTACCTCAAGCCAGCACGCGAAGCGGCAAAAGCCATCTGCGTTGCACGTTACACCTCGTTTGGTTGCGTTGGTCAGGCAGCAAAAATTAAACCCGTGTCCCTCGAAAAAATGGCAGAGCGCTATCGTGCTGGTCAGCTTGCCCAGATCGTGAAGTAATGCAATGAAAAAAGCATTGCACGCAACCTCGATTACCTCATTGCCTTTACTGTCCAAAGGCAAGGTGCGCGACGTATATGAATTAGGCAAGGACCGTTTGCTGATGATCACAACCGATCGCTTATCGGCATTCGATGTAATTTTGCCGCAGCCTATTCCTGAAAAGGGCATCATCCTCAATCAAATGGCGAATTTTTGGTTTGATAAATTAGCCCATGTGATTCCCAACCACCTTACTGGTATTGATCCTGCCAGCGTAGTGACGGCAGACGAGGTGGAGCAGGTGCAAGGGCGTGCGGTGGTGGCTAAGCGGCTCAAGCCCATTTTGGTTGAGGCTGTGGTGCGCGGTTATTTGGCTGGTAGTGGCTGGAAAGACTATCAAGAAACCAGCAGCGTGTGCGGCGTTCCTTTACCGCCTGGCTTGCAAAATGCCCAAAAGTTAGATCAGCCGATTTTTACGCCTGCTGCTAAATCAGCCATGGGTGAGCACGATGAAAACATTTCATTTGAAGAAGTGGTAAAACGTATCGGCGCTCCCTTGGCTAATCAAATTCGCGATGTCAGCATTCGCCTGTATGAGGAAGCGTCGCGCTATGCCGCCACCCGGGGCATCATCATTGCCGATACCAAGTTTGAGTTTGGTTTAGACGAAGCCAATCAGCTGGTTCTGATGGATGAGATTCTGACCGCAGATTCTTCCCGTTTTTGGCCTGCCGAGACCTACCAGCCCGGCACGAACCCCCCATCGTATGACAAGCAATTTATACGCGACTGGTTGGAGCAGGTTCGGATCGATGGCAAGCCATGGCCTAAAACCCCGCCCGCCCCGGATCTGCCCAATGATGTGATCGAAAAGACTGCAGAAAAGTACCGCGAGGCACTCACGCGCCTGAGTCAGGCAGTTTAATTGGCAGTCATTCCGCTGGAGTCCCTGCCAAAAGGCTGGGATAATAGATCCTCTTTTCGTATCCGGCATAAGTGGAGCAGGTCATGAGCACAGGTTCAAACACATCGGCAGTTGTTGGCATTGTGATGGGTTCCAATTCCGATTGGGATGTCATGCAGCATGCCGCCCAAATGCTAGACCAGTTTGGCGTTCCTTATGAGGCCCAGGTTTTATCTGCGCACCGCATGCCCGATGATATGTTTGCGTATGCAGAAGCGGCCCGTGGTCGTGGCCTGAGGGCAATTATTGCTGGCGCAGGTGGCGCCGCCCATTTACCAGGCATGCTTGCCTCTAAAACCCTAGTGCCAGTTTTTGGTGTGCCCGTTCCCAGCAAATACTTACGCGGTGAAGACTCTTTGTATTCCATTGTGCAAATGCCCAAAGGCATTCCAGTAGCTACCTTTGCGATTGGGGAGGCAGGTGCTGCCAATGCTGCATTACACGTGATTGCTATTTTGGCCGCGCACAATGCCGATTTGATGGTTGCTCTTGAAGGCTTTCGTAGTAAACAAACTGCGCTAGCGCAGGCCATGGAATTAGCAGCCAAGTAATTGATGAGTATGGACCTAGCCTCTTCTTCAGGTATCTGTAAATCACCGGCGTGGCTCGGTATTTTGGGTGGCGGCCAGCTTGGGCGCATGTTCATTCATGAAGCGCAGTCTCTGGGATTTAAAGTCTGCGTACTCGATCCTGACCCCCTTAGTCCCGGTGGATCGGTTGCTGAAAAACATTTATGTGCTGATTACCTTGATACGGCCGCTCTTTCTGAAATGGCCAGTTTGTGTTCCGCCATTAGTACCGAGTTTGAAAACGTCCCTGCGCAAGCGCTCGACTTTTTTAAAGTACGCGGGATATTTGTTGCTCCGGATAGCGGCTGCGTCTCGATCGCACAAGACCGGATTAAAGAAAAAGCATTTTTAGCGCAGTGCGCCCCCATCTCTGGAGTGGGTCCTGTACCGTATGGCGTGATTCATGGCGAAGCTGATCTGGCCTTGCTTGCAGATGATCTTTTCCCCGGTATTTTAAAAACAGTGCGCCTCGGCTATGACGGCAAAGGCCAAGTGACAGTGCAGTCGCGCGATCAATTGGCAGCAGCTTGGGCTGATTTAGGTCGGGTTGCGTGTGTATTAGAGAAGCGCATGGCATTGGCTTTTGAGGTATCAGCGATTGTGGCGCGTGGGCACGATGGTGATGTACGCTCATTCACGCCTGCTGAAAACATTCATCGTCAGGGCATCTTGCATACCAGTACAGCACCCTCGCCATCGTTGCAGCAGCATCCTGCTTTGCTTGAGCGGATTCAAAAAGCAACCAGTGCCATTGCGCAAGAGATGAATTATGTCGGTGTGCTCTGCGTCGAGTACTTTGTGCTTACCGATGGCAGGATTTTCGCCAATGAAGTAGCGCCACGCCCGCACAACTCAGGGCACTACACCATGGATGCCTGCGTTACGAGTCAGTTTCAGCAGCAGGTCAGGGCAATGGCTCGCTTGCCGCTGGGTGACACGCGCTTACTAAGCCCCGTTGCCATGCTCAATATTTTGGGTGATGCGTGGTTTATCCAGGAAGGCAAGCAGCAAACGACTGCAAACGAGCCAGCATGGGAGCGCGTTCTCAGCCACCCCGATGCAAAATTGCATTTGTACGGCAAGGCATCCCCTTTGCCCGGTCGAAAAATGGGCCATGTTAATTGCCTTGGCCAATCCCTGGATGAAGCACGGCAAAATTGCAGTGCCGTTGCCGGTGATTTAGGCATTACTCCTTAAGTGATGCTGTAGTAGTGAAGACCGATCCGCAGCCCACCATCAGCAACCCAGAATTGCAGCAAGCAGTAGAGCAAGCAGTACGACGCTTACGGCAGGGCGGTTTGGTTGCGATTCCAACGGAGACGGTTTACGGACTCGCAGCCGATGCGAGCAATGAACAGGCGGTGCGAAGTATCTTCTCCGCCAAAGGTAGGCCAGCAGACCATCCCCTCATAGTGCATCTGGCAGCGCCAGCAATAGTAGAGACATCAGGAGTTAATCAATCAGACGCTTGGTTTAGGTTGATTGCGCCTTGGGTGCGCGATCTTCCAGAAGAGGCAATGCGACTGGTAGAGGCCTTCTGGCCTGGCCCCTTAACACTGGTGCTAAAAAAAGATAAACACGTGCTGAGTGCGGTGACTGGCGGTCAAGACACCATTGCGTTGCGCTCGCCTGACCACCCGGTGGCACAAGCCCTATTGCAAGGGTTTGGCGGCGGCTTGGCCGCGCCATCAGCAAACCGTTTTGGCAAAGTCTCACCTACCCGAGCTGCCGATGTCAGCGCTGAATTCAGTGACCAAGCCGATTTATTGATCTTGGATGGCGGCGATTGCACTGTGGGTATTGAGTCGACGATTGTAGATCTGTCATCGGGCACCCCAGTGTTGCTGCGTCCTGGTGCGATTACGCCAGAGCAGATTGAGCAGAAAACAGGAGTGCGTGTACTGCAAGTCGGGGCACGTGCCGATGCTGACACAAGCACGCCACGCGTATCGGGTAGTCTTAAAGCCCATTACGCACCTAACACACCATTGCGTTTGTACTCTACTGGTGCAGCGCTCGATTGCATTTCGCAATACCCAGATACTAAATCCCATGTAGCTCTGGTAGTGTGGGAGTCGGAGCAAATGCGCGACCCACATGTCTTGGGCGCATCGCACATTCAGCAGGTGCCGATTCCGGAGCAGAGTGACTTATTTGCTAGTCGGCTATACCGATTATTGCGCGACTTAGATGACCATTCGTGGGATTTAATCGTGATGCCCGAACCACCCATGGGGCAAGAGTGGGATGGGGTGCGAGACCGGCTTCAGCGTGCTTGCTTTGGCTCGGGGCCGCCCGTTAATAACCACGTTAGTAGTTGATCGTGGGCATCCAGGCCACGAAAGGCATTAGGGTGATTGATGAATGAGCTAACAGCATAAGTTTTGCCGGACTGGCTAATAACGTAGCCCGAGATTGCCCGCACTTCGGTAAGTGATCCGGTCTTAATGCGCGCCTCCGGTTTTGTCTTGAGGTGCAAGAATTGCCGCAACTGGCGTATCAGGCGGTTTTTCATGGTGCCATCGGATCCCGCTAAGGGTAAGGATTGCACAAACAGATCGCCGGATGGAAGTTGGCGCGCAGTAATCAATAAATCATTGAGGTGACGCGCGCTAATGGCTTCGTTGCGCGATAAGCCCGAGCCATTTTCTAAAACCAATTCCGGAAAGTGCAAGCCGCGTTGTTTGAGCCAGGCTTGCATAACCCGATCACTGGCGCCGATGGAGGCTGGCTTTCCTAAACGTTCTAAGCCAAGGGTTAAAAAGACTTGCCGTGCCATGACATTATTGGAAAACTTATTGATATCGTTCACCGCATGGATCAATGGCCCACCCTGAAATTCCAGTAATGGTCTTGCAAATAACGGAACCTCACCGCTTTTCCCTTGCGGCTGCTTAGCCCAGGTGCCGCCGGCTAATTCCCATGCTGCAGCAAATCCCAGGGTTAGAAAAGTATTGGGATCCAGTGCTACTACGTTGTAGGCAATGTTTTTACATGCACTTGGAAACTCGCCATTAAAGAGGGCTTCCCACTGATCACTTTTACTTGGGTTTGATCCCAGCTGCTTCACGAGCTCAAACTGGATTTGTTTGCGCCAAGCATCGCAGCTTTGATTGCTGGGGCGCAATTGATTGACTACCTTAAATTGCGTTAATGCTGGCGTATAGCTAATTGCAATACGATCATCCTCGCGCGCTTGACTCATCTGGAATGATAGGGTTCTGAATGCATATAGGAGGGGATCGGGCGGGACGTTATAGGACCGCATTGACTCGCCATCGATGGTAGCGTGCTCCATCACTTCGGGGCTATAGGCGCTGCGGTCAAAAATCAAATTCCCATCGATGCGCTGAATGCCCAAATCCCGCAGGCTTTTCATCATCTGCGCTAGCTCTTCAGGTACTAATTTAGGATCACCACTGCCGCGCAGGAAAAGATTGCCTTTGAGAAGGCCATTGTTGATTTGGCCATCCGTATAGAGATTGGTGCTCCAGCGGTACTGCGGGCCCAGCAAATCGAGTGCGGCTAAGGTGGTTAGCAGCTTGATTGCGGAGGCGGGGTTCATCGATTGTTTTGCACGCCAATCCAGAACCTCGCGCACGCCAGCTCCAGGAGTGCTGGGCAATTCCAAAACGGAAATACTCACCGCATCGCGCGGAATTTGATTTTTAGCGAGTGACTGCCATACGGCGGTCGGAACTTCTATTGTGCTGCTAGTAGCAGATGCCCTCAGGGGGTGACTGCAAAGTCCACAGAGGAGCAGTGGCGCTAGCCATTGGAATGACTTGATTGCATGCTGAAATGCAGGAAGAACTGCGGGATGTGAAGAAGAAAAGAGTGGCACCGGCTTATGGTAAGCCAAAACAGCAAAAATACTAAAAAACGAATGACTTATTTAGTTAAAGCCGAGGATCAATTTAGGCATAGTGTACGCATTTATTCAAATGAAGCCCGGTTTAAAAAGGCATCAATCACGCTATTTTGTTTGAGGAGTAATTCTTTCAGTAGGGCTGCCCGTTTTGGGGTCGAGTCATCCCGATTAGCGGCAAGGCTATCTAGGCGATTGGCAAAACGCAGGGCATTCATTAACAATGCCCCACCCTTTATTTTATGAATCAGGCTACCCAATTCGGATTGGGATATGGCCCCGGTCGATAGCTCTGCAATTGTCTGGTGGTGAACCTCCATGATTTCATGCAAGATCAGTCTGCCGATTTGATTTTGATCCGAGCTGCCTTTGCCGAGTTGCGGAAAGGCAATGGTGTCTTCTTCTTCATCAAACTCCACTTCTACCATGGTGAAGTAGCGTGCTAATTCATTTTCGAGGGTTGCCAAGTTGAGTGGCTTGATCAGAACGGCATTCATGCCCGAAGCAAGCAGGCGATGCCGAATATCCAGCGCATAGATATCGGCGGTAACGCCAATAATAATCAGCTCCGTAAATCCATCGGCGCGGATCGATTGCGATAAATCTGCGCCATGCATGCCGGGCATGGAGTGGTCGGTGAGCATGACATCAAACTGACGCTGCTTGAGGAGGCTTAATGCTTGCCCAGCATTTTCACAGACAACGACCTTGGCCCCAAGTGCTTCTAATTGGAGGGATAGCACTTGACGGCTAGCGGGGTGATCCTCAACCACTAAAGCGCAGACTTGCTTGCCTTGGTGCTGCATGCGCTGGGTACTATGCAAGGTTGCCTCGGTGATCAATCGATTCGAAGCTACTTGGGTTGTTCTTGGGAAGGCGGCAGAAAAATAGACATTACTGCCCATGCCGGGTTCGCTATCAAAATACAAGCAACTATCCATCGATCGAATTAAATGGCTGCTAATGGTTAGGCCCAGGCCAGTCCCTTGCAGGGTATTGATCGCCTGCTGTTGATGTTGGGCTCGGACTTGTTCAAATGGTTGAAGGGCAATCGCAATATCCGCGGGATTCATACCAATGCCGGTATCAATCACGCGAAACTCAATCAACTGGCCCGCATGGTCATCGGCCAAGATGCGTACTGAAAAATGAATTGATCCCGCATTTGTAAACTTAATGGCATTACTCAGGATGTTGTTTAAAACTTGACGCAGTCGCAAGGAGTCAACCATCAGTACTTCTGCAATGCGTAGGTCGAGATGGGTATGCATACTCAATTGGCGATTCGATGCAAAGATCGAAAAAGCCGCATCAATCTCCTCGATCAGAGTTTTAAGGCAGCAGGGCTCTGGCGTTAAGGTAAGTTTACCCGCCTCAATCTTAGAAAGATCAAGGACCTGATTGAGCATACCTAGGAGGGACTCCGCTGAAGCATGGGCGCTCTGCAATAAAGGCTTCTCGCTATCTGGCAGGCGTGGGCTTTTGAGTAGTAATTCTTGAACCCCCAAAATGGCATTCATCGGTGTTCGGATCTCATGGCTCATTTCAGCTAAAAAATTAGACTTAGCATTATTAGCCCGCTCCGCATGTTCTTTTTGCATTAACAGGGCGGCATTCTGCAGTGCATGTTGTTTGCGATGGCGCTGCAACTGAATAATCCAAGCAAATCCGCCCAAGAGCATGGCACATAAAAAGCCGAACACAATATGACGCTTCCATGGCGCGTGATGCTGGTGCATAAAGTCCAGATCAGCTCCGCCAGAATCGTCTCTTGGCTCAATACCAAAACCAGGGATGGAGAAGATGGCACGCGATGCTATCGGATCAAGCGAATGTAAGGTCTTTTCTAGGATGCCTTTGAGGGGTTTGGCATGCTGGCTAATCAGCCAGCGGTATGCTAATGGCTCGCGACCATATAGCCCATTCAGTTTTAAATGCGCTTGGTGTTCTGTGCGCATGGCATAGCGCGCAAGCCGAATCGGCATCACGACAGCGTCATACTCGCGCCTCATAAGTGCAGCAAATAGATGGGCTACGGATTGATGCTCCCCACGTACGGAGTCTGTTCCAAAAAAAGCCGTTTTGGGAGCGATCACGGGATTACCCACCAAGGTCTCTGCACGCGTTACTACTACCGCATGACCCCAAAATAAGGCATCTGACCAGATGCCTGTATTTTCTTTTGAGAGGTGAGAGGGTGGATCAATTACAAAATCAATGGCTTGCTTACTAAGCAATTGGGTTAAATCTGCATCGTTGCTCCGCCAAATCGCTTGGTACTGCTGCTGCGTTTGCTCGCTCAGTGCATTAATAAGTGATTGATAAACCCCAAGTTGCCCATTTCCATCCAGGGGGGCAAGGTAGGGTGCATGTTGCTCATGAATACTGAAATACACCACTGGCCTTGCTTTGATCCACGCTTGCTCTGCTGGGGTGAGTTCAATGTGGTGTGCAAAAGCCGTGCTGCAGTGAAGCAGTACGGCAGTGCAAGCAATTGGACCGAATGCAGTAACTCGCATCATCCCTCAATAATGTGGTTATTGCGGCAAAACATAATCAGGTCAGCAATATTGTTGATGCCCAGCTTTTCAAAGATGCGCGTTTTATAGGTTGCTACCGTTTTATTGCTGATGTGCAATAAGTCCGAAATGTGTTGATTGCTATTGCCTTTGCCTAAGTACTTCATGACTTGCAATTCACGATCGGAGATGAGGGCTAGTTTCTCCTGGTCACTGAGCGAGCTATGGCCATTGCGCGTATGGGAAAAGCAAGCATAGCCTTGGGAGATAGCTACGCAGGCCGCCAAGATAACATCGGCCCCGGCGGTTTTATTGATAAAACCATGTGCACCTAAGGAACGTACACGTCCTCCATATACCTGCTCATCTAGGCTAGATAGAACGAGTAAGCGGATGTCGGGGTACGTCAAACTAATACGGCGAATCACATCAAACCCATCCGTCTTGGGCATATCGAGATCGAGAATCACAATATCGGGATTGATTTGCTTCACACTTTGTAAGCACTCTTCGCCATTGCGACACTGGCCTACCACTTCAAACAGCAATTGGTCCTGCAGCATACTTTTGAGGGCCATCAACATGGCGGGATGATCGTCTACTAACATGACACTTTTCTTCATTGCCTATCTCCGTTCTGGTTTGTACTTCCATGGGGTTTCACTGCAAAAATAGCTTTCGCAATTCGACTGTCGCTGATATGAAGAATTTGGTGCCTGCTTACGGGTGACATCATGAGTCCGCCGTAGCAAAAATCCACCGGCAAGAGCCTGGCGTTTTCGAGATCTTTAATTAAGGTAATGCCGTTGGCGTAAAGCATTGCCCCCAGTTCCCTTGCCATCGCAAGGGCATCGAGTAATTGAGCTTGTTGGTTTGCTAGCGCAATATCATCGCTGCGCAGCTCCTGAATGGAAAAATGGATGCCATCGAATTTAACTTCTTCTAACCACTGCAGCTGAATCAACTGTGGATTGGCATTCATCAGATGGAGCAGTACGCCGATGCGACGCAGGCGCAATAAACCCTCTTTGCAATTGATGCGCAGTGCATCGGGCGGCATTGTAGTTAGGCCAATGTGAACTAAGCCGACGGGGAGTCTGGAGTTCAAAATTAGATCGCATAGGGCATCAATGCGCTGTGGGTTGGCAAGTACGCCCGGCGATAAGGGCAAGAGAATCTGAATGGGCCTGTTGCAGCAATGCCAGTAACTAGCTGCATCCAGTCCTTCCATTGAGAAGCGCAGTACCTGGGAGTCGCTGGCGCCTAAGAGGGGCCTGAACAAGGCGGCGGACATGGCATTGCCTGCCGCATTAAAAATAGGTTCGTAGCTGACGGTTTGGCGCTTAGACCAGTTGGCATTACTACCTGCATCCTGGGTTTCGTGGGCTAGATTGGGCACATGAGTGCCTTGGGCGTCCCGTAGCTCATGAAAAGGCTTGTTCTTCCATGCATGAACAAGCGTATACAGCCGAGATTTGGGACTCATATGGTGTTCTCCAGTCGATGACTGTCCAGTCTAGGCAGGACAGGCCCGGGAAGTAAGCAGGCAGATCTGATTTGTGTGTAGGAAAAGACCTACAACAGGCTTTTATTAGGCCGCCCCTTGAAATCAGTGGGAATAGACCTATATAATCAGCACTCACTGCAATCGAGTGCTAAAGCGACTTTGACGGAGTCAAAATCGTTTTAACTTGAGGTGTAGAGATTATAACCCGACGATTTATATCGATTTTTATGTAGTTAACACTCACTAACTTAGGAGAAGGAATGAATCTACGTCCTTTACATGATCGCGTGATCATCAAGCGTATGGATCAAGAAACCAAGACTGCCTCAGGAATCGTGATTCCAGATGCGGCAGCCGAGAAACCAGACCAAGGCGAGGTTTTAGCCGTAGGCCCTGGCAAGCGCGATGACAGTGGCAAATTAAATGCCCCTGACGTCAAAGTAGGCGACCGGGTGTTGTTCGGCAAATATGCCGGCCAAACCGTCAAAGTAGGTGCAGATGAGCTTCTCGTAATGCGCGAAGAAGACATCATGGC
>JAIXPY010000051.1 GCA_027486025.1 Burkholderiaceae bacterium
CTCGTCGCTGGCATTTTTTCCAACGCCCAGTACCTCATAAAAATCGCGTTTACTCGTAGCCACAGCCTATTCCTCTCAGCATCATTAAAACGACACAAGTCGGCGCTGGGCCGACTTGTATTTACTGCCTATGTAAAAAGCGGATTATTTCTTATCCTCTTTAACCTCTTTAAAGTCGGCATCAACCACATCCGCATCAGCTGGGCCGCCTTGCGATGCACTCGCGCCAGCAGCACCAGGAGCAGCGCCGCCGCCGGCTTTAGCTTGCTCAGCAGCAAAGGCTTTCTCGCCCAGCTTTTGACTCGCCTTGCCAAGCGCTTCGGTTTTTGCCTCGATCGCGGCCTTATCGCTACCTTTAATCGCCTCGTCTAGCTCTTTTAACGCAGCTTCAATTGCTTCTTTTTCAGCTACTTCTAAGCTAGCGCCATGCTCTTCCAATGCTTTCTTGGTTGAGTGTGCCAAGGCATCTGCCGTATTACGGGCAGTAACAAGCTCCAATACTTTTTTGTCTTCCGCTGCATTGGCTTCGGCATCTTTCACCATCCGCTGAATTTCTTCTTCGGTTAAGCCAGAGTTCGCCTTAATGGTAATTTTGTTTTCTTTACCAGAGGCTTTGTCTTTGGCAGTGACATGCAAAATACCGTTGGCATCAATATCGAAGGTGACTTCAATTTGTGGGGTACCACGTGCAGCTGGTGGAATGCCTTCCAAATTAAATTCGCCCAATAACTTATTGGCACTGGCCATCTCACGCTCGCCTTGGTAGCACTTAATCGTGACCGCAGGCTGGTTATCTTCCGCTGTGGAATAGACCTGTGCATGCTTGGTTGGAATGGTCGTGTTTTTTGGAATCATCTTGGTCATCACGCCGCCCAAGGTCTCAATGCCCAAGGAGAGTGGCGTTACGTCCAGCAACAGAACGTCTTTGCGATCGCCCGACAAAACCGATCCTTGAATCGCCGCGCCAACAGCAACAGCTTCATCTGGGTTTACGTCTTTGCGTGGCTCTTTACCAAAGATATCCTTCACTTTGTCTTGCACTTTAGGCATGCGCGTTTGACCGCCCACCAAAATCACATCATCGATGTCGGATGCCGATACGCCCGCATCCTTGAGTGCCATTTGGCATGGGCCCATGGTGCGCTCAATCAACTCTTCTACCAAGGACTCGAGCTTGGAACGGGTAAGTTTCAAGTTCAGGTGCTTAGGACCGCTGGCGTCTGCCGTGACGTAAGGTAAGTTGATTTCGGTTTGCTGTGATGATGACAATTCGATCTTGGCTTTTTCTGCTGCGTCTTTTAAGCGCTGCAATGCCAACACGTCTTTGCTGAGATCAACGCCCTGCTCTTTTTTGAACTCATCAATAATCCAGTCAATGATGCGCTGGTCAAAATCTTCGCCGCCCAAAAAGGTATCGCCGTTGGTGGAAAGCACTTCGAATTGCTTTTCGCCATCGACGTTGGCAATTTCAATAATGGAGACGTCAAAGGTTCCGCCGCCGAGGTCATAAACGGCAATCTTGCGATCCGCCTTTTCTTGCTTATCCAGGCCAAATGCCAAGGCAGCTGCAGTAGGCTCATTAATAATGCGTTTGACTTCCAGGCCAGCAATACGGCCAGCATCTTTCGTTGCTTGGCGTTGGCTGTCATTAAAGTAAGCCGGTACAGTAATCACTGCTTCCGTCACTTCTTCGCCTAAATAATCTTCTGCAGTCTTTTTCATTTTGCGCAGAATTTCAGCAGAGACTTGCTGTGGCGCCATTTTTTTATCGCGTGCCTCAACCCATGCATCGCCGTTATCCGCTTGAATAATTTTGTATGGCATGAGACCAATGTCTTTTTGTACTTCTTTGTCGGTAAATTTACGACCCATCAGGCGCTTTACCGCATATACGGTATTGCGTGGGTTGGTAACCGATTGGCGTTTTGCAGGGGCGCCAACGAGTACTTCGCCGTCTTCCATGTAGGCAATGATCGACGGAGTTGTACGTCCGCCTTCGGCGTTTTCAATCACCCGCGGGGTGCCGTTTTCAATTACAGAAACGCACGAGTTGGTGGTTCCTAAGTCAATTCCAATAATCTTTCCCATATCTACTCCGCTTAAAAATAAGGTGTGCGCTAAAGTCGCGTTATTACATCTGATGTAAGGTATTTGGGGCCAAAAAAGGGCAATTCAAGGGCAAAAACCCAGAAAAACCAATTTATTCTCTTTTTTTGACCTAAATGCTGGGGTTTGCCGCTAAACCGACTGGCTGACTGTCACCAAGGCCGGCCTTAAAACCCGGTCTGCCAAGGAATAACCGCGCTGCAACACGCTCACCACGGTTCCAGGCTCCTGTTCCGATGGCACCATCGAGATAGCTTGGTGGTGATGGGGGTCAAATTTATCGCCGCTAGCGGGGTTTATTTCGACTAAGCGGCCTTTTTCAAAGGCGCTCATTAACTGCTTGAGCGTAATCTCCAAGCCCTCCTTAAAGCCTTTTGCATCGACTGCTTCGGCGTTGAGGGCTGCATAAAGGCTATCAGCAACCGGTACTAAATGCTCAGCAAACCCCTCAATGGCAAATTTATGCGCCTTGCCAATGTCTTCCGCTGCGCGGCGGCGAATGTTTTCGCCTTCGGCCTTGGCACGCAGGAAGTTGTCTTGCATCTCACTTAATTTTTGCTGCAGCTCGGCCAGCTGCTGCTCGGCAGTCTGCTCTACCGCTGCTTCTGCGGGATTGGCTGCTGTATCTGCCGCTGCTTCAGCTTGATTTTCTGGTGTTGAATCGGGTTTTTCTTGGGTCATGGGTCTAAATCGCTTTAGTGATTTCAGGAAGGAAGTGGCTTTGAGCGCACTTGCTGCTACTTATTTCATCTGTATATGGGCGCAAATCATGCCATTTCAAGGGGCAGCTGGAGCGGTGGGGTTGGTAATATGCGCCTCGGCAACTGCAACCAAGGCATTACGCTTGGCCAGGAGTGCAGGTGATTCCTCGGTCAACGGCCAAGCAGCCATGTGATCCGCGGCAATGGCATGCAGCGCATTAATCCACGCTGGACTGTTATTCAGACAGGGAATGTAACGGTAATCATTGCCGCCATGCTCAATAAAAATTTCTTTACCTTCCATGGCAATTTCTTCAAGCGTCTCCAGGCAATCTGCCGGAAATCCAGGGCAAAAAACATCGACCCGAGGGCATTGCTCTTTTCCAAGCTGCTCAAGCGTAGGCGCCGTATAGGGCTTTAACCACTCGGCCTTACCAAAGCGCGATTGAAAGGTCACGATGTATTGCCCCGGAACCAGTCCTAAAGCCTCGCCCAGCAAACGGCCGCTTTTGAGGCACTCGCAGTGATAGGGATCACCCTTTAACAAATTGCGTTTGGGCAGGCCATGAAAGGACATCACCAGACGCTCGCCTTTTGCAAAGTTGGGACGACCTTCTTTGTCCCAAAACTCCGTTACCTGTTGGCGTAATGCTTCTATGTAAGCGGGGTGGTCATGGTAATGCTTGACCGTGCGTACCTCTGGCTGATTGCGCCATGAACGCAGCACCCGAAACACTTCATCAAAACTCGATGCCGTGGTCGTTGCTGAGTACTGGGGATACAGGGGAAGCAGCAGTAAGCGCTCCATGCCTTGGGCCTGCAATTCGTCCAAGGCTTCTTGGGTGCTAGGTTTACCATAGCGCATCGCTAAGTCCACCAATACGGTTTGGTGTTGATTGGCATAGTGTGCCGCCAATGATTTGGCTTGCAAACGCGAGTAATGCAAGAGTGGCGATCCCAACTCAGGCAACCAAATAGTGGCGTATTTCTTTGCCGAAGCGCCACTGCGAATCGGCAAGATAATGCCATTCAAAATAAACCACCAAATGATGCGTGGAATTTCTACCACCCGTGGATCGGAAAGAAATTCTTTTAAATAGACTTTGACTGCGCTTCGGGTTGGCGCCGCTGGCGTGCCTAAGTTCAGCAGCAAAATAGCTGTCTTACTTGGGCGCAGATGGGGGTTTTGATTCAAAACAAATCCTTAGGAATGACTGAGGGCGCCGGATAGCAACTTCGAGGTGATATCAACAATCGGAATAACGCGATCATAAGCCATGCGCGTTGGGCCAATTACTCCCAAGGTTCCGACGATGGTGCCATCGACACTGTAAGGCGCACTAATGACCGCCAAATCTTCGTAGGGCAATAAATCGCTTTCACCGCCAATAAATATCTGAATGCCATCGGCATGACTCGATACATCAAGCAATTGCATGAGTACAGATTTCTGCTCGAGCATATCGAACATCTTGCGCAATTTATCCAAGTTGGAACTGAGGTCGCCTACATTAAGCAAGCGGCGCTCGCCGGAGAGCACCATGCCGCCGTAGCCCATATCACCAATGGTAGAGCTGCTGTCTAGTGCTAAGGTCATCAAACCAGAGATATCGGTTCGCAAATTATCCAAATCGGACTTGAGGCGCAAACGCACCTCATCAAAACTTCTACCCGAGAATTGGGAATTAATGTAATTGCCAGCTTCAATTAATTGGCTTGGGCTGTAATCTTGGTTGGTTGGCAAAATGCGGTTTTGCACATCGCCCTCAGGAGTCACCACGATCAGCAAAATTTTGCCCTCACCCAAGCGCAAGAATTCAATATGCTTAAACACGTGGGCACGCTTTGGGGTCATCACCACCCCAGCAAAGTGAGTCAAGTTCGATAGAATTTCTGCAGCCGAATTAATCATGCGTTGCGGTGAGTCTGGCAATAAGTGCTGCTCTAAGTCGCGGGCCGCTACCGCCTCGAGGGGCTGCATTGTCAGCATCGTGTCCACAAATAGGCGGTAACCGCGTGGGGTTGGAACACGACCGGCCGAGGTATGGGGGCTGGTAACAAAACCCATATCCTCGAGATCGGCCATCACATTTCGAATGGTCGCCGCGGAGAGATCCAGCCCTGAAAAACGCGATAGGGTCCTTGAGCCAATAGGCTGACCCTCCTCAATGTATCGCTCAATGAGGGTTTTTAAGAGGGCGCGGGAGCGGTCATCCATGGTGGGCTTTATTTTATGCCTATGGTTTAA
>JAIXPY010000095.1 GCA_027486025.1 Burkholderiaceae bacterium
CGCGATGCGCTGCGTGACCTCTGTGGTCAGTTTGATTCCAGCTATTGGCAAAAAGTCGATCACGCGCGCGGCTACCCCGAGGCATTTGTCGATGCGGTCACGAAAGCAGGCTGGCTCGCGGCATTAATCCCAGAAGAATACGGCGGCTCTGGCCTGGGACTAGCCGAAGCGTCGGTCATCATGGAAGAAATTAACTTTTCTGGCGGCAACTCGGGATCCTGCCATGGTCAGATGTACAACATGGGTACCTTGCTACGACACGGCTCTGAGGCCCAAAAGAAACTCTACCTACCCAAGATTGCCAGCGGTGAACTGCGCTTACAGAGCATGGCCGTTACAGAGCCCACTACCGGCACAGACACCACCAAACTCAAAACGACCGCCGTTAAAAAAGGGGATCGCTATGTCATTAACGGCCAGAAAGTCTGGATCTCGCGGATACAGCATTCCGACTTGATGATCTTGCTGGCGCGCACTACTCCACTGAGCGAAGTAAAGCGCAAGTCAGAAGGTATGTCGATTTTTATTGTCAATCTGGCTGATGCGATTGGCAAAGGCATGGAAGTACGTCCGATTGAAAACATGGTCAATCACGAAACCAATGAAGTCTTTTTTGATAACTTGGAAATCCCAGTTGAAAACTTGATTGGCGAAGAAGGCCGCGGCTTTAAATACATCCTCGATGGTTTAAATGCGGAGCGCGTCCTGATTGCAGCGGAGTGCATTGGTGACGCCTATTGGTTCATCGATCGCGCGCGGCGCTATGCCAATGAGCGAGTGGTGTTTGATCAACCGATTGGCAAAAATCAAGGTATTCAGTTTCCGATTGCGGACAGCTATATGGAAACAGAAGCGGCTAACTTAATGCGCTTTAAGGCCTGCGATTTATTTGATCGCCACGAGGCCTGCGGTCCAGAGTCGAATATGGCCAAATACCTCGCGGCCAAGGCATCCTGGGAAGCGGCCAATGTCTGCCTACAAACCCATGGTGGCTTTGGCTTTGCTTGTGAGTACGATGTAGAGCGGAAGTTTCGTGAAACCCGCCTCTATCAAGTTGCCCCCATCTCCACGAATTTGATTTATTCCTATATTGCCGAACACGTACTCGGCCTTCCCCGGTCTTTTTAATATGAGTAGCAAGCCTGCTGTACGGCCACTTGATGGCATCACCGTTGTCTCACTCGAGCATGCGATTGCTGCTCCTTTTTGCACCCGCCAACTGGCGGACTTGGGCGCGCGCGTCATCAAAGTGGAGCGCCCTGGAGCGGGTGATTTTGCCAGGGCCTATGACGAACGTGTTGCTGGTCTAGCCTCGCACTTTGTGTGGGTGAATCGTTCTAAAGAAAGCCTTACCCTCGATTTAAAACAGGCTGAGGCACTTAGCGCTCTCAAGACCCTCCTTAAAACAGCCGATGTCTTAGTGCAAAACTTGGCTCCTGGCGCAGCGGCACGCATGGGGCTCACAGCAAGCGAGTTGCAGCGCGATAACCCGGGCCTCATTTTGTGTGATATTTCCGGCTACGGCAATGACGGCCCCTATCGCGATAAAAAAGCATACGATTTACTGATACAAAGTGAGACGGGTTTCCTATCGGTTACCGGCACACCCGATACCCCTAGCAAAGCAGGCAACTCGATTGCGGATATCGCAGCCGGCATGTATGCCTACAGCAATATCTTGGCAGCACTATTGCAGCGTCAAAAGACAGGCATAGGAAGCAGCATTGATGTATCCATGCTGGAATCTCTTGGCGAATGGATGAGTTACCCAATGTACTACGCCTATCAGGATGCTAGCCCACCCCAGCGAAGCGGTGCATCCCACGCCACCATTTACCCCTATGGCCCGTTTAAAGCAGGTGATGGAGCAACGGTCATGCTGGGCTTACAAAATGAGCGGGAGTGGTTGGCTTTTTGCGAGGTGGTGTTAGATAACTCTGCATTAGCCAGTGATGTTCGTTTTGATAAAAACAGCAAACGTCATGAGAACCGCGATGCCTTGGCCAAACTGATTGATGCCTGCTTTAGCAAACTGACATGTAATCAGGTGATTGCTAAATTGGATCAAGCGCAGATTGCAAATGCCCGTTTAAACGATATGAATGGGGTCTGGCATCACCCGCAATTGGCAGCGCGTGATCGCTGGGTATCGGTGAACTCCCCTGCAGGACCGATTCCAGCATTACTGCCGCCGGGCGCCAATGACCAGTTTGATTACCGAATGGATGCGATACCCTCCGTTGGAGAGCATACGGAGGCCATCCTTACTGAAATTGGCCTCAATCCAGGCCAAATCAGCGCGATGAAAGCCACTAAGGCTATTTAAAGCAGCGGTGAAGTTAGGTGGGCTAGATTTTCGAGCAAAAGACGCCAGCGCGGTCGTTTAGCCCACTGCGCTGCATTCACTACATCGGCATTCTTTAGATAACTGTGGATTAATTTTTCTAAATGCCCACAAAAAACGGTGTCATACACGATGAGGCTTATTTCAAAATTAAGCCGCAGGCTGCGCTGATCAAAATTAACCGAGCCAAATATCGCAGTCTTGCGATCAATTAAAAGGCTCTTGGTATGCAATAAGCCGCCATGAAATTCTGCAATCCGAACGCCTGCTTGCAGTAGGTCCTCATAAAAACTGCGACTGCTCCAAGCAACTAAGGTCGAGTCATTGCGTTTAGGCACAATTAAAGTCACCTTAACGCCGCGGTGCGAGGCTGCCATCAAGGCCTGCAACAAGCCGTCATCTGGGCCAAAGTATGGGGTGGTAATAACCAACTCCTCACGCGCATCCAGGATGGCCGATAACAACACTTGATACAGGATATCGTCGCGATACACCGGGCCAGAGGAGAATTCTTGGGCCAAGGTTTTGCCATCCTCCAGAGCGGGCATCAGGTGATGGTCTTTAAAGTGAGAAACGGCTGGATTATCTACGCTCCAATCAAACAAGAAAGTGAGCTCAAATTGTGCGGTTACCGGGCCCTCAATGCGTACCATCGCATCGACCCACTCCCCTACACCCGAATC
>JAIXPY010000112.1 GCA_027486025.1 Burkholderiaceae bacterium
ACGATTTGGCAGAATATATCCCAACGCATGCGTAATTCGCTTTTTGAAACCCTCAAGCAAGACATTAAACGGCTTCCCGGATTGCCGGGGGTATATCGCTTTTTCGACGAAGCGGATCAGATACTTTACGTGGGTAAAGCCCGCGACCTAAAAAAGCGAGTATCCAGCTATTTTCAACGAACTGCATTATCGCCGCGCATTGAGCGCATGGTGGGCCGAATTGCGCGCTATGAAACCACAGTAACGCGAACGGAGTCCGAGGCCTTGATTCTGGAGAACAACTTAATTAAAGAGTTGGCACCGCCTTTTAATATTTTGTTTCGTGACGATAAGTCCTACCCTTATGTGATGCTGACAGGGCACGCATTCCCGCGCCTGTCGTCCTACCGCGGCAAAGTGGATCGGCGTAATCGCTATTTTGGACCCTTCCCGAATTCATCGGCAGTGCGTAATAGCGTTCAGATTTTGCAGAAAGTATTTCGCTTGCGTACCTGTGAAGATACGGTCTTTAAAAACCGCACACGACCTTGCCTGTTGCATCAAATTCACCGTTGCAGTGCGCCGTGCGTTGGCATGCTGACTACCGGACAATATGCCAGTGATGTGAATCAAGCAACCCGATTTTTAGAAGGGGATCACGGCCAAGTCCTATCTGAACTCGAGCGTGAAATGCTTCAGCACAGCGACGCATTGGATTTTGAGATGGCTGCGGTGATTCGGGATCGGATTGCGGATCTTTCCAGTGTGCTCCAGCAGCAATCGATGGACACCGTCGCCGACGGCGAGGGCGACGTTGATATTTTGGCAACAGCTGAACTGGAGGGAATGATTTGCGTCAATTTGGCAATGGTGCGCGGCGGTCGGCATTTGGGCGATCGCACTTACTTCCCTAAAAATCTACGCTCAGCGGCGGGCGAGTTACCTAGCCCCGTCGAAATCTTGGATGCATTTATTCAGCAACATTATTTGGATGGCGATGCCAGTAATGCCAAGCTGATACCCGGCGTTATTGTTTTGAGTCATGCCATCTCTACCGGCGAAGAGCAATCGCTTTTGCAAGACAGCTTAAATGTGCAAGCAGGAAAAAAGATCACCTTTTTGCACCAGCCTCAAGGCCAACGCCGCCACTGGCTTGGTATGGCAGAGGGCAACGCCAAGATTGCTTTAGCCAAGCGCTTGGTTGAGACCGGTGGCCAGCTAGCCAAGGCGCGTGCCTTGCTGGATGTCCTCGGCTTGGATCTCGAGGGTGTGGAGCAATTGCGTGTCGAGTGCTTTGATATCAGCCACACCTCCGGCGAAGCAACCCAAGCCTCGTGCGTGGTGTACGCAAAAAATGAAATGCAATCGAGCGAGTACCGTCGCTTCAATATCAACGACATTACACCGGGCGATGATTACGCAGCCATGCGGCAGGTATTGCAACGCCGTTATGCCAATTACCAAGAAATTCCGCCAGAAAAAATGCCACAGCTCATCCTGATTGACGGCGGTAAAGGTCAAGTTGAAATCGCCCGTCAAGTGTTTGTAGAGCTGGGCATGGATCTTGGATTAATTGTGGGCGTTGCCAAGGGCGAGGCCCGAAAGGTCGGCCTCGAATCGCTGATCTTTGCTGATGGCCGACCATCGCTTGAGCTGGGGCGGGAGAGTGCGGCACTGATGCTGATTGCCCAAATACGGGATGAGGCACATCGCTTTGCCATTACCGGAATGCGGGCAAAGCGGGCAAAGGCGCGCACAGTCTCGCGTCTCGAGGAGATTGAAGGTATCGGCGCCAAACGGCGGCAGGCCTTGCTGGCCCGTTTTGGAGGGCTGCGTGGCGTCTCCAATGCCAGCATGGAAGAGCTGGCTACGGTAGATGGTATTTCCTTGACCTTGGCGGAGCAGATTTACCAGCAATTACATTAAGCAAGACCGGTGCCTTCGGTTATCCTAGCGCCATGCCGTTTAATCTCCCTATAGCCTTAACGTGGTTGCGCGTCGCAGCGATACCGCTCTTGGTCACCATTTTTTATCTGCCTGCAAGCTGGCTCAGCATGCCGGAAAAAAATGTATTGGCTACTGGCCTTTTTATCTTTGCCGCTTTGACCGATTGGCTCGATGGCTATTTGGCCCGCCGCATGAAACAAGAATCGGCTTTTGGGCAATTTTTAGACCCAGTCGCCGATAAGCTAATCGTCGCTGCAGCCTTACTTGTGCTCCTGAATATGGACCGGGTGCAAGTGTGGGTGGCGCTCGTCATTATTGGTCGCGAAATTACCATCTCTGCATTGCGGGAGTGGATGGCGCAAGTGGGTGCGAGCAAAAGCGTGGCAGTGCACATGGTCGGTAAATTAAAAACCACTGCGCAGCTAGTAGCAATTCCGTTCCTTTTGTTTAATGGCACGCTCTTTGGTTGGTTGAATGCCGCTTTAATTGGTACATGGCTAATCTGGGTGGCGGCATTTTTAACCCTATGGTCCATGTTCTATTATTTGCAAAAAGCGCTGCCCCAATTGCTGGGTAAGTCGGAGTAGGGGCTTGATTACATAAGACTCCGGGGCCTTAAATTTACGAATGGGCATTAAATACGGCGCAGAGTTCAATAGTTTGCTAAACTGTTGCCCTGTTATGCGGGAATAGCTCAGCTGGTAGAGCGATACCTTGCCAAGGTATAGGTCGGGAGTTCGAACCTCCTTTCCCGCTCCAAGTTCGATGGGAAGCCCTGAAAAGCTTCCCATTTTGTTTCAAAGTATGTGGCGCGTTGGCCGAGTGGTTAGGCAGGAGCCTGCAAAGCTTCGTACGGGGGTTCGATTCCCTCACGCGCCTCCAGCAACTCGAATGAGGCCTTGCGTCTATTGACCTTCGGGTTCCTTTCCCTACAATATGATTATTGCTGATTCCAACGGATGGACGCTTTAACCATGACAACAACACCCAAGTTAAAAAGTAACGCTGCTTCGGCCATTGCATTGAGCCTCGTTTTGTTATTGGGTGGCTGCGCCTCTCCCGGCGACTCTCCAACTGGCACGCCAGATGAGGTCAATCAAATTCAGGCACAGCTCTTGGGTGACATGCCACTTCCAGCGGGTGCTCGCATTATGGGCACTGACTCTTTAATTATTGGCCGTGGTGATAATTGGGTTGGCCGGGTTGTTCTCAATGGTTTACAAAGTCCGACCGATATTTATGCTTTTTTTCAGGCGGAGTATCCCAAGGTGGGATGGACTACCGTCACAGCGGTTAAATCAAAGACAAGCATATTGGTTTTTACCAAAGGTGAGCGAACTTCGACTGTTGAGATCAATGAAGGCTCTTTAACCGGGCCAAAGTCCATCATTATTATTACGGCCTCGCCTAAAAATGCGAATGTCGTCGCACCAAGTAAGCGCTAAGAAAACCCCTTTGTATTAAAGGCCGTTTGCCCGAATCAAGCCAACGGCCTGGCCTTCAATCGCAAAATTAGGCTGCCTTGCATCTACGGTGATGTTTTTAAAGTCCGGGTTCTCCGCCTGCAACTCAATCACCATGCCATTACTGCCTTTTTTCTGTAACCAGCGCTTAACCGTGACCTCATCATCAATGCGGGCCACCACAATATCGCCATTACGGACCTCGGTTGTTTTGTGCACAGCTAAATAATCGCCGTCCAAAATGCCAGCGTCGCGCATACTCATGCCTTTTACTTTTAGCAAGTAATCTGCTCCTTTAGCAAAGAGGCTTGGATCAATCGGAACGTGTTTTTCAATGTGCTCCACTGCCATGATGGGCGAGCCCGCTGCAACGCGACCAATTAATGGAAGTGTGAGTTGCTGAAGCGCCCCAGAAGGTAGAGACATTTGCTGCGATCTGCCGAATTGAAAAGGGTGGCTGTGCTGCTGCGCAATGCGGATGCCGCGCGAAGTACCTGGGGTCAGTTCGATGTAGCCTTTGCGAGCTAGGGCGCGTAAATGCTCCTCCGCTGCATTGGCCGAGGCGAATCCAAGGCAGGTAGCGATTTCAGCGCGGGTCGGCGGTAAGCCGCTTTCCTGAATAGCCGATGTGATCAAGGCCAGGATTTCTGCCTGGCGGGGTGTTAATTTGGGTAAATCGAGCAATTCAGCTGTGTTTATGTCCATGCTGTGATTGTATACAGTATTTTTGTTATTTCAAGAAATTTTGTTAAATGGATAATGGGCTCATGAAATCCCCCAATCGGCATGTTTTGGTTATTGGTATGGGCGGCACGATTGCCGGTCTTGCCCAAGATCCAGAAAATCCATCCGCATACCGTGCCGGCCAGGTAGCCCTTGAAACCCTCATTCCGACGGCGCAGGCTAACACTGGGGTTGCGCAGGGCGAAATCGAGATACAGCAGCTTGCCAACATCGACAGCCGGGACTTGAGTGAGGCTCTACTAACCCAGCTAGGCCTTGCAGTGCGGGCAGCGCTCGACAATCCCTTGGTTCTTGGAGTGGTGGTCACCCACGGCACCGACACCATTGAGGAGGCCGGGATCTTTTTAGATGTGGTTTGCAGAAAGCAGGCCGAACGCCTGGGTAAGCGGGTTATTTTGACCGGGGCAATGCTGCCATCGAACCACCCTCAAGCGGATGGCCCACTCAATCTGCAAGCCTCCCTCTATTGGGCCCAAATGGATCTTGAAACTTGTCCGGCTGGTGTCTTTGGCATCTTTGCTGGTCGGGTCTGCTTGGCTCGCGACCTGGCTAAGCGCCATACCAACGAACTCAATGCACCATTACGTGATGCACTCAGCAGCCCGGTTCATTTGATTAATCCCTCTTGGTTATCTTGGGTTCGGCGTATTCAGGCAGATTCGGGTCCGGATCTGCCTATTCCAGCGGAGGACGCTTGGCCTTGGGTGGAGATCCTGACTAGCCATGCTGGCGCCAGGCCAGAAACAGTCTTGCATTGGCTGACTCAGCCAATTCAGGGGCTGGTGATTGCGGGTACTGGTATGGGCGGAGTACATGCCGCTTGGTATAAGCCCTTGAACACACTGGCAGAGAAGGGGGTGGCCATTACCAAGGCCTCTCGCGTGGGTGCGGGGCATGTTCACCTGAATTTGCCAGAAACGGATCCCGCCGGCTGGGTGGCCGCAGGCAGTCTAACTGCCCCTAAAGCCAGAATTGCCTTGCAATTGGCCTTATATGCTGCCGTGGAAGCCAAGCAGGGCGGTAAATCCATGACTTGGCAGGATTTTTTTGCTAGAATCGCAGTCTTGCCTGAATAAAGCAAGAGTATGTAATTCCTGTTTTTACAATTTGTTTTCACCCTTGCTGCACTGGTTTTCAAATCAACACCATCTGATTTGGATGACGCCCAGGTAGCTTTACCCTTAAGGAGTGTTTGATGCGTCATTATGAAATCGTTTTTATCGTCCATCCGGACCAAAGCGAGCAAGTGCCCGCGATGATTGATCGTTACAAAGCCGTATTGGCTACCAGTGGCGGCAAAGTCCATCGCATTGAAGATTGGGGTCGTCGTCAGATGGCTTACATGATCGACAAGTTGGCCAAAGCCCACTACGTTTGCATGAATATCGAGTGTGACCAGAAGACTCTGGAAGAACTTGAGCA
>JAIXPY010000197.1 GCA_027486025.1 Burkholderiaceae bacterium
AAGAACAAGGTTTCACCGCCATTCCGCGAAGCCATTTTTGACATCATGTACGGCGCAGGAATTTCACGTGAGGGTGAAATAATCGATATGGGTGTTGAAGCCGATATCGTAGAGAAGTCCGGTTCTTGGTATAGCTATAACGGCGACCGCATTGGTCAAGGCAAAGATAACGTACGCGAATTTCTGAAAGAAAATCCTGAAATTGCGAAAGACATCGAAGCCAAGATTCGTGCGAAGCTGGGTGTGAAAGCAGGTCTTGCAATCACAGATGCAGTAGACGATACGGAGATTGAATCGGCTGATGCCTGACTCAGTAAGTCCTAAAAAACAAAGCCCGAGTCTCAAAGCTCGGGCTTTGCGCCTTTTATCGCAGCGCGAGCACAGCCGTGCCGAATTGGCAAAAAAGCTAAGCGATTACCTCAGCCTTCAAGCCAAGGTGGACCGCGCTCGGAATGCGCAGGATCGCGATCAAGAGCTGAGTCAAGCTGATATGCCAGCGCTATCGCATGAAGTGCAAATTACTGCGGTATTGGATGACTTTGAGAAGCGAGGTTGGTTATCCGATGCACGCTATGCAGAAGCCTTGGTGCGACGGCGTAGCGAGCGCTATGGGATGCGCAGAATCAAGGACGAATTGCAGCGGGCCGGGGTTGCAAGCGATGCGTCAGCGGCGCTGCTGGATGGACTCAAAAATACGGAATTTGAGCGAGCAAAAGAGCTGTTTGAGCGCAAATTTGGCGGGATTGCCGAAGATCAGAAAATCCGCGCCAGGCAGTACCGTTTTTTGGTCTCAAAAGGCTTTAACCCCGAAATCGTCGCTAAGGTCATTGGCGGGCGTCAAAAAGGGGCTGAATAGCGCCAAAAATGGCAAATGACGCACTGCAAAATGATAGACTTACACTCGTTTGCCAATAACCTAATTTTTTTAAGTTGACTGCGGTCAAATCAGCGAAATTAGGGTGAAGGGCAAAATAGGTCCTAATTAACCATTGGCTGCACCCACAGACAGATTCCGGAGCAAAGATGAAAATTCACGAGTATCAGGGTAAGGCGCTGCTGCGCCAATTTAACGTGCCAGTTCCGAACGGCATTCCGGCGCATAGCGTGGAAGAAGCAATGGATGCGGCCGCAAAACTGGGTGGTCCAGTGTGGGTGGTCAAGGCGCAAATTCATGCAGGTGGTCGCGGCAAGGGCGGCGGCGTGAAATTAGCCAAGAGCATGGATGAGGTTAAAAAATACGCCAGCGAAATTATGGGCATGCAGCTCAAAACCCATCAAACTGGAACCGAAGGACAAAAAGTCCGCCGGCTCCTGATTGAAGATGGCGCTGACATTAAGAAAGAGTATTACTTCAGTATCGTTACTGATCGTGGATCACAGAAAAACGTCATCATGGCCTCCAGCGAGGGCGGCATGGACATCGAGGAAGTGGCAGAGCACTCCCCTGAAAAAATCATCAAGGTATTTGTGGATCCCTTGGTCGGCTTAACCGACGCACAGTGCGACACTATTTCCAAGGGCATCGGCGTGCCTGAGGGTTCAGTCGCGAAGGCGCGTGATGTGTTCAAGAACTTATACAAAACATATTGGGAAACCGATGCGTCTTTAGTCGAAATCAATCCACTGATTTTGGAAGGCAATGGCAACATCAAGGCTTTGGATGCTAAGTTCAACTTTGATCCCAATGCCCTGTTCCGTCATCCCGAGATCGTGGCGTATCGCGATGAGGATGAAGAAGATCCTGCTGAAATCGAAGCGTCGAAATTTGACTTGGCCTACATCTCACTCGACGGCAATATCGGCTGTCTCGTAAACGGTGCTGGACTTGCCATGGCCACCATGGATACGATTAAGTTGTTTGGCGGACAGCCAGCTAACTTCCTCGACGTCGGTGGCGGCGCTACCGCAGAAAAAGTAACGGAAGCATTTAAGATCATGCTCAAAAATAAGAGCGTGGAAGCCATCTTGGTCAACATCTTCGGCGGCATTATGCGCTGCGATGTGATCGCTACTGGTGTGGTGACTGCCTGTAAGGCAGTGAATTTATCTGTGCCGCTGGTGGTGCGCATGAAGGGTACGAACGAAGATTTAGGCAAAAAGATTTTGGCTGAATCCGGCTTACCGATCATCAGTGCCGACTCCATGGCAGAAGCAGCAACCAAAGTGGTTGCGGCGGCTAAAAAACAGAAATAATCAAGGAAATCACCATGTCAATTTTGATTAATAAAAATACAAAAGTAATTACGCAGGGCATTACCGGTAAGACCGGACAGTTTCATACTGAGAAATGCCAAGAGTACGCAAACGGAAAAAATTGTTTCGTAGCGGGCGTTAATCCTAAAAAAGCAGGCGAGTCCATTTTTAACATTCCTATTTATGGAACAGTAAAAGAAGCTGCCCAGCAAACTGGTGCAACCACATCGGTTATTTATGTGCCTCCTCCTGGTGCTGCAGCTGCAATTTGGGAAGCCGTTGAAGCCGACTTGGATTTTGTGATTTGTATTACCGAAGGCATTCCTGTGCGCGATATGCTGGAAGTGCGCAACAAGATGGCACAAAAAGAAGCCAAGGGCGGCAAGAAAACTTTACTGCTCGGCCCTAATTGCCCTGGCATCATCACTCCTGATGAAATCAAGATCGGCATCATGCCAGGTCACATTCATAAAAAAGGCCGCATTGGTGTGGTCAGCCGTTCCGGCACCTTGACCTACGAAGCTGTTGGTCAATTAACCGCGATTGGTTTGGGCCAGTCAACTGCAGTCGGTATTGGCGGCGATCCAATCAATGGTCTAAAGCACATCGACATCATGCGCATGTTCAACGACGATCCTGAAACCGATGCGGTGATCATGATTGGCGAGATCGGCGGACCAGACGAGGCAGAAGCAGCCCTCTGGTGCAAAGACAATATGAAAAAACCCATCGTTGGCTTTATTGCTGGCGTAACGGCCCCTCCTGGAAAGCGCATGGGCCATGCGGGTGCGTTGATTTCCGGCGGTGCGGATACAGCAGATGCCAAATTGGCAGTAATGGAAGAGTGCGGCTTTAAGGTCACGCGTAATCCATCGGAGATGGCCAACTTATTAAAGGCAATGATTTAGTTTTAGGCAGTTGTTTTACCCGTAGTAGTTGTTCAACACACAATAATTATTAGAGGATGACATGGAATTTCTTGCAATGTTAGATTGGTCTGTCGTATTGC
>JAIXPY010000048.1 GCA_027486025.1 Burkholderiaceae bacterium
TGCATTGACGGCAGCTGCACAGGCCAATAGGGCCGAGATGCTGATCACAATCTGCCCTAGCTTGCCAGCCACGAGCTGAGCAGCGTTTGCTAGTACATGACCGTTATTCAGCTCAATTGTGCTTAATGGCATCAGTAAAACAACGGCACTGCTCACCGCCAGGTAGGCCACGGTAACCAAAGCGAGAGCGGAAAACATAGCCAAGGGTAATTCGCGTTGGGGACTCTTCATCGCCGAGGATGAATTGGTCACCACTCCAAAGCCCTGAAAGTTAATATACAAAATACCTGCCGCTACGGCAATGCCCTCGATCGAAAGGCTGCCCATATGGAAGGCGCTGAACTCAGCTTGCTCAAAGCCCATGGCAGAAAACACTAGCAAACTAATTACCACTAAGCCGATTGCAATCATCTCTGCTCGCCCCACTAGGCTGGCACCCAGCAAATTAATGAATGTGCAGATCAAAATGATGCTTGCTGTAATCACTTTTAATACGAAGGGCGATAGATCACCACCAAATAGTGTATTGGCGTACTCTACAAAGCCGGCCGCATACAGTGCTGCGGCAATCAGGTAGGCAATGTACTGAAACAAATTAATGCTGCCTGAAACAATTCCGGGGCCAAAGCTCATCACCGTAAAGGTAGCTGCACCCCCACTGCTTGGATAGGCTGCGCCCAGTTTGGCATACGAGTAAATAGAAAAGGAGGCTGCGATGGCACCCAGCAGAAATGCGAGGGGCAAATAAGTACCCGCATGAAAGCTTGCAAGGCCAAGTAGCGAGAAGAGCCCAGCACCCATCATGCCACCAATGCCTAAGGCGGTAGCAGAAAATAGACTAATGTCGCTATGCTGTTTTGCAGTCTGCTTGAGTAACTCGGGATGCAATCGATTTAATCTCGATTGGGATTTTGGAGCTGGAGTTGCTGTCGCAGATGGGTGATTTCCTCAAGCAAATCCAGGGCAAGCGCCACCCCAGGAGAATTCAACTCCAAATCATGCATTAAACGGGCAGCTGTTTTTGCACGCTTGAGCGAGTCACCGCTAAAGCGCCAATCCTCTGGCGATGCTCCAGCTGGGCTTAAAACGCCTTCGGAAACCCAAGCCATGATGAGATCTTCCGGGGTCTGTGCCGCTTTAGCCAATTCCACCATTGTCATATGTACATCGTGTTCAACAATGCTGCCTTCAATCCAGGTAATGTGAGTTTGTGCCATGCCATTTATCCCTTTTAGTAGCTTCTCGGCTTGAAATCAAATGCACCTTGTAGTGTGCGATAGGCTTCTTTTTGTGCCTCGGTTTCTGCTTTGGGTAAAACAATGTTCGGTACAACATAGAGATCACCAGGCTCTTTGCTGGGGATGCCTTTGCCTTTGAGGCGCATCTTACGCCCAGTAGCAGTTCCGGCTGGAATGGTGAGTTCAAGCAAAGCGCCGGTTGGCATCGGCACATTGACGGTGGTGCCTAAGGCTGCCTCCCATGGGCTCAGCGGTAAATCGAAAAATACATCCTTGCCATCGACTCGGTATGATGGATCAGGATGAATGCCGATCTCCAAATAAAGATCGCCTGCTGGCCCGCCACCAAAGCCAGGGCCGGCTTGGCCTGTGAGGCGTAAATTCTGGCCCGCACGAATGCCTTGTGGAATGCTAACATCCAATTTGCGCTCTTGCATGAACAGCTGACCTTGATCGTCGTAAGCTGGCATGCTTAATCCTATAGTACGTTTAGCACCTTGGTAGGCATCAATTAAATCAATCATGATCTTGGCATGTTGATCCTGGCCTTTGGCAGATCGCGCTTGCGATTGCCGTCCAGCTTGGGCGCGAGCGCCTCGACCAAACAAGGATTCAAAAAAATCACTTTGGTCGCCGTTAAATTCGCCATCTGTAAATCCGCCACTATTCCAATCGGGGGGTGGGTTAAAGTCTTGCCCACTTTTCCAATTGCTGCCCATTTGATCATAGGCCGCACGCTTCTCGGGATCTTTTAATACGGCAAATGCCTCGCCTACTTCTTTAAAGCGTTCCTCTGCACCCACTTCTTTGCTGACGTCTGGGTGGTATTTACGGGCCAGCTTGCGATAGGCTTGTTTAATCTCATCTGGGTTTGCGGTGCGGGCAACGCCGAGCGTTTCGTAATAGTCTTTGAATTTCATTAGACGAAAGCGAATCCTGTAGTGGTGTTGGAATGCGGTTTAATCCATTTTACAGATCTTTACCGCATCCGAATATAGGAATAGCGCAGACCCACGCGCCATTGCTTGAACTCAACTCATAATGCCAATTTGCCAGGGCACAAATTCGTAGTCGCCCAATCCCAGCAGCTCACTCTTCGATGGTTTACCAGAGGCGGTTTCCAAAAAGAGTTCAAAAATACGCTGCCCCATTTCTTGTACGGAGACGGTGCCGTCTAAAATTTCACCGCAATTGATATCCATGTCTTCCGTTAAGCGTGAGTACATCGGCGTATTGGTGGCTAACTTGATGCAGGGCGCTGGCTTGCTGCCAAACATCGAGCCACGACCGGTTGTAAACGCAATTAGATTGGCGCCGCCCGCGATCTGACCGGTTGCCGAGACGGGATCAAAGCCCGGCGTATCCATAAAGACAAAGCCCTTGGTGGTTACCGGCTCGGCATAGCGATAAACCTCCATCAGTGGACCCGTGCCGCCTTTCATGGAAGAGCCTAAGGATTTCTCAAAAATATTGGCGAGACCGCCGATTTGATTGCCTGGACTCACTTGGCCGTTAATTTGGACATCACGGCCAACCGAATACTCGTCTTTCCACCAACGAATGCGCTGGATAAGTTTTTCACCAATCTCTTTCGTAGCAGCGCGGCGCGTGAGGGTGTGCTCAACACCATAAATCTCGGGCGTTTCCGAGAGAATGCCGGTACCTCCGTGCCGTACCAGGATATCAATCGCGGCGCCGAGGGCCGGATTGGCAGTAATCGATGAAAAGCCATCGGAGCCTCCGCACTGCAGGCCCACACATAAGTGGCTTGCCGAGACAGTTTCACGCTTTACCTTATTAGCATTGGGCAAGAGCGCTTTAACCGCTTCAATACCAGCTTCAATTGTCTTACGCGTACCACCACTTTCTTGCATGATGAAGGTATGCAAGGTCGAGCCTGCTTTAAGGTCCTCTTGCTCCATTAAGCCTTTAAGCTGATTGCGCTCACAGCCGAGTCCAATCACCAAAGCAGCTGCGAGGTTGGGGTGCTTGGCATAACCAGCCATCGTGCGACGAAGTAATTGCATGGGCTCGCCCGTCATTTCCATGCCGCACCCAATCGAGTGACTAAAGGCAACAACACCATCCACATTGGGATATTCGGCTAAACGCTCGGGCGTAAACCATTCTGCAATCTTATTGACTACGGTCGCTGAGCAATTGACCGTGGACAAAATACCAATGAAATTCCGCGTACCCACTTTGCCATTGGCGCGCACGTAGCCCTCAAAGGTGGCGCGCTCGGATTCTGGTAATAGGGCGGTGGGTTTAAATTCACTGGCGTAGGCATAGTCCCGATCAAACTCCTTGAAGTCGGTATTGTGGCCATGCACCATCGTGCCAGGCTCAATGTCCACGTTCGCAAAGCCAACGGTAACGTTGTACTTCAGAATAGGCTCGCCTTTCTTGATTGAGCGTGCCGCAATTTTGTAACCCGCCGGTACTTGACTACGGCTAGTGAAGTGTTCGCTTGGCACTTCGGTGCCAATCCCCACATCGACCCGAGCAACAACGACGTTATCGTTGGGATGTAAACGAATTACAGGGCCAATCAGGCGCTTTTCAGAAATTTCAATCATGGAATGAATCGTTTAGTAAATGGAGGTTAGTAAGTGCGGATAATTATTCAGCAGTAGCCCCTGATTTTTTCACAATCGGTGCCCATTTTGTTACTTCTGCTTTAATGTAGGCGCCCAGTTGCTCTGGCGAGCTCGTTTGTACATCAAACCCCCTACTTGCAAGTTGAGTTTTGACTTCTGGGTTGTTCAGTATTGTGCTCATCTGCGTGTTTAGACGTTTAATAATTGCATTGGGCGTGCCTGCAGGCGCAACCAGGGCGTAAACAAGCTCAACCTCAAAATTAGGTAATGTTTCCGCAATGGCAGGAACTTCCGGCGCATTGGGTGAGCGCTTCAGGCTAGTTACTCCAATCGCCGTTAGTTTGCCGGATTTAACATACGGGAGCGCTGCAGGCGTGCCAATCATGGCCGTCTGAATTTGACCGCCCAAGACATCGGTTAGTGCTGGTGCTGCGCCTTTATACGGCACGTGAGTAATATCGGTGCCTGCTTGCACATTAAATAGCTCGCCACCGAGATGGAGTGGGGTGCCCGTGCCTGAAGAGCCAAAATTGACTTTACCTGGGTTTGCTTTTGCAAAGGCAATCAAGTCATTCACGTTTTTGACGGGCACCGATGGATTGGCTACTAGCATCAGAGAAGAGGAGGCCACGAGTGTAATCGGTGCAAAGTCTTTGACGGTGTTGTAACTCAATTTTTTATACAAGGTTTCGTTAATTGCTTGCGTTCCTACCATCATTAAAAATATCGTGTAGCCATCTGGTTTTGAGCGCGCAACAAATTCTGCAGCTAAGTTAGTTCCTGCGCCCGGTTTGTTATCAATAATGACCGGTTGACCCAAGTCTTCGCCTAATTTTTGACTAAAAGCCCTTGCTAGAACATCGGATGGACCTCCGGCAGCAAATGGCACAATTAAGCGAATCGGTTGATTTGGATAGGGTTGTGCTTGCACCTGAAGCGATGATGCGACTAATGCAATTGCAATGGCTTGAATAATTTTTAGCATATGATCTCCTGACTGTTTTTATGAAATTGATTGCACGACAAAACCTGAATAGAAGCAATGAAAATTAAATCTGCTACGCTTTTTCCGCTCTCGATACCACTCCAAGCGCCGATGAAAATGTCGGGGGAAACCGTGACGCATGCCAACACCTTGCTGTTACGTTTGGTGGATGGTGGGGGCAAGGAAGGCTGGGGAGAAACATCTGCGGCGCCGCTAATGACGGGCGAGACGCTTGGCAGTGTCTTAGCAAATACCGCATACCTTCTGAAGGCTGCGAAAGAGGTGTCGTGGACTGACCCTTGCCAGATCGGCAATATCCAATCCCGTTTTTTATATGCCAATACTTCAGCGAAATCCTGTGTTGAATTAGCCTTATTGGATCTCTTTGCCCAAGCCAAAGAAGAGCCGGTATGGTCCTTGTTACGCAAAGTGCATCGCATCGAGTCTTTAGCTGCACCAGATCCATTGCCGGTTCTGCGGATGCTGGGGGGCTCTTTGGAAACGGAGATTGCCGATGCGCTAGCGTTGCGAGACCAAGGATATCGGCATTGGAAAATCAAAGTAGGCGTGCATGACCTGAATTCTGACCTGCGGCGGGTGGCCGCTATTTGCGCAGCTCTAGAGGGCGACACGATATCGGCTGATGTAAATGGCGCCTTTACTTTAGAGCAGGCGGTTGAATTTTGTCGCTCTGATTTGACCTCGCGCCTCTCTTTTGTCGAGCAGCCGATTGCAGCAGACCATTCCATTTCTGACTTTGTAAATCTAAAGACGGCATCCCCACTGCCGATTTGCTTGGATGAATCAATCCATGGCATCGATACCATCAACGTATGCGCAGATAACGGGGTAATGGACGGAGCAAGCTTAAAACTCATCAAGTTAGGCGGCATGCTTCCGGGTATGCGAGCTGCAATTGAGTTAGAAAAACGCGGACTTAACTTAAATCTGGCGTGCAAGGTTGCGGAAACCGCTTTGTCAGCAGCAGCAACCGCCAGTATTGGCTTTGCAATGAATGGAGCGCCATGGGGCCTCAGTATGTCCAATGCATATTTGGAGTACGACATTTGTGATGTGCCCCTAGCTGCTAGCCAAGGAAGATTGAGAGTCGAGCAACTCAATTCGGTTGGGATTGGTGTTGTTCCCAACCCTTCCCTAGTAAAGAAGGCAGTTTCTAAGGAGTGGGGCATTATTGAATGTTAAGAACTTCAAACGCAGCTTTGAGACGGCGTGAGTAAAGCGCGTTCATCGCCTTACTTTCTTCTGGACTCCATTTACGAAAGCCCTCTCCCGCCTTGATTCCGGTTTTCCCTTCCGCCATCAGCTTCGCTAAGCTGGGGGGAATGGCATCGATATTCGAGAGCGAAGGATAAATTTCCTTAGCGGCATTGGCCATACCGTCCCATCCAGAAATTTCTTTCTGGGTCATTGGGCCAACCGCTGCATAGCGAAAGCCAAAGCTATAACGCACCGCATCGTCAATATCATCCGGCGTTGCAATTCCCGCATCGACCAAAGCAAGCGCCTCACGCATGAGCGCATGCTGAATGCGGTTCGCTAAAAATCCAGGGATATCGCGCTTCACGAGGACTGGTTTTTTCTGAATCGATTTGTAGAGTGTGCATACCTGCTCTGCAAGCGATGGATCGGTTTTTTCGCCCATCACAATCTCAACCAAAGGAACAATGTCCGCAGGCATGAAGTAATGCGCCCCCATCATGCGAGCTGCTGTGGGGAGCCCCTCGGCAATCTTGCTAATAGGGAACCCGGAGCTGTTGCTGCCGATGGGAACTGATTTTGGGACTTTTTTGTCGAGCATAGCAAAAATAGTTTTTTTCAGGGCTAAATTTTCTGAAACGGTCTCTATCACCCAAAGGCAGTTAGTCCATTCACTCCACTCTTCAATAACACCATATTGCTGCAATTGCTTTAATTCCTTTGGGGCAGAAGCGCGGACAGCATCCTTGCTGCTTATGGTGATGGCCAGCCCTAAAGCTTTATCTAAACACGCACTCGCTTTTTCGCTTGAGCGCCCAAGTAGGGTGACAGGCAATCCTTCCGCAATAAAACCTGCCGCGATGCCTGCTGCCATCGTGCCCGTACCAATAACAACTATCCGATCCATTGCTTTTCCATTTATTTAATTTGTTCGTATAAGTAAATCATGAATTTAGTAAAATAGTACACCTCGAATCACTCCAACACCATAGAATTATGATTTAATATGACAAATACCGTGTTTTGAGCAAAACAATATCGCCAGAGCCATTTTAGTATTTAAGCTAACTCATCCGTATAACTTTAGGAGATTTCCAGAATGCATAACCCATTTCAGCCGGTAGAGAAGATTAAGGCAGAGGTATTTATGTCAATGCCCGCCAAGTTCAGAAAAAAATCGCGCACAGGCTGGTCTGACCCCAATCGTCAAAATGCCGAGGTCGAATGCTTTTTGGAAGGCCCCTCATTTGATCGTGAGGGAAATTTGTGGTTTGTGGATATACCGTTTGGGCGTATTTTTAAGATCACACCAAAGGGGGACTGGGAATTAGTTACTCAATATGACGGCTGGCCTAATGGCTTAAAGTTTCACAAAGATGGCCGCGCATTCATTTGTGATTACAAGTGTGGTCTTTTGGAGCTTGATACGAAAACCGGCAAGATTCAAACCATTCTAGGTTCGATGTACAGCGAAAATTTTAAAGGCCTCAATGATTTGCACTTCGCCTCAAATGGCGACTTATACTTTACTGATCAGGGCCAAACCGGGATTGCCGATCCAACGGGTCGTGTTTTTAGATTGCGCGCCAATGGCCAGCTCGATCGTTTGGTATTAAACATTCCGAGTCCTAATGGAATTACTCTCAATACTCAAGAAAAGCATGTCTTTGTTGCGGCAACGCGCTCACAACAAATATGGCGCTTGCCACTGATGGCAGATGGTTCTGTTTCAAAAACGGGTGTTGCAATTCAGTTGACGGGTGGTGTTGCTGGACCAGACGGGATCGAAATGGATTCAGAGAATGGCTTGTTGGTTTGCCATCTTGGTATCGGTATATGGCGTTTTGATAGCAATATGCTGCCGACCCACTTGATTTATTCAGATAACCCGCATCACCATCATTTGGCTAACTTATGCTTTGGTGGTGACGGCAAGGATCTGTACATTACAGAGTCCTTGTCTGGCGATATTCTCAAAGCCCGTCTGCCAATAGCAGGCAAGAAAATGTTTGGCTTATCTTAATTGACTGTAAACATTCCTCTTTACCAGGCACTCGCGAATGCACTTTCTGAGCGCATTCGTGAGGGGTATTGGGCCGTTGGATCCAACCTTCCGTCGGAAAGCAAGTTGTGTACACTGTTTAATGCCAGCAGGCACACATTGCGACATGCCCTGAGTAATTTAGAGCGGGATGGCTTAATCCTAAGGCAGCAGGGCGCTGCCACACAGGTCATTTCAAGGTTATCGCCGCGACGCTTCACGCAATCTTTCAATTCCCCGGCCGATATTTTGCGGTATCCGAAAGATACGTATCGGGTGAATATAATCGAAGAGTATATCGAGTGCGATGAGGCGCTGGCAAAAGTCTTAGATGCTCCGATTGGATCTTCGTGGTATCACATTGGCGGCGTTCGAAAGAACCAAGATTCAAATCAAGCAATTGCTTGGACTGATATTTATATCTTGCCCCAGTTTGCTGATGTCACTACCGACCCAGAGCACTCGCAATTAATGGTTTTTGAGCAAATTGAGCGGCGCTTTGCACTAAAGATTGATCGCGCCGAGGTAGATGTCTATGCGGCGCGCGCAGACCAAAAGTATGCAGATGCATTGAATGTCGATATTGGCTCTGCTTGTTTGGTTATTACAAGGCGCTATTTTGATGCCAGTGGAAAATTGTTTGAGGCTACCGTTACCTATCACCCCGAAGGTAGATACATTTACAGCATGGAATTGCGTAATACCCCGGCAAACCAATAAAGTACGATGACCAATCTTAGCCATTTACCAATTCATCAGGCCGCGCAATTCATTGCAGACGTTTTCATTTCGAATGGCGTTCCGCCATTGGATGCGAAGACTGTGGCCCATCTGATGGTGCAGTCTGACCTAGCTGGAGCTGATGGACATGGCATTTTTAGGCTGCCTGCGTATGTTAAGCGGATTAAGGCGGGCGGTATTAATCTGCATCCACATATTCGGGTAGAGCGCGAGCGTGGTGCTACTGCACTAATCAATGGTGACAATGGGCTTGGACATCTAGTGATGAATCAGGTCGTTGAGCTAGCTACTAAAAAATCCCGTGAGCACGGGGTATGTTGGATAGGCAGCCATCACGGAAATCATTCTGGGGCTGCCTCGGTCTATGTTCGAATGTTGGCGGAGCGTGGACTGGTTGGCATTTATATGGCGGTTGGCAATGCAAACCATATGGCTCCTTGGGGCGGCACCGATTTATTGCTTTCCACCAATCCGATTGCAATTGCAGTGCCAACGCAAAAAGGCCAGCCGATTGTTTTGCTGGATATGGCTACTACGGTTGCTGCCTATGGCAAGGTAAAGTTGGCGGCACAGCGTGGTGAGGCTATTCCTGAGGGCTGGATGATTGATCGTTCCGGTAAGCCAATATTAGATCCAGCGCGCGCAGGGGAGGGGTCCTTGCTCCCGATTGGTGACTACAAAGGCTACGGTTTGGCTTTGATGATTAGCCTTCTTGCTGGAACCTTAAACGGAGCAGCGGTTGGAAAAGAGACGATTGACTTTAATGCATGCCACGATGGTGTTACGAACACGGGCCAGGCATTAATTGCAGTCGATCCAGATGCATTTGGTGAGCGCGCTCTTTTTATTGAGCGGGTGTATGCCGTAGTTCGGGACATTCAAGACTCCAACACCCTGCCTGGGGTTGATCGCATTCGGATTCCCGGAGAGGGCGCGGATACATCAATTTCAACACGCCAGCGTGATGGCATCCCCATTTCAAGTGAGTTACTTAAAGCATTAAATGCATGTGCAGTTGAATGTGGCGTACCTGTTTTAAACCTGTAAACCAAGAGCGTTATTACTACAATACGGAGATAAAGATGACCTTAAGAACGCGGTTAATTTGTAAGCTAATTGCTGCGGCAATGGTGGTGAGTGGGGCTGCAACCAGTGCAGTGGCCTCAATCTACCCAGATAAGCCAATCAAAATGATGATTGGCTATGCCCCAGGTAGTTCAACGGATATCGTGGGCCGAATGATCGCAAATGACCTCAGTATTGCGCTCAAGCAGCCCATTATTGTTGAGAACAGAGGCGGCGCAGCTGGCAGTATTGCTGCGGATGCAGTTGCCAAGAGCAATCCCGATGGTTACACCATTTTATTTGCTCAAAATGGGCTTGCTATTAATGTGGCTACAAATCCAAAACTACCCTTTAATGGCAGTAAAGACCTCATACCAGTTGTAGGAGTGGCCGCTACGCCGCACATATTGATTGTTAACACCAATTCACCAGCAAAGTCAGTAGCAGATTTAATTGCGATGCTGAAGGCAAAGCCCGGGCAATTAAGTTTTGCCTCATCCGGAATTGGTAATTCCGACCACATGGCGGGAGAGCTATTTTTATCACTGACAGGACTACAAGCAATCCATGTTCCATATAAAGGAGGTTCGCCAGCAGCAACCGACGTGGTTGGTGGGCAAATTGATTTCTACTTTGCGGGCATGCCGGTTGGCTTACCCCTGTACAAAGGCGATCGAGTGAGGGCATTGGCAGTTACCAGTAAGCAGCGCTTTCCTGGGGCGCCTGAACTACCAACCATTGTTGAATCAGGCGTAGTTGGTTATGAGCATACCCTCTGGCAGGGAATTTTTGCTCCAGCTGGTACCCCACGGGCGATTATTAATCAATTGAGTGCCTCCACTTTAAAAATAATGGAGTCGCCTGAACTTAAGGAGCGTTTTGTGAAGGCGGGCGTACAAATCGCTCCCCTGAATCAAGCTCAATTTAGTGAACTGTATTTTGCAGACATTGATCGCTGGAAAAGGGTAATTGAAAAGACGAAGATTAAATTGGATTAAAACGCCAGACGCAGTATGGATAAGAAGGGGTGCTAATGCATCCCTTTTTCATGGGGCAATCACCCGATTCGCTTGGACTGCTTAAAAAGATGAAGAGGGCGTTCCAAAAAGAATATGATTGGTATATAAATCATGATCACATTGGCTTTTAATGAGTAGCGTAAAAGAAGATGTAAAAGATACCGCACTGGGGGTACTTGAGGCTATACAAGAGCGGCGAGTCAGTTTCATTCAGTTTTTGCGTGAAACTTGGCCTTTGCTATTGTTGCTATTCGCTGGATTAATGCTGGTATGGTGGTTGGCAGATCCTCCTCCGCCAAAACGGATCTTAATGGCAACTGGCTCGGATGGCGGTTCCTATCAGATGTTGGCTAAAAAATACGTCGACTATTTTGCCAAAAAAGGCATCACTATAGAGCTGGTTTCATCTCGCGGCGCCCAAGAAAACATCGCGCGGCTGAGCGATCGAAAAGATCCGGTTCAGGCGGCGTTTGTCCAGGCAGGCATTTATAACCCAACTGGTATAGCCGGTATTTTATCGCTGGGCAGCGTTGCCTATGAGCCGATTTGGTTCTTCTACCGAGGGTCGGATCTGGAGATTTCCAAGTTTCATTTTCAGGGCGAACGTTTAAAAAAACTCTTGAGCATGAAAACCTCGATCGGGGAGGTGGGGAGCGGAACCCATAGTCAGGCACTTCATATTTTGAAAGCGGCTGGTTTGGAGCAATATATCCCTCAATTTCTGACGCTACCATCGACCGATGGAGTCAATGCGTTATTACGCGGTGAGATTGATGTGATTTTTTTGGTTGATCAACTCGAGTCCCCCAATGTTCAAAAATTACTTAGTGAACCTGGGTTGAATTTAATTGGCTTTGGCCGTGCCGAAGCCTATACCCGCATACTGCCTTACCTCGAAATTCTGACGGTACCAATGGCCGGATTCAGCTTGGTACGTGATTTTCCGCCAGAGCCCATCCAGTTGTTAACCACCACTACGCAGCTATTGGTCGATGACCGAATGCATCCTGCCCTGCAGTACCTATTTTTAGAGGCAGCTGAAGCAATCAATGGTAAGCAAACTTTCTTTGCTAAACGCGGGGAGTTTCCTTTGTTTAATCATTCCGCATTTCCAGAGAGTGAAGTGGCCTCGCGTTTTCAAAAGAGCGGCGTACCACCCATCATGAATTACCTGCCATTTTGGCTGGCTGAATTTGTGCATCGCATGTTCATCTTGATTGTTCCATTTTTAGCATTTGCCTATCCAATCCTGTCTGCGTTACCCAATTACCGATACAAGCGCGTGCAGATGCGGATTAATAAAATATATGGAGCCCTGTGGGCTTTTGAGCAAGAGCTAGCGACTGGGTTTGATGCCGGCCAATGCGATGCATACATTAATAAGGTTAATCAATTAGAAGCAGAGGCACTAACTTTTAAGGTGCCAAAAAAAATGGCTAGTGACTACTACGCCCTAAGAGCCAGTATTGATTACGTACGTAACTGCTTATCAAGGGGTGAGCGACCCTATCAGTTTGAACCTCAAGAGCGTTTATCATCGGCAGTTGATCAAGCGCTCTGATGCGTTATGTTTTATCGGACCAGAGCGTGCCATCAGTAGCCCAGTTCTCTTTTATTACGTCAGTGATGATGATGTCAACGGAGCTCGCTGAACAGCCCAGGGTTTCACAGGTAACACGAGTGACTTCCGCAACGAGTTGGCGTTTTTGTTCTACGGTACGGCCAGCAAACATTTGAATATTGAATGTAGGCATTGCATTCTCCGTCTTAAGTTAGGTTTTGTAATTGGGGTTGATGCGATCTAATTTTCGCAGCAATGCCGACCATTCTAAGATACCTTCTTCTGCGCCAGCATCGTGAAGATCGGCTGCTGCCTTTGTAATAATTGCGGGCTCGGGCGTGATTAGATTGGGGCTACTTAATGCCGCCACCTGAATTTCACACGCCTTAATGAGGGTTGCCATCACCACATACGCTTCCGCAATCGTACGGCCTACCGTGAGCGTGCCATGGTTGCGTAATAGCATGGCAGGATGACTTCCGAGGTTGGAAACTAAACGCGCTCCTTCGGATTTCGTCAGCGCCAGTCCTTCATAATCATGATAGCCGAGGTGCCCCATAAAACGCATGGCGTGCTGCGATAAAGGCAAAAGCCCATCGCGCTGAGCGGAGACGGCGATGCCGGCAGTATTATGCAAGTGCATAACGCAATGTGCATCAGGCCGAGCCCGGTGGATAGCGCCATGAATAGCAAAGCCGGTCGGGTTCACCATGCCAGATTGACCAGGAAGTAATTCCCCTTGCACATTGACTTTGAGCAAACTGGAGGCCGTAATCTCGTCAAACTGCATCCCAAATGGATTAATCAGATAGTGATCGGGCTCCCCTGGAATGGTTGCCGAAATATGCGTATAAATCAGATCATCCCACTGATTAAGTGCGCACAGGCGATAGCATGCAGCTAAATGAGTGCGGACTATCTGCTCAGAGTTAAAGGCTTGATCAAGTGACATATGGCTTTTGGGTCTTGAGGGGCAAATGAAGTTCTATTCTATAGGGCTGCCTTATTTTGCCGCCCGAAGCTGCTTTTGGGCCAAAATTTAGCGGTATCATTTGAGAATTCAATATGAACATGAACGGGATGTGCGCAACATGAAACCCTATGATCACCCCTTACGGCAGGTACTGCACGAAGAAGTGCATTCTAGGCCGCCTGTTGCGCAGTGGCCGAAAGAACGTATTTTGTCGCAGGCATTCTTACTGGATGCCGAGTCACGTCAGTTGCAAATCAATTGGATTGAATGCCTCTCTAAAGCCTTTCAAAGCAAAGGCAATGCGAGCCAAGATCACTTCTTTCGATCGATCGAATTATCTGCTGCTCCTGAGCGCATCATCATTAAGTGGGAGCTGCATGGCGAGTTTGCGACCATTGCTGCGATTGTTCAGCAAAGTACTCCAGTAGATAAGCCCCTCATCCAAACACGCCACGCCATTTTGGATCGCCTCAATGCGGTATTAAACAAAATGGCTTGCCCATCAATTGAGGCGGCGGGCGGCCAGCGGATTGCAGCAATTGATATTGCGTTTGAGGACCGCAGCCTATTTAATGATGCAGAAGAAGTCTCTGCTATTTTTAATGGCAATACGCTGCTGGGCAGCTACATTATGGCGAATCGGCAGGCGCAGCTTTGGACTGACCTCAACTTAAATGAAGATGGATTTATTTCGTATTACGTGCCGCACAATACCTTAGGCTCGCGTCAAGCGGGCCGGGTAGCGCGCCGTATTACAGAAGTCGAAACCTACCGCATGGCAGCGATGCTCGCCTTCCCAGTAGCCAAGGGACTGTCCTTGCCCCTACGTAACGCCGAGTCGGATTTGGCGCAGATGTCGAAAGAAATTGCCCTGTTGCAAACGGACACGGGTATTCAGCTCAAAAAGAACGGTGAATTTTTAGCGGAACTCTCTCAGCTCGCATCGAAGACGGAACAATGGATTTCCGAGTTTGGTCTGCGCTTTACCGCTGCAGAAGCCTACAGTCAGCTCGTTAATAAAAATCTAGCCGAGCTTCATGAAGAAGCAATTCCAGGTATCCAGACTTTGGTTGAGTTCATGGATCGGCGCTTTCAGCCGGCTATGGGTACCTGCTTATGGACCCAGCGCCGCCTCAAAGAGTTATCCGATCGCGTGTCCAGAACAACCCAAACCCTACGCACACGAATTGAGTTTGTGAATGAAGAGCAAACACAGGCTTTGTTAGCCAGCATGGATAAGCGGGCAAAACTGCAATTACGTATGCAAGAGACAGTCGATAGCTTATCGGTACTGGTTTTGACCTATTACTTGGTTGGTCTTCTGTTCTATGTGGCTAAAGGCGGCAAAGAAGCGGGCCTGCCGATTTATCCTGAGATTACCGCGGCCATTGCTGCACCGATTGTGGCTGCAGCATTCTTTGTTATTAGTAAACGCCGCCGGGCGCGCAATGCGCGTAATGCCATTTCATCTTAGGGCATTGAATGCGGAATAAAAAAAGGAGCTTACGAATAAGCTCCTTTTTTTTACGTCCGGCGTAGTGCCGTTTAAAATGCTACTACGCTAAGCTATCGGCCCAAATATTGCGAGCCCAACCCCAGGCATACACACCTTCAAGGGTAGTTGGCCCTGGTGATAGGCCGCCCGAACCTGCAACGGTTTTAAAGGTTTTTTCAGCAGCGACGTACTGGTGCACACTGGCAACGTGTACTACTTCGCGGGCATTCACAAAGCTGTAGCAGGTGTTGGTCAGCATCGGTGCTGGATTGACTTCCCAGCCGCTCAGCTCAGCAACAATAGCTGCCGCTGTTACCTTGGCATGGGAGTTAGCCATGTGACCAGACTTGGGCATGAGCGGCGCAATTTGAATTGCATCACCAATCACGTGCACATTCTTCGCGGCGGTTGATTCAAAGTTAATGTAGTTCACATTAGCCCAGCGCCCGTTGGAGTTGGCAATCCCAGATTTAACAGCAATATCTCCGGCACGCATCGCAGGCAGGATATTTAATACATCGGCTTTCACGTCGTCTTGCACATCGAACTTGATGGTTTTAGTCTTCGCATCGACTGCGACGGCATTGTGCTTAGGACGATATTCGATCATGCCAGGATACTGTTCAGCCCAAACCTTTTTAAAGAGACCGCCTTTGGAGATTACATCTTGATTGGCATCCAAAATCAAGACTTTACCTGTGGGGTTATTGGCCTTCAGGTAGGAAGCCACCTGGCAAGCGCGCTCGTACGGTCCAGGAGGGCAGCGATAGGGCGCCTCAGGAATGGTAATTGCAAATACGCCACCTTGGCGCATCGCCGCGATTTGATTGTGCAAAGCCACGGTCTCAGGACCGGCTTTCCAGGCTTGTAAAGTTACGCCAGCTTGATTGGCCTGCGCTAAACCTTGAATGCTGTCCATCATCAGGCCAATACCAGGTGACAGAACCACCTTGTCAAAGCGCATGGATTTACCGGAGGCCAATTGTACGGTTTGCTTGGCCGCATCAATATTCACCACGCTATCTTTGATGATCTTAATGCCATGGCGTTTGCTCAGGCCATCATAGGAAACCGTTAACTCCGATAGCTTGCGCGATCCGCCAACCACCAGATTCGACATAGGGCAGGAGATAAATTCAGGATTGGGCTCAATGATGGTGACGCGTGCGGTGTTGTTGGAGAGGAGGCGCAGGTATTTCGCAGCGGTAGCGCCACCGTAACCGCCACCAATCACCAGGATCTCGGCTTTTTGTAAATTGGCTGCACGGGCAGGGCCGGATAAGCCGGTCAATAAACCCAGGGCCGCAGCACTTTGGCCCATAAAAATTCGACGATTCATAGTCATCTCCTTATTTCTTGCCAAGCTGGTTGGCAATGATTTGTAGTTGTTCGTCGCTGTAACCTTTAGCTAATTGCGGCATGATCGTGCCTTCGCGCGCGCCGGATTTATACGCTTTCAAGCTGGCAAGTATCTGCTCGCTGGATTGGTTATTAATCAGCGGCATACCTGCTTCCGGAACGCCTTTGCCATCCGTGCCGTGGCAGTTTGCGCAGGTTGCTGCAAGGCTGCGATGGTATAGCTTGGTAGCGTCGGCATTTTGCGCGGCAGCGAATAGGCTGACCTGCGATAAGCCTAAAAAGACCGTAAGTCCTAAGCTTAGTTTGCGTAGGGTAATGTGCATTTGAATGCTCTCCATTAGTAATGATTAAAACAACTGCTCTTTCTATCTAGATTGCTATCTTAGTAGTAATTTCGGGATAAAAACGCTTCCCATAGACTGTTTTTTTATATTGTTGCAACTAATTAATCTAAGCGCCTGCAGGTTTACCCTAATTTATAGGGGATTTTCCTAAGCCTTATAAAATAGTGAGATGCGTAGCCAGACCCACTTCCGTTTTCTGCTTCTGATTCTGGCCTTAGCAATCCTCACCTATTGTTTTGCTCTCGACAGCCGCTTTGCCCCAAAAAATGGGGATGAGTATGTCTACATGCACATTGCCCGTATTACGGCCGACTTGGGGCAATGGTTGCCTTTGCAATCCGAGATGGAGGCGATGCGCAATACCAAGCCGCCACTGGTCTTTTGGCAGGGGATTGCCAGCACAGATTGGGCTGCTAACTGGGGCTTGCTGGAGTTGCGTTGGCCTAGCGTTCTGTATACCGGCTCAACAGCACTGTTACTGTTCTTGGCAGTGGCACGCTTTTCTGGGAATGCACAGACTGGATTGCTCGCCGCTGTGGTGTGGTTATCCTTCTTTGCAACCTACCGCTATGGGCGTCCTTACCTGACTGATCCGCCCGAAGTCTTTTTCTTGAGCCTGCCATTTTTTGTATTGCTCTATTGGGGTCGTGCTGCATTTGATTCGCGCATTCTCTTCCCGCTACTGGCTGCAATTAGCATCGGCTTTGGTCTTTTATATAAATCCTTTGCTTATGTATTACCTGCCTGCTTTGCATTACTGCTCTGGTACGGGTGCTGGCGGGAGTGGCGTCTGATCGAGGTGCTCAAGCGCGATGTGTATAAGCTCATCGTGATTGGTTTACTGTCATTGGGTATTTTTAGTGTGTGGTTTGTGCTAGACCCCAATCCGGAGGCGATTTGGCGTGAGTTTGTTTTGGGTGAGAATGCAGGAAAGTTTGGTGCGCGTACTAGCAATTACTTTCTGGATTTGATTCGCGGCGGCGACAGTATTTGGCTATTACTCCTGACAACCATCGGCAATGCTGGCCTCTTTGCTTTTGTGCTCGTGTCGCTGGGCTGGCAATCGTGGCGTGAACGCGTTATTACCGATATCGAAGAGCGTCTGTTGTGGCTTTTGGTCCTCGCCTTTGTGATTGTATTTAGCCTGCCGAGCCAGCGCTCAGGTCGCTATCTTCTGCCAATCATGCCAGCTCTTGCTGCATTAATCGCGCTGCATTGGCAGCGCTTGCCCTTGTGGGGATTTCGGTTTGCGCTAGTGCTCCAGCTTATTGCTTTGCTAGCGCTTACTTGGGTCAGTATTCATCTGGAGGGCGGCGACTGGGCCAACCCACTGCTTTGGCAGTACTCAGTTTGGCATTGGCTATTGCTCGGTTCGGGTATTGCGCTGGTGGCATTAGGCTTTATTAAACCCAGTATGGCGAAGTTAACCGCATTGGCGACATGCTTTATTTGCTATTTGGCCTTGAATACTGGACTCGCGCCTCTTGAGGGGCAGATTGGCCGTTACGATGCACAGGCAATTGCTCGCGTGCAGGATAAGTTAGTTGCGGTGCCCTGTGATTTTCGGTCCAAAGATGAGGAATACCGACTGTTATTGCCGGGCGCGCGTTTACAAGGTTATCCGGCTAGCGAAGCCGCTAATGGGATTGAGTTAGCAAAACGGTATCCGTATTTCACGGCCTATGCAGCGCAAGGCGTACCACCCGTATTCTGTGATGACTGCCAAATATTAGGCAAGCGCATGGAGATGCGTGCACGCCATACTCAAGCGGAGATTTTGGCCATCATTCGTGGCGAGATGGGACAATACCTCTTCGTGAACGAATACCTTATCTACTCTCCATCGGCTGTCGCAAACGCCGCACCGGATGCTTGCCGATGATGCGCATTGCGAGTCTATGCATCTTGGCCTTGGCTGGTGTTGCGGGTTACCTTCAGATAGACAGTCGCTTGCCATGGACACCATTCGCAATTCCAGCAGTCCTGGAATCTGAATTGCAGGTAGCCGAACCGGCCCTTGTAGTAGTAGGAAAAAAAACGCAAGCGACTACGCAAGTCAGCATTCCTGAACCGCGCGCCCAATTTATTCCCGAGACTGCAGCACCGTCAGTACATGCCGGCTCTGCAATCCTCTTAAATGATCGTAATCTACGTGCATTTTGGTTTGCTGGCTCCAGAGAGGGTGCTGCCGACGTCGTCATTCAAACAGCTGTATTTGATACCAAGGCCGGCAGTTGGTCTAACCCTGAAGTGGTGATTGACCGGGTTACCGCCGAGAAAGGATTATCGCGCTACATTAAAAAACTCGGCAACCCATTACCAGTGCGTTCAAGCCAAGGCAAATTGCAACTGTACTTTGTGACGGTTTCAGTGGGTGGCTGGGCTGGCAGCTCCATCAGCTGGATGGAATCCAGTGATGAGGGTATCAGCTGGTCGCGTCCGCAACGCCTTATTACCTCGCCCGCGCTCAATTTAAGTACCTTGATCAAGGCCCCTGGATTTGACTTTACCGACGGCACTCTGGGTTTGCCGGTGTATCACGAGTGGATGGGTAAGTTTGGAGAGTTAGTTCGGATTGATGGTGGGCGCGTGATCGATAAGCGCCGCATGAGTTCGGGCCGCGCTTTATTGCAACCCATTGTCTTTATTGATTCCCCTGAAAAGGCCATAGCCTACTTTCGGCAGGCAAGATCTGCAGGCCCACCCCGTATTGCCAGCGCTCTGACCGAAAACGCGGGTCAATCCTGGTTGAGTGGGGCTGATTTGGATTTAGCCAATCCAAACGCAGCGATTGCAGGTCTCCAGTTACCCAATGGTGATCGCCTCATTGTGCTCAATGATTTGGAGTCTGCGCGCCATCGCCTTGTATTGGCGATAGCACCTGCCGGAACCAACAATTGGAATGTGATTGCAGAATTGGAGAGCGATCAAACCATGACCAATGGCCTCTACCGCGAATTTTCTTATCCCTCTTTGTTGCTGGGCGCGAATGGGGAAGTACATCTACTCTATACCTACGATCGTAAAAAGATGAAGCACATTCAGTTTGATCCCCGCTGGATTGAGAGTAAAAAGAATTTGAGAGGGAGTTCCTAATGATTCCCAATGCGGTAGTACAAGTGACTTCCTCAATTGAGATTGCTATCAGCTCTGCAATCCTATTGGCATGGCTTGCGCAGGCATTGTTTTTTAAAGAGGATGGCAGTGGGCGGATAGTAGTCCTTCGAGTACTCGTTTGTTTTGTACTGGCTAACCTATTCTTCTGGCCGGTATTCACCCTATTCACGCCGCTAGAGTTGCCCCTAGCTGCTTACGTTCGGGGCTTTACAGGTGAGTTGAGCGTTACCTCGATGCTGCTCTTGTGGACGGCTTATTTTTCTCCAAAAGTAATCCACGTACCTGCAGTGATGAAAGTTTGGATTGCGCTGCTTGCGATTACTTTTTATCCACTTGCCTTGGGAATGGGGATGCTTGATCCCTATGCTTGGGGGTATGGATCGATTGCCTTATTGGCCGGGGTGCTTATTACAGCATTCATTGCCTGGCTTGCTGGATCGAATCGCATTGCGCTTATTTTGGCCGTGGCTATTTTGGCTTGGACGGTAGGATGGCATGAATCTGCCAATCTATGGGACTACATCCTGGATCCATTCTTAGGCTTATGGGCGATTGGTTCTCTGATTCGATCGAGTTGGCGGGCGCGTGCTGCACGTGCACAAGCCGGATACCTCTTTCGTAAGGGTTAAATAAAGTAAGGACCCAATAAAGTAATCGATGGGCGTAAAAAAACCAGCGACGCATCGCTGGTTTTTTGCTTTTATTCCGCGGAACTCATTCCGCTGACTAGATACAACTTAGTCTGGAATATTGGCTTTACGAATCACAGGACCCCATTTATTGATCTCGCTCTCAAGGTAAGTCTTGAGACCGCTGGCACTGACTTTGTCCATTGATACAACGTCAATATTGGAATCAGCCAAACGCTTCTTCACATCTGGATCGTTGAGGGCTGCTTTGAGGGCAGTATTGAGTTTGGTTTGAATGGCTTGTGGAACATTCTTTGGTGTGTAAAGACCGTGCCATACCTTCACTTCAAAGCCTTTTAAGCCTTCTTGATCCAAGGTAGGAACGTTAGGCAATGCAGACAAACGCTTTGGTGTGGTGGTGCCGTACACCTTCACGCGATTGTCCTTAACAACGCCAATCGTTTGGGTGGTTTGGTCACACAATAAGTCAACTTGGCCGCCCATGAGGTCGGTCAATGCAGGGCCGGTTCCTTTATAAGGAACGTTGGTTAAGCGAACTCCCAAACGGCTCTGAAACAAGAGGCCGCACAACTGCGATACCGCGCCAGGTCCGGCATTGGCCATGGTTACTTTATTGCCGTTGGCTTTAATGTAAGCCTCAAGTTCTTTAAAGTTATTGGGTGGGAAATTTTTGCGTGCGAGCATCAACATTGGTACGTCGACTACCTGACCAATGTATTCAAAATCAACGAGTGGATCGTATGGCAACTTGTCATACAAGGCCTGCGCTGTAGCCATGCCCATGTGATGCAAATAAATGGTGTAACCGTCTGGTGTAGCGCGTGCTACTTTGGCGGACGCAACGGTGCCGCCGGCGCCAGGTGCATTTTCAACCACTACGGTGGTGCCCAAGGACTTGCCCATTGGAATAGCGATTAAACGGGCCACGGTATCAGTTGGGCCACCCGCTGCAAACGGAACAATCAGCGAAATCGGCTTATTATTTGGCCAGTTTGCTTGTGCAGAAGCGGTATTGCTTGCAATTAAGGCACTGGCGCTGATGATGGCAGCAAATCCAGCTAATACAGTTTTCTTCAATTTCATTACAGTCTCCAGTTTTTTAAAGCCCTGTGATTTTGCCATTTTCGGCGCCTACTGGGGCATTAGTGTTTACCAGCAAGCACCAATAGACGTTTGGCCAAAAGTACAACGGGACGGTCAATCATACGGCCGTTTAGCTTGACCACCCCACCTTTCGAGGCTTTATCAGCCTCTATCACTTGATTTGCCCAGTTCAGCTCGTCCCCGGTGGGTGTAAATGCCTTAGAAACGATGGGGACTTGCGCCGGATGGATGCAGAGCTTTGCGCCAAAGCCGAGGCGCTTTCCCCGCAGGGCATCTGCAGTGATACGGTCGATATCGTCGGTTGCGGTAGTAACGCCATCCACTGGCGGGGCTATTTCAGCTAGACGTGAGGCCAAGACCAGCTGAAAGCGCGCAACTTGCAATTCAGTCTCTTGTGCATCGCACACGATACCCAGGTCAGCTTGCAAATCAATATTACCGAGTGCCAGGCGAATGACTTGCTGCGCATTCGCGATGGAATCAATTTGTTGCAGTCCGCGTGCGGTTTCAATCATGGGGATGATGGCGGTAGTGGGTAAGACTTCTGCTGCGCCATTGATCTGGTCATGCGATTCACTTTTGGGAATAAGCAGGCAAGCAATCACCAGCTCTTCGGCCAACATTAAGTCTTCACCATAAAAGCGCGTGCCGGGCGCATTCGAACGGATCACAATACGCTGACGTTGCTCAGCCGAAAAACCAGGCCATGCTTGCTGAATAGCGGAGCGTGCTGCCGCTTTATCCTCTTCTGCCACCGCATCTTCCAAATCAATGATGATGGCGTGCGCACCGCTATTTAGGGCTTTTGTAAACCGCTCGGGCCGATTGCCTGGCACAAATAAAAAAGTACTGGCATAGCCAATCGGATTATCAATCGGGTTCATGGCATTCATGTTTGTGAGCCCAGTAAAAAACCAACCTTCGTTTGATTACGGATATTCCATAGTGCATCGATGGCACTCGTCATCTCAAGCGGGGTAGCGCCGCCACTGAAGGCCGCTAGGCGCAGTGCCTTGTCGGTAATCTCCGTGCGCGATAGTGTATTGCCAGGATCGCCCTTGGGCTCATCCACGCGACCATGCAACTGGCGACCATCTCTCAGAGTGAGGGTTACCTTGCCAATCCAGCGCTTGGGGTAAGCGGCATCAATCTCAGGATCGAGCTCCATCGTCACCCGATCGCGTAAGGCGCAGATTTCAGCATCATTAAAGTGATCGGCAAATTCTTGGAGGCCCGCAAATTGATAATGCGCAATGATCGCCAGCACCGTACCCATCGAGAACTTCGATTGGTGCACGGTGGCGGGATGGGTGACGGGGCCTAAGACATCAATCGCCCCTTGGTGAACATGCGTCACGATGCGATCAATGTCGTGCGCTTGAATGCGATTCGATTGCATCGTATGCAACAGCGCATCGGCAGCAGGATGTGTATGGCGGCAAGAGGCATGGTACTTAAAACTAGTTTCTGCACTAGCCCAGCGGGAGCCTAGGCGATCAATGAGGTAATTGGGATCAGCATCGCTTGACATTCCAGCGGCCAAACCTTGCTTGCCTTCCAAAATGTGCTGGGCCCCAGTAAATCCATCACGGGCCAAATAAGCAGCCATCAATCCCGTTCCGGCAGCATGTGCGGTATGCAATTGCTTTGAGTCAGCAGCGTCGCGTAGGAATTCCCAAAGGCCAGCGGATTGCGTTCCAGCAGAACCAAATGCATGCAGCATTTGCTCTGGACTGAGTTTTAGAAGATGACCTACTGCAGCAGCAGATGCTAAGGAGCCGGCAGTGCCCGTCGTATGAAATGTTTTATAGTGCGAGCGCCCTAAAAATTCACCCACGCGAATACCTACTTCATAACCTACGATCGCCGCCGTCAGAAACTCGTCTCCCGATCGCCCCAGCGCTTGAGCGCAGGCTAAAGCAGGGGAGAACACCACCGTCGCTGGATGGAATACGGAACTATTGTGTAAATCGTCTTGCTCAACCACATGCGATGCCGCTGCATTAGACATCGCTGCCAAATAGGGGCTACTGCTGCTGCGGTGAACCAGGATTTCCGACGGGCCGTTCGTTGGCCCCATTTGTTCTACAAACCGGGTCAGGATTTCAACCGGGGTAGCGCCTTTGCCGGCGACGGCAGAGCCAAACCAGTCCACCAGCAAGTCTTCGCCGCGGCGCATAACTTCCTCGGGAATATCCCCTGGCTTCAGTGTTGCGGCAAATTCGGCTAAGACCTTGGAGTAATGAATCGCGCTCATCTTAGTTAAGCACCGCGGTTGCTTGCATGGTTAACCATCCTTCGTGATCCTGCGCCCAGACACGAATGGTCTTGCCGCTGGGGTCAAGTGCCAAATCTGGCGTCGCTGAAACCGAGAAGGGATTGATATCAAAGGTCGGCCGAACGGCACGAAACTCAAAGCGTTTCAATGTGGCTCCCGGAATCGATTGACGTACCAAGTCAACCAAAAGGGTGGCAATCAAAGGGCCATGGACGATAAGGCCTGGATAGCCCTCCACTTCCGTAACGTAGCGCCGATCGTAATGAATGCGATGGCCATTAAAGGTGAGGGCGGAGTAACGGAATAACAAGACATCATCGGGATTGATAGTCTTGGTCCAAGTGGCATCCGTTGGTGCTGGAGTTGGTGCAACCGGTTTGTCATCTGGCGCAGGCGCATCGCGATACACAATGTCATGCTCTTCCGTCAAGGCAATGCCCGATGCATTACTAATTTCATGGCGTACTAAGACGAAGATGAGGTCGCCGGTACGCCCTGATTTATGGGTAACGGATTGGATGGTCGAGGCGCGCTCAATTGCGTCGCCAACAACCAGCGGCTCAATCCACTCGAGCCGGCCACCGGCCCACATGCGGCGGGGGAGTGGTACGGGTGGTAAAAAACCACCGCGTTTGGGGTGACCGTCAGGACCAATTTCCGACTGGCGGGCATGGGGTAAAAAATAAAGCCAGTGCCAGAGCTCGGGCAAGAAAGTCCCCATCGTTGGCATTGGGTCGGATCGGTCCAATGTGGCTGAGAGCGCTCTGACTGGGGCGGCAGTTACGGTATCCAGGATGGATTCGGATTTACCAATCCACTCCTGCAGGTGTTTAATGGTTTGATCTTCGATTCGCATCACCCTATTATGCAATGGGTGATTCAGATGGGACGCGCTTTTACCCCAACCAGCCCAAGAAAAGGCCAGTCAGTGCAGCGCCCGCTAACACGGTCATGATGCCGAGCTGAAAGCGAATTAGGGCAATCGCTGCTGCTGCGCAAATTAATATCGACGGAATGGATACCGATCCAGCAAAGCCAGCAGGAAAGAACACGTGGTACGCAAAAAATAGACCCAAGTTCACAATCACACCAACCACAGCGGCGGTGATTGCGGTCAGGGGTGCCGTAAAGCCTAACTTGCCGTGCGTAGACTCTATCAATGGACCGCCAATCAGAATGAACAAGAAGGATGGTAAAAAAGTAAACCAAGTGGCAATGCACGCCGCTACCGCGCCGCTCCAAAAGGCCAAATCGGGCCCAAGCGTTTCTTGAACATGGCCTGCAATATAAGCAACAAAGGCAAGTACCATAATGAGTGGCCCTGGTGTGGCCTCTCCCAAAGCAAGTCCATCGATCATTTGACTGGCGGTGACCCACTGGTAATGTTCAACTGCGCCCTGATAGACATACGGCAGCACTGCATAGGCTCCACCGAATGTCAGTAAAGCGGCTTTGGTGAAAAACCAAGCAAGCTGCGGGTAGAGGGTCTTCCAGCCAAAAAAGAGAATGAGCAGCGTGATCGGTAGGGTCCATAAGAGCGCGCCTACAACTCCTTTCTTCACCGTGCTTTGAACGCTAAAAATGGCGTGCTCCGGTGTTGGTGTCGCATCGTCAATGATGGCGTTATTTTTTCCTTGTGCGCTAACGGCATCAACGGCGTGCACCTTAGGGCTAAAAATGGCGGGGTATTTTTTTCCGCCCCAAACACCAATCAGAGCGGCGCAAACCACAATGATCGGGAAAGGTACATTAAAGATGAAGATCGCAATAAACGAGAGTGCAGTAATGAGCCACAGGGCGCGGTGCGTAATTGCACGCCGACCGATTTTGAGGGCGGCGCACAAGACGATTGCAGTGACTGCCGGCTTGATACCAAAAAAGAGAGCCGCGATCCAGGGAGTCTGACCAAAAGTCAGATAGACCCAGCCCAGCCCAATTAGGATTAATAAGGAGGGGAGTACGAAGAGGACTCCAGCCAAAATACCGCCAATACTGCGGTGCATCAGCCAGCCGATGTAAGTCACCAACTGCTGCGCCTCTGGCCCAGGCAATAGCATGCAATAGTTCAGCGCATGTAAAAAGCGCCGTTCGGAAATCCAGCGGCGCTTTTCAACTAACTCGGTATGTAAAACCGCAATTTGACCCGCGGGCCCACCAAAGCTAATGAAGCCTAGCTTAGCCCAAAACCACAGGGCCTCGGTGAGCGGAATCTTCAAGCCTCGTCCATGCCGCCAACGACTTGGCTAAAGCCATTGTCTACGTAAATGATTTCCGCGGTAATGCCATTCGCAAGATCCGACATCAAGAAGGACGCCGCATTACCAACGTCATCAATCGAGACATTACGGCGCAGGGGTGCAGTCGCTTCAACCGCACTCAAAATTTTGCCAAAGCCTTTAATACCGGAAGCAGCCAGGGTTTTAATTGGCCCTGCTGAAATGCCATTGACCCGAATGCCTTTAGGACCAAGCGATCCCGCAAGGTAACGGACCGATGCTTCAAGCGAAGCCTTCGCTAAGCCCATGGTGTTGTAGTTGGGGACATTGCGCATCGAGCCTAAATAGGTCAAGGTCAGCAGTGCGCCATTCGCTTTGAGCATGGGTAGCGCTGCTTTTGCCATGGCTGGAAAGCTATAGGCAGAGATGTCATGGGCAATCTTGAAGCCTTCGCGACTGAGTCCGTCTAAAAAGTCGCCGGCAATCGCTTCGCGTGGAGCAAAGCCAATGGCGTGCACAAAGCCATCAAACTGGGGCCAGGTTTTGGCCAGATCAGTAAAGAGGGCTGCAATTTGCTCGTCGCTCCCAACATCGCAGTCAAAAATCAGCTTGGAATTGAATTCATTTGCAAATTCGACGGTACGCTCCTTGAAGCGATCGCCGACATAGGTAAAGGCCAATTCAGCCCCTTCGCGGTGGCAGGCCTTGGCGATGCCATAGGCAATGGAGCGGTTAGAAAGGAGGCCGGTGATTAAAAACCGTTTGCCCGATAAAAAGCCCATGATGAGATCCTTTGCTTCAAATGTGATTTGCTATCTACAATTGTTGCATATGGTTCACTTGCCCCCCTTACTCACGCCTTTTGCTCGGACTTATTCCGGTCGAATCGCAGTCCTACTGCTCTTGGGGGTGATTGGCTTCGGGGGTAAGGTTGATGCAGCCCAAGGGATAGCCCAATACGGCAAGCCCAAGTACGCCGATGGCTTTGCCCATTTTGATTACGTTAATCCCAATGCGCCCCGAGGCGGCACTTTAACGCTTCCCAATCCCGATCGCCGCACCAGTTTTGATAAGTTCAACCCATTTACCTTGCGTGGCGTGACTGCACCTGGTGTATCCCAATTGATGTTCGAGTCCTTAGCGGTGGGTAGTGCCGATGAGGTATCCAGTGCTTATGGCTTGATCGCAGAAGATATTGCCGTTGCGGCTGACAAGAGGTCGGTGACGTTTCGGATTCGGCCGGAGGCCCGTTTTTCCGACGATAGTCCAATCTTGGCTGCAGACGTCAAGCACAGCTTTGATACCTTGATGAGTAAATTGGCTAATCCGCAATTTCGGACGGTGTATGCCGATGTGAAGCAAGCGGTCGTCGTGTCGGAGCGCGTGATTCGCTTTGACTTTAAAGAGCCCAATAGCGAGTTGCCAGTGATGGTGGGCGGCCTGCCGATCTTCTCGCGGGCGTGGGGTAAAAAACCCGATGGCACGATAACCCCATTTGATAAGTTGGCCTTTGAGCATCCCATCGGGAGCGGCCCTTACGTGATTGAGTCTTATCGCGCCGGCAAGACCATGGTGTTCAAGCGCAATCCCAATTACTGGGGTGATCGTGATGGCAAAACCGTCAATGTCCGGGTTGGCTTTTTCAATTTTGACCGCATTCATTACAAACTCTATGCCGACGATGCAGTGCGCTTAGAAGCATTTAAGGCGGGTGAGTTTGATGCTTTGGTCGAGTACCGCGCTAAAAATTGGGCGAAGAGTTATGTGGGGCCAAAATTCAATAATGGCAGCTTATTGAAAAAGGCCTTTATCAATCACAATGGCGCCGGCATGCAAGGCTTTGCCGTCAATATTCGCAGGCCCTTGTTTCAGGATGAGCGGGTACGTCAGGCGCTGGGTTATGCGCTGGATTTTCAGTGGCTCAATCGCCAACTGTTTTACGACCAGTACGGTCGCATCAGCAGTTACTTTATGAATAGCGACCTCAGTGCTAATTTTGATGGGCCAGCTAAACCGGAAGGGGATGAGTTAAAGCTATTGCAAAAACTCAAAGCGCAGTTCCCGCAAGCAGTTCCGGATGCCGTCTTTCTGCCAATGCCGCCGCCCCCCACAACAGTCGAGCCGAGTAGCTTGCGCCAAAATTTACTCAAAGCCCGTGACTTATTAGCGCAAGCTGGCTGGACGTACCGCGATGGCGCCCTGCGCAATGCCAAAGGGGAGCCATTTCGTTTTGAGATGGTTGAGGACGGCCCCTTCTTTTTGCGGGTGATCTCATCGTATGTGCGCAACTTAGAAAAATTAGGCATCAAGGTAGATGTGCGGACCAGCGACTTTGCGCTGCATCAAAAGCGCATGAATGAATACGACTTCGATATGACCACGATTCGCTTCCCGGATTCGCAAAGCCCTGGCAACGAGCTCTATGATCGCTTTGGCAGTAAAGCGGCTGAAGAAAAAGGATCGGATAACGTGATTGGCGTTCGCTCGCCGGCAGTCGATGCCTTGATCGATGCCATTGTTCGCGCAGAGACACGCGCGCAACTGCAGACTGCGACGCGCGCGCTCGATCGGGTGCTATGGAATAGCTATTACGTTGTTCCGCAGTGGTACAACCCTACACATCGCGTGGCGTTTAAGAAAGAGATGCGTTATCCCGAGCCACCGCTGTACTACACCGCTGAATCTTGGATTTTATTGAACTGGTGGAAGGCAGATAAATCCCAATGAACGGTCAACTGCTCTCCTACATTGTTAAACGTATTTTACTGATGATTCCAACCTTGCTTGGCGTCCTCACCTTGACCTTTGCCGTGGTGCAGTTTGTTCCGGGCGGTCCAGTAGAGCAGTTAATGCTCGAGCTCAAAGGCAAGGGCGATGCCGCCGTGAGCGGTGCTGAGTCATCGGGTGGTGGAAGCACCTACCGTGGCCGCCAAGGCATCGATGCCGAGCGTCTGGCCGAAGTAAAGGCCTTGTACGGCTTTGATAAGCCGCCATTGGAGCGCTACTTTGCCATGCTCAAGCGCTTTGCCCAGTTTGATTTGGGGCAGAGCTACTACCAACATCAAAGCGTGTGGCAGTTGATCGTTTCGAAGCTACCGGTCTCGATCAGCATTGGTCTGTGGACCTTTTTTATTAGTTACCTGATCTCCATTCCCTTGGGTATTGCCAAGGCGGTACGCGAGGGTAGTCGCTTTGATGCAGTTACCAGCACCATGGTCTTGGTGGGCTATGCCATTCCGGGATTTGTACTTGGCGTCTTGCTGCTGGTGATATTTGGTGGCGGTAGTTTTCTGCAAATCTTTCCATTGCGGGGCTTAACATCCGACAACTGGAATGATTTGACCATGATGGGTAAGGTCCTCGATTACCTTTGGCATTTAGTCTTGCCGATTACGGCATCAGTACTCGGCAGTTTTGCTGTCATTACGATGCTGACTAAAAACTCCTTTTTAGAAGAGATTCGTAAGCAGTATGTGCTGACGGCGCGAGCCAAAGGTTTAAGTGAAAAACAGGTGCTCTGGAAGCACGTTTTCCGTAACGCCTTATTGCCTTTGGTGACTGGATTTCCAGCTGCATTTGTAGGTGCTTTTTTTACGGGTTCGTTATTGATCGAAACCCTATTCACACTCGATGGCCTAGGCTTATTGGCCTATGAGTCCGTGATGCGCCGAGACTACCCAGTGGTGTTTGGCACCCTGTACCTCTTTACCTTGATTGGCCTCTTTACCAAACTCATCTCGGATGTTTGCTATGTCTTGGTGGATCCGCGAATTCAGTTTGGTGCCGGGGGCGGCTCATGAATCGGTGGCAGCGTTTCAAAGCCAATCGCTTGGGCTACACCAGTTTGTGGATCTTTCTGATTCTCTTTGGTCTTAGCGTATGCGCCGAGTTGATCGCCAATGACAAACCCCTAGTCGTGCGCTATCAAGGCCAGTTTTATTTCCCTATTCTGCAGAGTCAGCCAGAAACCGTTTTTGGCGGTGACTTTGCGACGCCGACGGATTTCTTGGATCCGGATATTCGGCGTAGCATCACCACCAAAGGCAACTGGGCGATCTATCCACCGATTCCCTATAGCTTTGAGACTCTGAACTACTTTGCGAAGTCGCCTAATCCAGCAGCGCCTTCCATGGATAACTGGCTTGGCACCGATGACCGGGGGCGGGATGTGTTGGCGCGTTTAATTTATGGCTTTCGTTTATCCATCCTGTTTGGCCTGGCTTTGACTATCGTGGGCGTGACGGTCGGCATTATTACGGGCGCGCTGATGGGATTTTTTGGCGGCAAGTTTGATTTAGTTACCCAGCGCGCCATCGAGATTTGGTCAGCGATGCCCGAGTTGTATTTGCTGATTATTTTTGCGTCGATTTTTACCCCAAGTATTTGGCTCTTGGTAGTGTTGTTGGCTGCATTTAGTTGGATGGGTTTGTCCGACTACGTACGCGCCGAATTTTTCCGTAATCGCGCCTTGGAATACGTTCGAGCAGCGCGCGCCTTGGGCTTAACCAATATGCAAATCATGCGGCGCCATATTTTGCCCAACAGCCTAACGCCCGTGATTACCTTTTTGCCATTTCGCATGAGCGCTGCGATTCTATCCCTAACTAGCCTCGACTTTCTGGGTCTGGGCGTGCCTCCAGGTACGCCAAGTTTGGGTGAGTTATTAGCCCAAGGAAAAGGCAATCTCGATGCATGGTGGATCTCCTTATCCACCTTTGTTGTATTGGTCTCAACCTTGTTATTGCTCACCTTTATGGGTGAAGCCTTGCGCGATGCATTTGATTCCCGTAAGAGTGGCGCAGTATTGGGGGCACGCTGATGAGTGATCAATTGACATTAGCCGCCCCTTTACTGCGATACGATAATCTCTCGATTTCATTTGGATCCGGGCGACGTGAAAAGTTTGCGGTCAAAAATCTGAGCCTGGATATTGGCGTCGGTGAGCGCGTGGCCTTGGTGGGTGAATCGGGTTCTGGGAAAACCTTATCTGCTTTAGCTCCGCTGCGCCTCTTGCCCGAGGGCGCCAAAGTAGAAGGAAAGTTAATTTGGACTCCTGTGAGTGCAAGGCAAACTGAATTAACACCCGCCTTAACGCCCCAATCGACTGACTTGCTTACGCTCTCAGAGCCTGCCATTCGGGAAATTCGGGGGCGCGACATTGCCATGATTTTTCAGGAGCCGATGACGGCTTTAAATCCGCTCTTTACGATTGGCAATCAAATCGTCGAAGCGGTTCTGGTGCATGAGCCCCTCACATCAAAAGCGGAATGCATAGAGAAAGCCATTGCACTTTTGCGTAAGACCGGCATCCCTGATCCAGAGCGCCGTTTTTATTCCTATCCGCACCAACTCTCCGGTGGACAGCGTCAGCGCGCCATGATTGCTATGGCTTTGGCATGCAAACCCCGTTTACTGATTGCCGATGAGCCAACGACCGCCTTAGATGTGAGTTTGCGCATGCAAATCTTGGAACTCCTCATCGAGCTGCAAGCCGAGGCGAAGAGCGATCAGGGCATGAGCATCCTGCTAATTACCCACGACCTGAATTTAGTGCGCCATTTTGGTGAACGTATCGCGGTATTAAATCAAGGCAAGTTAATGGAGTGTGGTCCGACTCAGCAGGTTTTCGAGCATCCTGAAAACAGTTATACCGAAGCCTTGGTCAATAGCGAGCCAGTACGCGAATTACTACCCGTGATGCCCTTAGCCCCGGTATTACTGAGCACCGACAATCTCCACGTATCCTATCCCGGATCAAAATCGGGGAATCCTCTGCAGCTTTTATCCTTCTTTAAAAAACCACCGCGCCATACCGTGCTAAAAAAAGTACAGTTTGAATTGCGGCAAGGACAGACTATTGGGGTGATTGGGGAATCCGGATCTGGCAAAACAACCTTGGGTATGGCGATTTTGGGCTTGCTGGGTGATTCTGCGGCTCAGGTTGGCGGTACCGTCAATGTGCTGGGCAATGATTGGCAAGCGCTGGACTCTGCAGCGAGGCGTAATCTGCGCTCCAGCTTGCAAGTGATTTTTCAAGATCCATTTGGATCGCTTTCACCGCGCATGACTGTCCTGCAAATTGTGTCCGAAGGACTGGATGTTCATTTTCCTAATCTAACAGCGGGTGAGCGCGAGGGCAGGGTGCTCGATATGCTCAAAGAGGTTGGCTTAGATCGATCGGCCTTGCAGCGTTACCCCCATGAATTTTCGGGAGGGCAGCGCCAACGGATTGCGATTGCCCGCGCCTTAGTATTGCGGCCGCAAATCCTGGTACTGGATGAGCCTACCTCGGCTTTGGATGTATCCATTCAGAAGCAGGTACTGGCGCTACTGACTGAGCTGCAGAAAAAGTACAACCTGGCATACCTGATGATCAGTCATGATCTGGCTGTGATTCGGGCGATGTCGCACCAGATCATGGTCTTAAAAGAGGGCAAGGTAGTCGAGTTTGGCGAGACCGAGACCTTGATTGCCCATCCCAAGCAGGCCTATACCAAGCAGCTATTTACTGCCGCTGAAATGACTTAGCGCACCACGACAGTGCAATTCTGCCTAAAAAATAGGCAATTTATCCCCGCATTACGCTTAAATATTCAATATAAACAATGACTTAAGATAATTAAGCCGGCTTGGAGGATTGTAAAAAGTTTGATACACTCCGGCTATGCCAATGTCTTTTAGCCATTCCCCTTCTGCACCCCAACTTGCGCGTTCGCTCGCGCTGGTATGTTCGCTTGTGGTTTGTACGGCTGCCGGAGCAAATGAGCAGACCAAAGAGGCTCCGACCGAATCGTTTACGCAGGCAGGCAAAGCGTATTTCATTCGCGCTGCAGATAAGCTGGTGGATTCAGTATCCGGTCGTTCTGAGAATTTGATTAATCAGGCAATGGAATTGATTGGTGTGCGGTATCGCTGGAATATGGATATTCCGCAATCAGGCCTTGATGGCAGCGGTTTCGTCGCCTACGTTTTCAAAGACAAGCTGAGCTTTTTGATTCCACGTAAATCGTCCCAGATGAGCAAAGTAGGGAAGTCAATTACCCGCGATGATCTACAGCCTGGCGATTTAGTGTTCTTCAACACCATGCGCATGACCTTCTCGCATGTGGGAATTTATGTCGGTGAGAATAAATTCATTCACTCGCCATCCAAAGGCGCCAGCATTCGGGTGGACGACATGACGAGTGTGTATTGGGATAAGCGTTTTGATGGTGCCCGGCGCCTTGACGGTAGCGATGAGTTTTCCGAGCAAGAACGCAAAAATCTCATGAATGAGATGAAGAAGTTTAAAAAACAAACCCAGATGTTTTAAGCGCTGATCGCTGCTTTTATCTGAGCCATTTTTTCTTGAGTGGCAATCTCCCCAGCCAGTATTGCCGCGCTTCTCGCCTTAAAGTCAGCACCGCCCATTTGATGGAGTTTTGGCTGAATCACGATGTCGGCACTTTGTAGCTCGTAGCTATTAATGCTTTGCTGCATGATGCTGATGGTTTGCTGAAGAACACCTAAAGTACCGCTTGCATTTTGTTGGCCGGGCTCATTTGAAATCGAAACTGCAATCACTACGGTAGCGCCCATTTGCTTCGCGTATTGCACTGGTACTGGTGTGATAAGACCCCCATCGACATACTCGCGACCCTGAATGGTGGTGGGCTGAAATACACCCGGAATACTGCAGGAGGCGCGCACCGCTATACCGGTATTGCCACTACGAAAGAGTACCCCTTTGCCGGATTGCAAATCGGTGGCAACCACACCCAAAGGGATACGCATCTGTTCAATGGGCCGATTTTTTACTTCCCGATTGATCATGGCCTGCAGTGCATCCCCCTTAATTAAGCCCCCAAATCGACCGGCGAAGGGGAGTCCCCAGTCGGCAATCGCTGCCTCGTCTAGACTGAGTGCGATTCGATTGAGGTCATTCCCGCTTAAGCCTGAGGCATAAAGGGAGGCAATCACGCTGCCCGCACTGCTGCCCACCACCAGGTTGGGTGAAATGCCTTGAGCCTCCAGGGCTTTAATCACGCCGATGTGGGCAAAGCCCCGTGCGGCGCCGGCACCCAGAACCAAGCCAACAACCGGTTTTTTAGGGCTAACGGTCGCACAAGCGCTTAATCCAAGGGCGCTGACCCCCGCTAAGGTCGATGCAAGGCCTAAAAAATGACGCCGATGGGAGTTTGGGGCAAGGGGTAGGCTAAATAATTCCATTTGGCTATTGTAGGCAGCCTCCCCTATAATGGCGCAACTAGTGAGCGAATTGTGAGAATTACCTGATAGGTTGCTCCCATACCGTATCCGCTCAGACGATAGCGTCCAAACTTAACTCCTGACCCACAAAGTCGCCTTGGACGATTGCCTGAAGCAGCTAGAGAACACCCCAACCCATGACGGATAGCCCTTTTTATGCCACTCAGGCTTTGACCTGTTAGGCCGAATTTTATGGATGATCACAAAA
>JAIXPY010000203.1 GCA_027486025.1 Burkholderiaceae bacterium
CCTTTTGGCGTTACTTTACCAACCAGAACGTCACCTGCTTCGACTTCAGCGCCGATATAGACAATACCGCTCTCATCTAAGCGGGAGAGTTGTGACTCTGCCAAATTAGAAATATCGCGTGTGATTTCTTCCGAACCCAGTTTGGTGTCGCGCGCAACAACCGACAACTCTTCGATGTGAATCGAGGTGTAGCGGTCATCTGCAACGACTTTCTCCGAGATCAAGATGGAGTCTTCGAAGTTGTAACCGTTCCATGGCATAAATGCCACGGTCATGTTTTGACCTAAAGCCAATTCACCCAAATCGGTCGACGCGCCGTCAGCAACGACGTCACCACGGGCAACGCGGTCGCCCACCTGCACGATTGGACGCTGGTTGATGTTGGTGTTTTGGTTTGAACGGGTGTACTTGATGAGGTTGTAGATATCTACGCCCACTTCGCCTGCCGCTGTTTCGTCATCGTTTACACGAATCACAATACGGTTTGCATCAACGTAATCCACGATACCGCCGCGGGTTGCCAATACAACCGTACCGGAATCCACCGCGACAATACGCTCAAGGCCTGTACCGACCAATGGCTTATCTGGACGCAAGCATGGAACCGCTTGACGCTGCATGTTCGCGCCCATTAAGGCGCGGTTTGCATCATCATGCTCCAAGAATGGGACGAGCGAAGCTGCTGCAGAAACGATTTGGCTTGGAGCAACGTCAATGAAATCAATGCGCTCTGGGCTCACCATCATGGTCTCGCCTGCTTGACGCGCCGATACCAACTCATCAGCCAACTTACCGCTCTTATCGATGGTTGCATTGGCCTGCGCAATCACATACTTTGCCTCTTCAATGGCAGACAGGTAAACCACTTCATCGCTTACCTTGCTATTGGCAACTTTACGATATGGGGTCTCTAGGAAACCATGCTCATTCAAGCGGGCAAATAGTGCGAGTGAGTTGATCAGACCAATGTTTGGTCCTTCTGGTGTTTCGATTGGGCAAACACGACCGTAGTGGGTCGGATGCACGTCGCGTACCTCAAAGCCGGCACGCTCACGCGTCAAACCACCAGGTCCCAATGCAGAAATACGACGCTTGTGCGTGATCTCGGACAATGGGTTGGTTTGGTCCATAAACTGCGACAGCTGTGAAGAGCCGAAGAACTCGCGAATAGCCGATGAGATTGGCTTGCTATTAATCAAATCGTGCGGCATCAGATTTTCGGTTTCAGCCTGGCCAAGGCGCTCTTTTACTGCGCGCTCAACGCGGGATAAACCGGCACGGAATTGATTCTCAGCCAACTCACCAACGCAACGTACACGGCGATTACCTAAGTGATCGATATCATCGACTTCGCCCTTGCCGTTACGCAAGTCAACCAGCGACTTAATGGTGTCAAGAATATCTTCATTCGAAAGAACCATTGGACCTTCCATTTCGGAACGACCAAGACGGCTGTTGACCTTCATACGACCGACGCGCGATAAATCATAGCTGTCTTCGTTGTAGAACAAGCGCTGGAACAAAGCCTCAACCGCATCTTCGGTTGGCGGTTCACCAGGACGCATCATGCGATAAATCGCAATACGCGCCGCTGTTTGATCAGCGGTTTCGTCTGTACGCAATGTCTGCGAAATGTAGGCGCCAGAATCGAGGTCGTTGGTATAGATGGTTTCGAGTTGCTTAATGCCGGCATCACGCAAGGTAGCCAAGAGCTCCTCTGTGATTTCGTCATTGGCATAGGCCAGTAACTCGCCTGAATCCGGATCAATAATATTTTTAGCAACCACGCGACCAACCAAATAATCATCTGGAACGATGATGGCTTTAGTTTTAGCAGCCTCGAGTTCGCGAATGTGTTTTGCGTTAATGCGCTTGTCTTTTTGAACGACGACGACACCATTCTTGTCGAGCACATCGAAGTTGGCCAACTGACCACGCAAGCGCTCTGGAACAAATTCCATCGATGCGCCATTTTGGCTCAGCGTAAAGTGATCGAAGTTAAAGAAGTTAGCCAGAATCTGCTCATTGGTTAAGCCAATGGCTTTGAGCAAAATCGTGACAGGCATCTTGCGGCGACGGTCAACACGGAAATATAAAATGTCTTTTGGATCAAACTCAAAATCGAGCCATGAACCACGGTAAGGAATGATGCGTGCTGAAAACAGCAACTTACCTGAGCTATGTGTCTTACCCTTATCGTGCTCAAAGAACACGCCAGGTGAGCGATGCAACTGAGAAACGATTACGCGCTCGGTGCCGTTGATCACAAAGGAGCCATTTTCAGTCATGAGTGGGATTTCGCCCATGTAGACTTCGCTCTCTTTTACTTCTTTTACTTTGGTCGGTGCTTCGCGATCATAAATAATCAAGCGAACTTTAGCGCGCAGTGCTGAGTGGTAGGTATACCCACGCTGCTGGCACTCTTTGACGTCAAAAGGCGGCTGTGACAATTGGAAGGAAACGTATTCCATCCGTGCGTAGCCATTGTTCGAAACAATAGGAAATGCAGACGTAAAGGCAGCCTGTAATCCCTCATTAATGCGGGCGGCAGGCGACTTATCCGCCTGTAAAAATTTAGCGTAGGACTCCAGCTGCGTTGCGATCAGGTACGGAACCTGGTGATTATTTACGCGCTTAGCAAAGCTTTTACGGACTCG
>JAIXPY010000015.1 GCA_027486025.1 Burkholderiaceae bacterium
CAGTCCTGGAACGACATTCCAACCTGTAAAGAAGTAGGCGTACCGACTGACTACGTGATGCTGCGCGGTATTTTCATGGCTCCAGGCGTAACCCAAGATCAGGTAACCTACTACGTTGATCTCTTTAAGAAAGTCATTGCCACCCCAGAATGGAAGAAGTTCATGGCCGACGGCGCCTTTAACCAAACCTTCATGAGCGGCAAAGAGTTTGATAAGTGGTTAGACGCGAACGCTGCATTGCATAGACAGTTGATGCAAGAAGCAGGATTTATTGCGAAGTAAGTTAGCCAATTCGGCGGAGATCATTCCGCTTGCAATAGAAAACGCCTGGCAACTCCAGGCGTTTTTTTATTTCACGCTGCTAGGCTTTCTGCTACTGAGACCCATGCTACGCATCGGTGTTGCCAGAATCGATTGCACCAAAGGATGCTGTATCCGCTTTTCCGATCGTATGGCATAAAAATATTCATGAATGTCTTCGCAGGCACCTACCGGATGTACTTGGTAATGGTGTTCGAGCTCGGATAGCAAAATGGATGCCGCTGGAAATACACCAAAGCCACTCGATCCAAAGGTGACCATCAACGCGTTATCCTCAAACTCCCCAACGATGTTCGGAGTGATGCCCAGTTTTTCAAACCACAAATCCAATTTAAAGCGTACGGTCGAGTGGTAGGTTGGCATGATGACGGGAATGGTTGCAAGGCTGTAGGGAAAATTCTCTTTTGCTTGCTCGAGCAACTCGGCCGAAGCAAGCCAGCTGACCGGCGAATGTCCCAGTTCCTGACTGTAGAGGCTCATGTTTTTATTGACGGGAGCAGGGCGATCAGCAAAAACGAGATCTAGGCGATGCAGGGCCAAATCAGCCAGCAAGTCCTCGAATTCCCCTTCGTGGCATACCAACTGAATTTGCTGTTCATGAATGATGCTTTCGAGTAATTCTTTGCTGACAAGCTTTGGTAAGCCGTCAGCAACACCTAGGGCTAGGCGATTTCGGGGTATGGCAGCAGAGCCGCTGACAATGCTGGGCAATTTTTCACCGATCTGAAAAATTTGGTCTGCCAATTTCATGGCAGCAAAACCGGCATCGGTCAGCGTTAAACCGCGCCCTGCTGGTTTAAACAACAAATGCCCCAAGTCTTTTTCCAGCTCATGCACTTGAGAGCTGATAGTTTGAACGGCAATATTCAGTCTGCTAGCAGCCTTGGTCATACTGCCTTCCTTGGCTACCACCCAAAAGTAATGTAAGTGCCTGTAGTTAAAGAGCTGTGTCATGCTTTTGCGTCCATGATTTGATTAAGAATCCTTACGTATTATAGGATAACATTCAGTAAATAACGAAAATATATTACATTATTATCTTCTTTTTAATGAATGAATTTAAGTCTAAAGTGTATTCATCAAGATCCATAAGGAGTAGATGAATATGAAAATCACCACTAAAAGTCGGTATGCCGTCGAAGCCTTGGTTAGTTTAGCGAGCCAGTCTCAGGGCAAATATGCGATTAACTTGCAAAACATTAGCAAGCAGACCGATATTTCCGTTTCCTACTTAGAGCAGATTTTCAGTAATCTGAAAACCGCCCAACTCATCGATAGCCATAAGGGCCCAGGCGGAGGTTATTGGTTAACGCGCCCACCGCAGCAGGTATCGATTGGGGACATCATGCGTGCGGTTGATCACAGTAAAGGGTCTACAGATGGCCTGGATGGCGCAATTTGGCGTGATTTGGCTGTCAAAATGGAGTCATACATGGACTCGATTTCACTGGCTACCTTACTGCCGCCAAAGAGCAGCACGCCGGATTTGCCCGACGCCAATTTGATTCATAAAAAAGTGGATCAAAAGAAGGCAAAGAAAATGCTCAGTAATCTGAAGCCCATGATTGCGCAGTCACCCAAGCGCATGGCAAAAGACATCGGTAGCATCGCAAACTCGGTATTTAGCTGGGGCGGTCAACTCAATAGCAAAGCACTTAAAAGCTAATCGGTTTTTCTTTACCTACAAAAGGGCTATGCGATCGTCATAGCCCTTTGTTTTTTGGCTGTCACAGATTCGTCATATATTTCCATTATTATCGAAATATGAAAAATAATGATGCAGTCAATGCCTTCCTCGCCCTAGGCCAGGAATCCCGATTGAATGTCTTTCGCCTGATTGTGCAAAAAGGCGATACCGGCTTAACGCCAACCCAAATTCATGAAATGCTGGGTATACCCAATGCCACGCTGAGCTTTCATTTAAAAGAATTGATGCAAGCCCGGCTGATTACGCAAGAGCGTCAAAGCCGCAATCTTATATACCGACCCAACGCAGAGCACACCGCTGCCTTGGTCGAATTTTTGCTGGATAACTGCTGCGGCGGTCAATCCTGCCTTCCTAAACCCCTTACTCGAAAGGTGAAAGCGCTATGAAGCAATACAACGTTTTATTTTTATGCACGCACAACTCAGCTCGCTCCGTTTTAGGTGAGGCTTTGGCCTCGACCCACGCGAGCGGTCGTTTTATTGGTTACTCTGCCGGCTCTACGCCTGGCACCCGAGTCAATCCGTTTGCCGCTGAGATCGCAGGCGAGCTGGGATACGACAACAGCAAACTGCGCTCCAAAAACTGGGATGAGTTTGCCTTGCCTGATGCGCCTAAGATGGATTTTATTATTACGGTCTGTGACAATGCGGCTGGCGAAGTATGCCCCGTTTGGCCGGGCAATCCGGCAACAGCCCACTGGGGCTTTCCGGACCCATCGCAAGTGAGCGGTAGTGATGAGGATAAGCGCCGGGCTTTTCGAGACGTCATGGGCGGACTAAAAAAACGCATTGATATGCTCGGCTCTTTGCCATTAGAGAAGCTGGATGCGATGAGCATTCAAGCTGAAATCAACAAACTAGCAAAGGTCTAAGGTGGGTCTATTTGAACGGTTTTTAACGGTCTGGGTTGGCCTTGGTATTGCTGCCGGTGTAGTGCTGGGCTTACTCATGCCGGGAGTATTTCAGGCAATTGCACTGATTGAGTTTGCGCATGTCAATCTTGTGGTTGCTGTTCTGATTTGGATCATGATTTACCCGATGATGATCCAAATTGATTGGAGCGCTGTAAAGGACATTCATAAAAAACCTCAGGGCTTGTTCTTAACGCTCGTGATTAACTGGTTAGTCAAGCCGTTCACGATGGCCGCATTAGGCGTACTCTTCTTCCAATACATTTTTGCGCCCTGGGTAGACCCTCAGTCGGCACAAGAATACATCGCCGGCATGATCTTGCTTGGCGTAGCGCCATGTACTGCGATGGTATTTGTCTGGAGCCAATTGGTGAAGGGTGATGCGAATTACACCTTGGTTCAGGTATCGGTTAACGATTTGATTATGGTGGTTGCCTTTGCGCCAATTGCCGCTTTTCTATTGGGCGTTACCGATGTCACAGTGCCGTGGGAGACGCTCCTCATCTCGACTATTTTGTATGTAGTCTTACCCCTCGTTGCGGGTATTGCTACTCGCTTTGTGTTGGCTAAGCGCTCAGCCGATGCAGTAGGGCACTTCGTTGCGAAACTCAAGCCTTGGTCGATCGTGGGCTTGATCGCAACCGTACTGCTGCTGTTTGGATTTCAGGCCAACACGATTATTGAAAAGCCGCTTGTTATTGTCTTGATTGCAATTCCCCTGATACTGCAAACCTATGGCATTTTCTTTATTAGTTGGTGGGCTGCGAAAAGATTGAGGTTGCCGCATGATGTAGCAGGCCCGGCGTGTTTAATTGGGACGTCCAACTTTTTTGAGCTTGCCGTCGCGGTAGCGATTTCTTTATTTGGACTCAACTCAGGCGCAGCCTTGGCTACGGTAGTGGGTGTCTTAGTCGAAGTACCCGTCATGCTTTCCTTAGTTGCAATGCTCAATAAATGGCGGCCAGCGCATTAAGGCAGTGCCCTTATTACAATGAATGCCATGACTTCATTTGATGCCACCAAGACAGATGATTTGCCACAGCTTGATCTAGCCAGCTTTGCTATTCCCAGCGCAGCTCAATTGCATCATCCCCAGCCTTCCCATGCCCCACGATTTTTATTGCTCTATGGATCCCTGCGGGCACGTTCCTTTAGCCGGTTACTCGCGGAAGAGGCCGCTCGTATCCTCACCCTAATGGGGGGCGAGGTCAAGATCTTCAATCCGAGTGGTTTGCCTTTGCCCGATGATGCTCCAGAAGCCCACCCCAAGGTAGCGGAGCTGCGTCAGCTTTGCGAATGGTCTGAAGGGATGGTGTGGTGCTCACCCGAACGCCATGGTGCGATGACCGGAATTCTGAAGTCCCAAATTGATTGGATTCCACTGAGCATCGGTGCGGTAAGGCCTACTCAGGGTAAGACTTTGGCCTTGATGCAAGTTTGCGGTGGCTCGCAATCATTTAATGCGGTTAATCAGATGCGTGTTCTAGGCCGCTGGATGCGTATGATTACGATCCCCAATCAATCGTCGGTTGCGAAAGCCTTCCTTGAGTTTGATGAGCATGACCGCATGAAACCCTCCGCGTATTTTGATCGCGTAGTCGATGTGCTCGAAGAGTTATATAAATTTACTCTGCTGACCCGGGGTAATGCAGACTATTTAGTCGATCGCTACAGTGAGCGTAAAGAAAGCGCCGAAGCCTTGATCCAGCGCATCAATCAAAAGGCCTAAAGCATCTCTTTGCGCATCGTCAAATTCATGACAAAATAAGTCCCTACTTGCAATTAAAGGGGTTTTATTTTGCGAATTACCCGATTGGCCGTATTGGCCACCACTGCGCTGAGCACATCGGCATTCTTGGTGGGCTGTGCATCGAATACCAACACCATGCCTAACGAAGGGCAGTCGTATATGCAAAGTGCATATGACCCCAGTCAGGCACAATCTCCGGCATTCTCGCAGCAGCAATTGCAATCGCTGGTTTCCTCGATTGCGCTTTATCCCGACCCTCTCTTATCCCTCATGTTGCTGGGCTCGACTTATCCTCTGGAAATTGCAGAAGCCTATAACTGGAGGCGAAGCAATGCTAGCCTCAGTGGCACTGCCTTGCAAAACGCCCTCAATGCCCAAACGTGGAATGACAGCGTCAAGTCGCTGATCTCCTTTCCGCAAGCCTTTAATATGATGGGCAGCAATTTAGAGTGGACGCAAAATTTAGGCAACGCATATAAATTGCAGCCTGCCGATACGATGAAGGCAGTGCAAGCCTTGCGTAAGCGGGCACAGCAAGCGGGCACGTTAAAAACCAATGCGCAAATGACGGTGGTAACGGACCCCAATTCCAATATTCTGATCATGCCGGCAAGCACGCAGGTAGTGTATGTCCCCACCTATAACCCCAATGATGTGTATGGCCCATGGCCTTATGCAGACTACCCACCTTACCCAGCCTACAACCCTGCATGGGGCATGATGGCCTTTGGTGTTGGTATGGCCATTGGTGCGGATTTTTGGTCAACCCCTAGCTGGAATAACGGCACGATCAATGTGAATAACACCGGCGATACGATCCGTCCTAATCGGGGGATTATTGGCCCAAGTAGTATTCAGAATCAGCAGCGCTTGGCCAATGACTGGAAGAACAATGCAACGGCACAGCAAAAGCAAGATGCGCGGCAATTGGATCAACGTGCCAATAGTGACTTCCAAAAAAATGCGACGGCCCAGGAGCGCCAGCAAGCCAGTCAGCTAAACCAATCAGCCCGTGCCGATGCGGCGCAAGATCGAGCCAACCCCAATGTCGATCGGGAAAGCCTACAAGAGAATGCCCTGCGTAGCCAAGCGCGCTCAGATGCCAATCAAGACCGCTTTGGCGGAGATCGCGGTGGTTTTGGTGGTGACCGCGGGGGCTATGGCGGCGGTCGAGGCGGTTTTGGTGGTGGCCATTTTGGCGGCTTTCGGCGCTAATCAATCAATAAAACAGATCTCAATATGAATACCTTCCATTTTTTTCAGCCTCTGCGGCGTGCCGCATTGATGTTTGCGGCCACTGGTGTGATTAGTGCTGGTGTACACGCACAAACCCCTTTACCGAATAGCGATGCATCTACCGCCGCGTTTGTAGCACTGTGTCAAAACCGCGCCGATGTGGAAGCGCAAAATTTTTGCTTTGGTTTTGGTGAGGGTGTTTACCAATCGTTCGTGATGCAACGCAGCCCAAGCGCCAAGCCGACTATTTGCCTGCCCAAGGCGATATCGCGTGATACGGTACTGTCTGAGTTTTTAGTATGGACGCAAGCTCGCCCCCAATACAACGGGGACTACGCTGCCAAAACTATTATTCGCTTTTTAAGCAGCCGCTACCCCTGCGCTAAAACGCCGTAAAGTAGGCGCGTTTAAATCGAGACCACTTTATTGGGGTTGAGGATATTGTCTGGGTCGAACGCACGCTTGATCGCTTTCATCATGTCGTGGGCTACAGCGCCGCGGTGCGCACGCAAGCCATCGAGCTTAAGTTGACCGACTCCGTGCTCAGCGGAGATCGAGCCACCATATTGCTCCACCTGCGCATAGACCAGCTCATGAATCGCAGTTTCTTCAGCTTGATTAAATGCATGGGGGTCGACGCCCTTTGGCGGCGCAATGTTGTAATGCAAATTGCCATCCCCAAGATGCCCAAAATTAATAATGCGGATGCCGGGGTATGCGCTACGCATCAACGCATCGGTACCTTGCATAAATTGATCTAAGCTCGATAGGGGGAGGGTGATGTCGTGTTTTAAGTTCGCGCCTTCTTGGGCCTGAGCGAGGGTGATGTGTTCTCGCATCTGCCAAAAGGCTTGCGCTTGCGATAGATTGCTAGCAATGATGGCATCCGACACCAAACCGTCTTCTAGGGCAGTCTCTAATATTTGCTCCAGCAAGAGCCGTACATGCTCTTCGCTTTCATGATCGGATAACTCAATCAGAATGGTGTAAGGCGGATTATTGCTCAGCGGATTGGCCATCTGCGGGAAATGGCTTGCGCATAAATCCAAAGACTCCTGCGTCATCATCTCAAATCCAGTGAGTAGCGAAGCTGCTCGCTTTTGAAATAAACCCAAGAGGGCAATCGCCGATGGAATGTCATTCGTAGCGACTAGGGTGGTCCACTGCGATAGGGGGAGGGGGTATAACTTCAATACGGCTGCAGTAATAATGCCGAGCGTTCCTTCTGAGCCAATGAAGAGATCACGCAAGTCATATCCGGTGTTGTCTTTGCGTAGCCCTTTGAGACCATGCCAGATTTCTCCTTGGGCAGTGACGACTTCTAAGCCCAAGCAAAGATCACGCGCATTGCCATAGCGCAGCACATTCGTGCCGCCGGCATTGGTTGCTAAATTACCGCCAATCATGCAGCTGCCTTCCGCTCCCAAGCTAAGGGGAAAGAGGTGGCCTGTTTCGGTCGCTGCCACTTGGATCGATTGCAAAATACAGCCAGCTTCCACCGTCATGGTTTGATTGGCAATGTCAGTACTACGAATGCGATTCATGCGTTTTAGGCTGAGGACGATTTCGTGGCCACTGGGGTAAGGAGTGGCGCCGCCACAAAAGCCCGTATTGCCACCTTGCGTCACGATCGGCACTTTAGCAGTGATACAGCATTTCACAACGGCAGCCACTTCTTCTGTGCTGGCAGGCATTACTACGGCAATTGCCTTGCCGGTGAAGCGCTTACGCCAGTCGGTTAAAAAAGGTGCCTTGTCGTCTGCACTGATCAAGACGTAATTCAGCCCCACAATCGATTGCAATTCGGCGACAAAAGATTCGGTATGCATAGCTTGATTTATTACGGCGTGGGTTGCTGGTCAGACTGCTGCTTGGATTGCAACTCTTTTTCTTTTTTCTGCCGTTTGTATTCTTGCTTGAGTGGCTTTAAATACATCAGCACGGCAATAAATCCAATCAGACTAAGCAGGGTCTC
>JAIXPY010000098.1 GCA_027486025.1 Burkholderiaceae bacterium
CGAGGACTTTAAGTACGTTGTAATGCCAATGCGCATTTAAATTAGAAAAATATGACTGAAGATATAAAGGCAGTAGAGCAGTACGGCGCATCATCCATTCAAATTCTGGAGGGTTTAGAAGCAGTTCGTAAGCGTCCTGGAATGTACATTGGCGATACATCCGATGGGACCGGCCTACATCATTTGGTTTTTGAAGTTCTGGATAACTCGATTGATGAAGCGCTCGCAGGGTATTGCACCGAAATTACGGTCGTTATTCAAACGGATAACTCAATATCCATTGTTGATAATGGCCGCGGTGTTCCAACCGGGGTGAAGTTTGACGACAAGCACGACCCAAAGCGTAGTGCAGCCGAAATCGTCATGACGGAGTTGCATGCGGGCGGCAAGTTTGATCAAAACAGTTATAAGGTATCTGGCGGCTTACATGGTGTTGGCGTCAGTTGCGTCAACGCACTTTCAAAGTGGTTAAAGTTAACCATTCGCCGCGATGGAAAAGTTCATTACATGGAGTTTGCCCGCGGTGTTATTCAAAATCGCAATATCGAAGAGGCGCAAGGCGTAGCGATCTCACCAATATCAATTACAGGCGACACCGAAAAAACAGGTACTGAAGTTCATTTCTTAGCCGATGAAGAGATTTTTGGAAAAGTCGAATTCCATTATGAAATCTTGGTTAAACGTATTCGTGAACTTTCCTTCCTAAATAATGGTGTTCATATTCGTTTAATTGATCAACGCTCTGGCCAGGAGGAAGATTTTGCTTACTCTGGTGGTGTGAAAGGGTTTGTTGAGTACATCAATCAAACCAAGAGCGTTCTCCACCCCAATATCTTTTATGCAGAAGGCAATCGCCCATCCGATCTTGGTGGACAAATTACTGCTGAAGTGTCGATGCAATGGAATGACAGTTTTAGTGAGCAGGTATTGTGTTTCACCAACAATATTCCGCAGCGTGATGGCGGCACCCATTTAACAGGCTTGCGCGCCGCTATGACGCGTGTGATCAATAAATACATTGATGAGCACGAGGTTGCAAAAAAAGCGAAGGTTGAAATCTCGGGCGACGATATGCGCGAGGGCCTTACATGCGTTCTGTCGGTAAAGGTCCCAGAACCAAAATTTTCTAGCCAAACCAAAGATAAGTTGGTCTCAAGTGAGGTGCGCGGTCCGGTTGAGGAGATTGTTGCTGAGGCTTTAAGTGCATATCTTCAAGAGCGCCCCGCGGACGCTAAGATTTTATGCGGCAAGATAGTTGATGCAGCCCGCGCTCGCGAAGCTGCCCGCAAGGCCCGCGATATGACTCGCCGCAAAGGTGTGCTTGATGGTTTGGGCCTGCCAGGTAAGTTGGCCGATTGCCAAGAAAAAAATCCAGAAAAATCAGAATTGTTTATTGTCGAGGGCGACTCTGCGGGCGGATCTGCAAAGCAAGGACGCGATCGCCGGTTTCAGGCAATCCTTCCTTTAAAAGGGAAGATTCTGAACGTGGAAAAAGCGCGCTTTGACAAAATGCTCGCCAGCCAAGAGGTGGTAACTTTAATCACGGTGCTTGGCACCGGAATTGGCATTGAGGAATACAAGGCCGACAAATTGCGTTATCACCGCATCATCATCATGACCGATGCGGACGTTGACGGCAGCCACATCCGTACCTTGTTGTTAACCTTCTTTTATCGCCAAATGCCTGAGTTGATCGAGCGCGGCCATATTTATATTGCCCAACCCCCGCTCTATAAGGTGAAGTTTGGTAAAAATGAGCAGTACATCAAAGACGATTCTGAATTAAACCAATTACTCTTAAAGATTGCTTTGGAATCTGCCTCGATTCAGACGCCGAGCGGCGAGTTGATACAAGGCCCAGAGCTCGATGAGCTAGCTCGCAACTATCAAGTGATTCAGGCTGTTGTTGATCGCTTGTCACGCACCATGGATGAAGATGCTTTGCGCGCGATTGCTGCGGGTATTCCGCTTAATCTTGATACGGAAGCGGCTGCTCAGGAATCTGCGGAGCGTTTGCGCACTGCCCTTAAAGAAAGTTTAGATTCCCTGGCTCTTGCTCCAGAGGTGATTGTTCAAAAAGAGGATAGGACTGAGCGTTTCCGCCTTCTCCTATCACGCCGGATTCATGGAAACTTGAAGTTGTCTGCTATTAGTTCAGACTTTATTCATGGCGATGATTATCAGAGTTTGACTTCTGCGGCTCGCGCGCTCAGTGGCAGGGTGTTGCCCGGTTCGCGCGTACGTCGTGGCGATCCCGAAAAAACCCAGAAGGAGCAGGTGGTCACTGATTTCCGTGCGGCGTTTGCGTGGCTGTTATCCGAAGCCGAGCGCGTTGTGAGTCGTCAGCGCTATAAGGGATTGGGTGAGATGAATCCACAGCAGTTGTGGGAGACCACGATGGACACCACAACCCGTACTTTGTTGCGCGTCCAAATTGAAGATGCGATTGTTGCAGATCAAGTATTCACCACCTTAATGGGTGACGAGGTAGATCCTCGCCGCGCTTTTATTGAAAAGAATGCCTTGATTGCCCGCAACCTTGATGTGTGATGTATGAAGAAAAGTAAGCTGTCTTTACCCAAGGTGAATCGTGCCGCGATCGTTGTGCGCTCCTCTCCTATTCATGGCAAGGGTGTGTTTGCAAAAGTGGCTATTAAAAAAGGCAGCGCTCTGATTGAGTACGAGGGTGAACGCATTAGCTGGAAAGAGGCTGAGCGTCGTCACCCTCACAATCCCGAAGAGCCAAATCACACATTCTATTTTTCTTTGGAGAGTGGTCGCGTGATCGATGCCAATCGCGGCGGCAATGCAGCGCGGTGGATTAATCATTCATGTAAACCGAATTGCGAAGCGCAAGAGGGCTCTTATAAAGATATGCCGCGCGTATTTATTTTTGCCAAGCGCGACTTGCTGCCGGGCGAAGAATTGTTTTACGATTATTCGCTTGATGTTGAAGGTCGCCGTACGAAACAAATGAAAAAAGATTATGAGTGTCGTTGTGGCGCCAATCGCTGCAGAGGCACCATGCTTGCCAAACGCGATAAGTAAGACGGCCGCATTATGTTTGTATCCATTCAAGAATTAGAGGCGGCAATTAATTATTGGCGCAATCAATCTCCCGCATCGGGTGATGCGTTGCAGTTGTGTGCCGAAGCCTCTGCCTTGGCAAAACCTTACGCGATGATGATTGTTCAGGGCTCGGCTCGCATTCCTCTGGACATGCTTGATGAAACTGCCCTTAGTGCATTGAAAGTATTCCTTGCGCGTTAGTATTGTTTGGGCGCGCTTGATTAAGTCTAGGGGTTGTTGCTTTGCTTGAAACAGCCATTGAATTTTCTTTGTATTTGTGGCCTCTGTTATTAGCGGCTTCTTTTTTTGCCGGCCTAGTCGATGCGGTAGCGGGCGGTGGCGGCCTAATTCAAGTGCCCGCTCTTTTTGCTGCTTACCCTGAAGTTCCACCAGCCAACCTCTTGGGTACTGGCAAGGTGTCTGCAATTGGTGGCACCATCAACGCGGCCCGCAAATACCTGCGCTTCGTTCGCCTGCCCTGGGCATTGATTGTTCCAGCGATTATTGCGGGTTTCGTTGGAGCGCTTCTCGGCGCCAATCTAGTTAGTACATTTCCCGCAGAGCCGCTGCGCAAGGCCCTTCCTTTTTTATTGTTTTTTCTCCTGATCTATACGATTCTTCAACCATCGCTTGGTCAAGACCACCAGCCGCGGGCTCACAGCCGCTTGTTGCAGCTGAAGGGGGTTGTTTTGGGTTTGGTGTTGGGCTTTTACGACGGATTTTTTGGGCCTGGTACAGGAAGCTTTCTGCTGTTTGGTTTTGTCCGTTTTTTTCACTTCGATTTTTTGCATGCGTCTGCAGCCACAAAGCTAGTTAATGTGGCAACAAACTTGGCGGCGATTATTATGTTGGGTGGTTTGGGCAAAATTAGTTGGGCCCTTGGTTTTGCGCTGATGATTGCAAACATCGCCGGCAGTCACTTTGGCAGCCGCCTTGCAATCAAGCACGGCAGCAGTTTTGTGCGGAAAGCTTTCCTCATTCTTGTTTCCGCCTTAATCTTAAAGACGGCCTGGGACGCTTACTTTTCATAATTAAATTATAGTGTTAGGAGTACAGCCCTACAAACTAGCATGTTCTTGTTTCACGTGAAACAAGGCAAAATGATATGATCATTGCCCTTATTGAGGCAAACCATGCGGTACTCTAAAAAATTCGATGTCATTGTGATTGGCGGCGGGCATGCTGGCACCGAGGCAGCGCTAGCTTCTGCACGCATGGGCTGCGATACCCTGCTGCTTACCCACAGCATTGAGACTTTGGGGGCAATGAGTTGTAACCCGTCAATTGGCGGCATTGGCAAAGGCCACTTGGTTAAAGAAGTCGATGCGCTTGGCGGCGCAATGGCCGCCGCCACCGATGAGGCCGGCATTCAGTTTCGTATATTAAATAGCAGCAAGGGCCCTGCTGTTCGGGCAACGCGCGCCCAAGGTGACCGTATTCTCTATAAGGCAGCAATACGCCGCAGGCTCGAAAATCAAGCCAACTTGAGCTTATTTCAGGCTGCTGTGGACGACCTCCTTGTTGTGGGCAATGCCGTAGTTGGGGTTCGTACCCAATCGGGCCTTGAGTTTTCGGCTGGTCAGGTTGTGTTGACGGCCGGTACATTTTTAGATGGCAAGATACACGTAGGGCTTAACAGCCATTCTGGCGGCCGTGCTGGGGATCCCGCGGCGCTCACTCTGTCAGCCCGACTAAAGGACCTTGCTTTGCCGCAGGGACGACTTAAAACGGGCACCCCCCCTCGCATTGATGGCAGAAGCATTGATTTTTCAGTGATGCTAGAGCAACCAGGCGATCTTGACCCTGTCCCCTGTTTTTCTTATCTAGGTCGGCCCGAGCAACATCCAAGACAGGTGCCGTGCTGGATTACCCATACCAATGAATCGACCCACGACATTATTCGTGGCGGCCTAGACCGTTCACCTATGTATACCGGCGTTATTGAGGGTGTTGGGCCACGCTACTGCCCCTCGATAGAAGACAAAATTCACCGCTTTGCCTCTAAAAATAGCCATCAAATATTTTTAGAGCCCGAGGGGCTGACAACCAACGAGTTCTACCCCAACGGAATCTCAACCAGCCTTCCTTTTGATGTGCAGTGGGACTTGGTGCGCAGTATTCGGGGGCTTGAGAATGCCACCATCGTGCGCCCTGGCTACGCCATTGAATACGATTTTTTTGACCCGCGCCAACTGCGGCACAGCTTAGAAACCAAGGCTATTGAAGGGCTTTATTTTGCTGGCCAAATTAATGGCACAACCGGTTATGAAGAAGCTGCGGCCCAAGGGCTGCTTGCCGGAATGAATGCAGGGCTTGCTGCCAAAGGCCGCTCACCCTGGCTGCCTAAGCGCAGCGAATCCTATATTGGGGTTTTGGTAGACGACCTTATTACTCGGGGCGTTCAAGAACCCTATCGCATGTTTACAAGCCGGGCCGAATATCGGCTTAGCCTCAGAGAAGACAACGCAGACCTGCGCTTAACCGAGATTGGAAGGTCCCTTGGTTTGGTGGATGACACACACTGGGCCTTCTTTTGCAAGAAAAGAGAGGCTGTTTCACGTGAAACAACGCGCTTGAAGGAGTCTTGGGTAAGCCCAAAACATGCCGCCGCCCAATCCTTGGCCGCGCTTTTGGGCCAAGAGTTATCCCACGAGGCCAGCTTGGCGGACATTTTGAAACGCCCTACGATTACGTACGCATCGCTTTCCGAGGCGTTTGATGGCTCTACGCCCCAGCTCGATTCTGACCCAAATTTAAATCAGCAAATTCAAGATCAGGTTGAGATTTCAATTAAATATGCGGGCTACATTGATCGCCAGGCCCTAGAAATCGCCCGCCAAGAGTTTAATGAGGGCTATCCGCTGCCCGATTATTTAGATTACACCCTGGTTCGGGGATTATCAAAAGAGGTTCAGCAGAAACTGGCCGCGCAAAAACCAGAAACCTTAGGTCAAGCTGCGCGCATATCAGGGGTCACGCCTGCTGCCATTTCATTGCTGTTGGTGCACTTAAAGCGGGGCATTGGCAAATCCCAGGAGTCGGTGTGAGCGGGTCAGCTCTCGCGCTTGGTGTTGCTGAACTTGGCCTAACCTTATCGCAGCAGCAAGTGGTCGATTTAAATGCGTTCTTGCAGGAGCTAGAGCGCTGGAACAGGGTGCACAACCTAACCTCGGTTGAGGGTGAGCAGGCTAGTATTGATCTGCATCTTATTGATTCTATTGCAATTTTACCAATCATGCGTGAATTTTTACCCTCCACACAAGTACAGATTGCAGACCTTGGGTCCGGCGGCGGCCTGCCTGCAATTCCGATTGCCATTGCGCAGCCCAACTGGAGCATTAGCTTGATTGAGGCGGTTCGCAAGAAAACAGCCTTTTTGCAAAACGTAAAAGGCAAGCTTGGTCTTGATAATGCATCTATTTACAGTGATCGCGTTGAGCATGTCGCCAGGCAAGAGCCAGGCAAGTACGATGCGGTTATATCCAGAGCATTTACAAGCCTAGACCGCTTTTTAGATTTGGCAGAACCATTCTTGAAGCCGGGTGGCTTGGTTTTTGCTATGAAGGCAAAGCGAGCAGACGAGGAGCTCTTGGCCGTATCGATCGAGCGCTGGAGGCTTTTGGCAGATCGCTTTGTAGTTATACCCAACAGCACAGCAGAGCGGCGACTTTTGGTCTTTACGCCCCATGCGAAAATCACACATTAAGAGCACATAAAAACCATGGCCAAAATATTCTGTATTGCAAATCAAAAGGGTGGCGTTGGAAAAACTACCACTGCGGTGAATTTAGCTGCTGGTCTAGCGGGCCATCAGCAGCGGGTGCTACTGGTTGATTTAGACCCACAGGGCAATGCAACCATGGGCTCTGGCATTGAAAAAGCTGAGCTTGATATGAGCGTGTATCAAGTATTGATTGGTCAGGCAACGGTAGCGGCTTGTGTACAGCGCTGCGAAAGTGCTGGCTATGATGTCATGCCAGCAAACCGGGACTTAGCGGGCGCAGAAATTGAGTTGGTTGATCTGGATGAGCGCGAGCTACGCCTCAAGGCTGCATTGGCTTTGGTAGGCGCCGAGTATGACTTTATCTTGATTGATTGCCCGCCCGCCCTCTCCTTGCTGACGCTCAATGGCCTATGCGCAGCCAATGGCGTGATTGTGCCGATGCAGTGCGAGTACTTTGCCCTAGAGGGCTTATCGGATTTGGTAAACACCATCAAACAGGTGCACGCCAACCTCAATCCGGATCTGATGATTATTGGTTTGTTGCGGGTGATGTTTGATCCGCGCATGACCTTGCAGCAACAGGTTTCGGAGCAATTGCTGGAACACTTCGGTGACAAAGTATTTAAAACAATTATTCCGCGCAACGTCCGTTTAGCAGAGGCGCCCTCGTATGGTTTGCCGGGAGTGTCTTTTGATAAGTCATCGCGTGGCGCTAAGGCTTACTTGGATTTTGGCGCAGAAATGATTCAACGAATTCAACAAATGTGATTGATCAAATACCATGAGCACAATAAAGAAAAAAGGCCTTGGCCGCGGCCTTGAGGCCCTCTTGGGTGAAAAGCAAAAGCCCGCCGAGAATGGCGCGGCAGTATCTCGCCTTCCCTTAAGCGCGCTGCAGGCTGGCAAATACCAGCCACGCCAAAAAATGGATGCAGGCCCACTTCAAGAGCTCGCTGAAAGTATTCGCGAACAAGGGGTCATGCAGCCTCTTTTGGTGCGCGCCATTGCTGCAGGTAAATACGAGATTATTGCGGGCGAACGCCGTTTTAGGGCCGCCACCTTGGCTGGACTGACCGAGGTTCCTGTCCTGGTGTCCCTGGCAGACGATAAGGGTGCAGCGGCAATGGCCCTGATTGAAAACATGCAGCGCGAGGACTTAAATCCTTTAGAGGAGTCGCAGGGCCTGGCGCGCCTGATTGAGGAATTTGGGTTTACGCACGAACAGGCAGCAAAATCGGTTGGTAAGTCAAGGAGCGCCGTCAGTAACTTATTGCGCCTGATTCAATTAGCAAAGCCAGTTCAGGCAATGCTGTTGGCGGGCGATATAGACATGGGCCATGCCCGTGCCCTGCTCCCTCTGCCAGGCGCGAGCCAGGTTGCCTTGGCGCAAAAAATCATGGCCCAGGGACTTTCAGTGCGCGAAGCCGAACGGCTCTCAGTCATGCTGGCACGCGCTGGCGGGCAAATGGGTGCAAAGCAGTCCAAAAAAGGCGCTGACTCCCCTGCCGCAGATCCAGACTTGCAACGCTTATCGCGCGAAATTGCTGATTTGATCGGCTTAAATGCCGAATTTAAGTTGAAAGGCAAGGGCGGAGAGCTGCGTATCCGCTTTAGCCGCGCAGATGAGCTTGATGCGCTCTTTAAGAAGCTGGGCATCGAAGCGTAAGCGGGGTGCCCATGCAGCTAATTCAGAGCTCTGATAGTGCTCAACTGCGACTGCCAGCGTGACCCGCCAGTCCAATCAATACGAGCCTGAAGATCCCTGGCTCGAGCCAGAGGAGCCCCACAGGCTCTACAGCAAAGGCGAAATGCAGGCCCTCGTAAAGGCCGGCATCGTCAGCAATGCATTTGTATCGCCTTGGAAGGTGGTAGCGAGCCAGCTGGCTTTAACAATCTTGAGCATGGCAGTTTGTGTATTTTTTTTGGACGACGGACATATTAGCGTTTATACTTACTCCGCCTTTTGGGGTGGTTTGATCGGTTTCTTGCCTTCTGCGCTGTTTGTGTTGCG
>JAIXPY010000085.1 GCA_027486025.1 Burkholderiaceae bacterium
GTTATTAAGCGCCGTTTAGCCTCCGAAGTGGCCTTAATTGACCAGATTTCGGGCTATATCATCCAATCCGGCGGGAAAAGGGTACGCCCCGCCCTGTTGATTTTGGTCGCAAAAGCCCTCTCCAGTGGCCGAGAAATCCCCCATGTGCTGGATTTAGCCGCTGTTGTCGAGTTTATCCATACCGCCACCCTCTTACACGACGATGTGGTCGATGAATCCACCCTGCGCCGAGGGCGTGAGACTGCCAATGCGGCCTTTGGCAATGCTGCCAGTGTGTTGGTGGGCGATTTCTTGTATTCCAGGGCATTCCAAATGATGGTGGCCCCCAATGACATTCGGATCATGCAGATTCTGTCCGACGCCACGAATACGATTGCCGAGGGGGAAGTATTGCAGCTCCTCAATATGAATGACCCGGAGGTGGATGAGTCTAGCTACTTGCAGGTGATTCGCTATAAAACGGCCAAATTATTTGAAGCCTCGACCGAGCTAGGCGCTATTTTGGCCGGGGCTAGCAATAGTGAGCGTGAGCTCGCTGCTGCGTTTGGTCGGCACATTGGCACGGCATTTCAGCTCATGGATGATTTACTCGACTACACCGCTACTTCTACTCAAATGGGCAAAAACGCCGGGGACGATCTGCGCGAGGGCAAGCCAACACTCCCCTTAATTTACCTACTGGAAAACGGCAATTCGGAAGAGCAGTTTTTAGTGCGCTCGGCCATCACACAGAATACCGATTTACCGGAAGACGTATTTGAGCAAATTCTCTCTGCAGTCCAGAACTCCGGAGCCCTGGAATACACCCAGCAGGCTGCCAAACGCGAAGCGGACTTAGCCCTGAGTAATATCAAAGCATTTCCAAAGAATGCGGCTACGGATTCCTTGGTTGCCCTGTGTGAATACTCCCTAGTGCGGCAAACGTAGTAGCCTTCGCCGGCTCTTTTTTGGACGGCGCTAGTCGGATAAAATAGGCGCATTAGCAAAGAGAAACACAACACGGAATGTAGCGCAGCCTGGTAGCGCACCTCGTTCGGGACGAGGGGGTCGGAGGTTCGAATCCTCTCATTCCGACCACATCTCCTAGATTGATTTACTTACCCACCGTTTTTAATCGCAAGGCTTTGGCTGTTTCACGTACCGCCTCTGCCTCGGCTTTCAAGCGCACTACCTCTTCAGGAGACAAGCGCTCAATATTCGAATAGTCGAGCTTCCAGCTTGGATCCTCACTCCAGATAAGCGGCGACTGCATCGTGGTTCGAGGTCCGACCGCCGACTCTAATAAACGCAATGCCAACTCAAAATTAATTGCGCGTGACTCGGGATCATTTGGTCTTGCAGCAGCATTGCCCAGCGGAAAATCACTAAACAGCATGCGCGGCACCCCGCAGTACTCAACAATGTCTTTCGCGCTCGCCATCACAACAGTCGAGATCCCCGCAGACTCTAAGGCCCTGGCCAGCAGACTTTGGGATTGATGGCAGATCGGACAGTTGGGGATTAACACCGCAACATCCACCGCATCTGCTTGGCACATGGCAATGATGGCGGGCGCATCGATCTCCACGGTATGACGCTGGCTGCGATTGCTGGGCAATCCATAAAAACGGGGTGAGAGCGATGCAATGCGGCCTGATTGCTGAGCGGCATGCGCCGCCTCGTACGGAAACCAGCATTCGCTATCGCTCATATTGGCGTGCTGACGATCAATCCCAACATGCGCAATACGTAAATCTGGCTTACTGGCCATAGATACTGCATAAGGCTGATAAAACTTTGCACTCGCATTGTATGCTGCGCCTGCACCTTGCGGACCTTTATCTGCCTGATAAGGGGCTGCCGTTGTCACCAGGGCCAACCTGGATGCGCTCAGCGGTTTTTTAAGCGGTGCAAACGGTGCGTCAATGTAATGCGCCCAAACGTAGGGGTTTTCATAGCCTAAGCCTAAGTAGTAGCTTCGGGTGCGCAACATATACCGCACGGGTTGATCGAATTCCGGTGCAAAACGGATTTCAGCTGGAGCCGCAGACTGGGACATAACCGATCCTTGATAAGATAGAACGCATTCAATACTGAAAACAAAAGGAATTCATTATGACGCAATGGGTACGCTATCAGCATCAAGGTCAGATTGGCTTTGGGCAAATTCAAAACGATCAAATCACGGTGTACAGCGGGGATCTGTTTTGTAATCCCACGCTAACCGGCGCCACCCTAAAGCTATCCGATGTCGTGATTGATATTCCCTGCGTACCAACGAAGATGGTTGCGCTCGTCGATAACTTCCATGCTCTAGTGACCAAGCTTGAGCATGCAGTACCAGCAGAGCCACTGTATTTCTTGAAATCCAATAGCTCATTTCTGGCAGCCAATCAAACCATTCGCATGCCCAAGTCCTATTCCGGCAAAGTGGTGTACGAAGGTGAAATCGGTATTGTGATTGGGCGGCGCTGCCAAAGTATTAGCGAGGCTGAAGCTGCCTCCGCTATTTTTGGCTACACCTGCATTAATGACGTTACCGCTATTGAAATCCTTAACCGTGATCCCGGCTATGCCCAGTGGACTCGTTCGAAGAGCTTTGATACCTTTGGTGTCTTTGGCCCCTACATCACCACTGGCATTGACCCAAGCCAGTTACACATTAAGACCGTCTTGAACGATCAAGAACGTCAAAATTATCCGGTTGCCGATATGATTTTCCAGCCCGCCAAATTGGTGAGTTTAATTTCGCAAGACCTGACCCTGGAAGTCGGCGACATCATTGCCTGCGGCACCTCCGTTGGTGTTGGCTCGATGAAGCCTGGTAGCAAGGTCAGCATCGTGATTGATGGCGTAGGGCAACTCGACAACACATTCGAGTAAATACGCAGGGCTCATAAAAAAGCCTCAAGGCATTGCTGCTTTGAGGCTTTTTTAACAATCAAACTAAGGTAATTCGACTTTAAAACACCCTATTACTTCGCCAACTCGGTTTAATATCCCGCAGCAAATGGCAAAGCCAAACTGCCATTGGATGCTTGGACGTTTTCATCCAGCACTTTGGTTAATGCAAAAACCGTACTGAGGCATGGCGTCGGGGTCTTGGTGATTTGGCCAAGTTCGATAACAGAACCGAGTAAAGCATCAATCTCGAGTGAACGACCCGCTTCCAAATCCTGCAACATCGATGTTTTATGTTTACCGACTTTTTCAGCGCCGCCAATCCGGCGCTCGATATCTACCCGGAACGTAACGCCCAGTTTCTCGCCAATGGTTTGCGCCTCAGCCATCATGTTGCGCGCCAGATCTTTGGTTAGTGGATGGCGACAGATTCCTTCTAGGTGACCATGCGTCAAAGCACTAATGGGATTGAAGGTCATATTGCCCCAAAGTTTGAGCCAAATCTCAGCGCGGATGTCTTCGAGAATCGGTGACTTAAAACCAGCGGCGGCCATCAACTCGGAAACCATCTTCGCCCGCTCCGACACCGAGCCATCAAGTTCACCGATCGGGAAGCGCGTTCCCTCCACGTGGCGAATCACGCCAGGGGCTTGGGTAAATGTAGCGGGATAGACCACGCAACCCAAAATATTGTTGGGGTTGATGGTGCGCATGATGAGGCCGCCTGCATCCACCGTCTCAACGGAATGGTCTTGATACTCGCCAGGCAACTTCTGAAAGTACCACCACGGGATCCCGTTTTGCATGGGAATCAAGATCGTGTCAGGACCCATGATCGATGCCATATCATGCACGACTGGCTCAACTTGGTGGGCTTTAACGGCCAAAATAATGATGTCGGGCTTACCGGCATCGGCAATTTTTTCAACCGCCGTAACCGTCGCATGCAAAGGCTCAGGCTCTTCATTGGTAATGAGTGCCAGCCCCCTCTCCTGAATTGCTTTTAATGTGGCCCCTCGGGCGACCACCGTTACATCATTGCCAGCTCTCGCTAACATGACAGCTAGGTAGCCGCCAATGGCCCCACCCCCGCCGATCACACAGATTTTCATAACAACTCCATAAGAACAAAAAATTTTTCATTGCACCCATCGTAGGCAACTTTTGCTGCGAGATCTCGCGCAGCGGATCAATCACAACAAAATACAAATTATTCAACCTGCACTTAACGCAGTGCAGAACGGGGGACTAGACCACCCAGCAGCATCCCAGCGATGCTGGCTAAGAGTCCCGCCAATTGCGGCGGTAAAGTAGCTTCAGGAGCTAATATCTCAGCCCCAATCCAAACTGTCAAGCCAAA
>JAIXPY010000091.1 GCA_027486025.1 Burkholderiaceae bacterium
CGCCTAGCGCAGAAAATAAATCTAGGTGTTGCTGCAGCGCGCTTTGAACCCCTTGCTAAAGCATGTGTGATTGAGCGTTACGATCGATGGCTGGATGGTGACCGGCAAATTCAGAAAGTTCATCAACTCGATCTGTGCCAATTAGCTGGTAAGCCATCGACTATTAAGTATGAAGCGGATGGCGGACCGAGCTTAAAGCAGTGCCACCAACTATTAAAACAGCATGGCATATCAGGCAATGACATGAAACGGTTTTTGCAGTGGATCTTTTTTAACTTATTCGTTGGTAATAATGACAGCCATGCAAAAAACATTTCGGTCTACTTTCCACCGGGTCAGCATATTGGCTTAACGCCCTTTTATGATCTACTGTGCACCACCATTTACCCAGGCCTATCCAATCGCTTTGCGTTTTCCATTGGAGGAGAATCTAGGTCATCGCACCTGAATAGAAATAATCTGACACAAATGGCAAATGAACTCGGTTACAAACCGGCCTTTGTAATGCAAATAGCCCAGAATACGGCGAACGCAATTCTGAAGAATAGCAGCCTCGTCGCGAACGAATGCCAAACCCTTACCTCTATCGGCAGTGATAATACGATGATAGAGAGGCTACAAAGCCATGTTTGCAGTAATACCCAAAAACTACAAAAGCGATTGTTACTCTAATCGGCGCCTGGCTTAATGAATGCCCAAGCTGTATTGCAGCAAACTAACAAGGTGTTTTACAAGCTCGGTTCGTGATTCAGAACGAGTAGTATTTGCTCAGCATAGTTGTGCCAATCGACTGCCTAGTTTATTAACGAGCTGCGTGGCTAAGTCTTGATTACGTATACGACCTTAAGCAACAATCCGAACCTCAAGATGACGTCCAAGTGCTAATGCCGCCGCCTCAATTTGATCAAGCTTAGATGCATGACGCAAATCAAATAAGCGGTCGACTTGCGGCATATGCCAACCCAGACGTCTGGCTAATTCCGACTTCTTAATGCCCTGTTCTGTCATTGCCTGGTAAACGCCTAATTTGGCACATTCAAGAGCGGTTGGGGATACTGTTCGCTCTCCCCGCTTTACTTTACTCGGCAATGGCAATGCCTTGCGAGCCTCTACATAAAAAGAGAGTCCTGTTTCCAGGGCATCTACTGCATTTAGCAATGCCTCTTCTTTATTAGCGCCAAACGTGATTGCTTCCGGTATATCCCGAAAGCGTACCAAGATAGTGTCGCCATCTTTTGTCAGTGTTACCGGATAGTTAAACATGCACTTCCCCTTACTTCAAACCGAGTTGCCGCTTAATTGCAGCCTCTAAACCTTTACCCAATTCGCTTGTTCCATGCATCGGTAAAGTAGATTATTTACCATTTAAAAATACCTTCAAATGAGAACCCTTACCAGGTAAAAAAGTAGCTCCTTGTAGCTCTAGCCACTTTTTCATCTGCTTCGAATTCATTGGACAAAATGTAACACATCTGTTGTTTTTTTAAAACCCCTTTATTTGGCCTCGCTAGGCACTGAGGCTGTCTGCAGTAAAAAATAACTTAGTTACAAAAGTCACTTGCGCAGCACTAAATACTTTTTTACCGCTTTCTATAAACCAAATCCCAAACACCATGCCCCAAGCGAATACCGCGGTTCTCAAACTTGGTAATAGGCCTGTAGGAGGGTCGCTCGGCATATCCGGGGTGGTCACCTGTAAGATCTTCTGCAGTGGGCGTGAATTCGTTTTTAGATTCACCCGGACCATCCGCGCCAGAATGAAGAACATCAGCGCTGGTAAACGTTTCAATACGGATGGATTCTACAGAGGTGTTTTGCAAGCTCGTCTCTCGATTTAGAACGAGTAGCATTTGCTCAGCGTAGTTATGCCAATCGGTTGCTAAGTGTAAATAGCCGCCCGGCTTGATGCGGGATGCCAACAGTTCCACGAACTGCTGCTGTATCAAACGACGTTTATGGTGGCGTTTTTTATGCCAGGGGTCCGCAAAGTAGATGTGGATGCCATCTACAGAATCTTTACCAATCATGTGCTCGAGCACTTCAACTGCATCATGCCGAATTAAACGCAAATTGGTGAGGCCTAATTCTCCGATGCGCTTGAGTAATGCACCCACTCCCGGCAAATGCACTTCGATCGCCAAAAAATCATCTTCCGAGCGTAACTGTGCAATGGCAGCCGTGGTTTCGCCCATCCCAAAACCAATCTCCAAAATACGGGGGCGAGGCCTAGTTACGGCATTAGCACTCGAATGACTAAATGTGGCCTCCCAATCAAATGGCTGCTTCTCAAAGGGGACTAAAAACTGAGGGCCTAAGTCATCGAGCGCGCGCTGCTGGCCAGCGGTTAAGCGCCCTGCACGCAGCACAAAAGATCGAATGCGATCCGTGCGATCCGCCTGGCCTACGGAGGTAGTCTGGCCGACTTTGCTTGATTTTGTTTCCACAGAATGTACTGGTGCGATTGGCGCAATTGGCGCAGATGCTTATGGATTAGCCAAGAGGGCTTTAAAGTAGGCAATGGTTTCTTTTAGACCATCCTCCAGGTTCACCTTGGGCTCCCAGCCGAGCTTCGCTTTGGCCAAAGTTATATCGGGTTGGCGCTGCTTGGGATCATCGGATGGCAGCGGCGCAAAGACCAATTTGGATTTGCTATTGGACAAGCGCAGAATCGTTTCAGCCAGCTGCAGCATGGTGAACTCACCTGGGTTACCCGTATTTACAGGGCCAGTAAAGCCAGCTTCCGAGTTCATCATCTTCACCATGGCATCAATCAAATCATCGACATAGCAAAAGCTGCGCGTCTGCTGACCATCGCCATAAATCGTAATGTCTTTGCCTTGCAAGGCTTGCACAATGAAGTTACTTACTACCCTGCCATCATTCGGGTGCATGCGTGGCCCATAGGTATTAAAGATGCGCACCACTTTAATGTCGAGCTGGTGCTGCCGGTGGTAATCAAAAAAGAGGGTTTCAGCACAGCGCTTACCTTCGTCATAACACGAGCGAATACCAATCGGGTTCACTTTGCCCCAGTAGGACTCGGGCTGGGGGTGCACTTCGGGGTCGCCATAGACCTCACTGGTAGAAGCTTGCAAGATCCGCGCGCGGGTACGCTTCGCTAAGCCCA
>JAIXPY010000093.1 GCA_027486025.1 Burkholderiaceae bacterium
CTGCTTGAGGGTCTCACCGCGCTTCAGATTTTTGATGACAACGTCTCGGATCTCAAGCTATCTTGGATTCGTGGCCTAGAAGGAGCTGATCGTAAATTTCCAACCGAAGCGGTACGCGCGGCTGCGGCCTCCTCTGACCTGGTTGGTCACCTTAACCTTATCCACCCCAGCCGCATTCAAATATTTGGTGAGCAAGAGGTCGATTACCATGCCGACCTGACCGCCGAACAGCGTCATGCCCAAATTGCCAATCTGATTTCAAAAACGCCACCCTGTGTGATCGTGGCGGACGGCCGAGTAGCCGACCCCGATTTGGAGTTGTTTTGCCAGCGCTCCTCAACTCCGCTCTTCACCACTCCCGTTTCAGCTGCTGAGGTCATCGACCATTTACGGACTTACCTAACCAAAATTGGAGCCCCCCAAGTCACCATGCATGGGGTCTTTATGGACATTTTGGGGTTGGGCGTCCTCATCATGGGTGAATCGGGTCTGGGCAAAAGTGAATTGGGTTTAGAGCTGATCTCCCGGGGGCATGGTCTGGTTGCCGATGATGCAGTGGATTTTTCGCGACTGGGTCCAGACTACATTGAAGGGCGTTGCCCAATGATTCTGCGTGATTTACTAGAAGTGCGCGGCTTAGGTTTACTTGATATCCGCACTATTTTTGGTGAAACCGCAGTACGCCGCAAACTGAAGTTGCGTCTGATTGTTCAGTTGGTCCGCCGTAATGACGGTGAGTTTGAGCGCCTACCGATTGATGCCCAGTTTATTGATGTGTTGGGAACGCAAATTCGTACGGTGAAAATTCAAGTGGCGGCAGGACGAAATCTAGCAGTATTGGTAGAGGCTGCGGTCCGTAATACCATTTTGCAATTGCGTGGTATCGATACCTTGAAAGAATTCATTGAGCGACAACGCGTACAAATGATTACTGAATCAGAGGAGCCAAAAATTCAAGGGCGCTTGATTTAGTATGCAGATCCATCTGATAACCGGTATCTCTGGCTCAGGTAAATCGGTTGCTCTCAAGGCGTTTGAAGACAGTGGTTACGATTGCGTCGATAACCTGCCCGTGCCGCTGTTAGAAAACCTTATCACTACGATGGAAAACGAAGGGCATGAGTTTGTTGCAGTTGCAATTGATGCACGTCGCGGCCAGTCGATTGCAGAGTTGCCGACCCTCTTAGAAACCATTCGCAAAAAGCATCAAGTCAGAGTGTTGTTCCTGAATGCCGACACGAACACCTTAGTGCAGCGCTTCTCTGAAACACGTCGTCGCCACCCCCTATCTACAGCCGTCAGTGCGCAGCAGAATCAATCTACCACCATCATTGAGGCCATCGAGCGCGAACGGAGTTTGCTTGACCCACTCCGCGAGCAAGCCCACAGCATCGATACCAGCAATCTTCCATCGCATACCTTGCGTGCTTGGATTCATGAGCTTCTCAAAGAAAAGCCCAATGGCCTCACACTCATTCTGGAGTCATTTGGTTTTAAGAAAGGCGTTCCTAGCGAGGCTGACCTGGTCTTTGATGTTCGCTGCCTACCTAATCCCCATTACGACAAAGTGCTGCGTCCGCTGACTGGGCATGATGAGCCAGTGAAAGCCTTTTTACGAGAGCTTCCGGTAGTCAAGAGTATGGAGGAAGATATAGTTCACTTTATTGAGAAGTGGCTGCCCAGCTACATTGCGGATGGCAGAAGCTATTTAACCGTTGCCATTGGTTGCACCGGTGGACAGCACCGCTCGGTCTTTTTGATCGACCAACTCATGACCTACTTTTCAAAGCAATCGGAGCTGCATTCGCGCATTGATCTGATTCAGCGCCACCGCGAGCTGGATTCCGCCTCTCCAAAAGCAACCTGATCGGCTGAGGAAGTCCGTATTGCTCGAGCGCATCTAGCTCAGCCCAAATGTAGGGGATTTCTTCCGACTGAATGCTTCCGTCGAACTCTTTTTTTGCCTTGGCATTCAGGGCCATCTCATAGGTCTGAATCTGTAAAACGCGGTGGCTAAAAATATGTTTTATGCCCACACCTATTCTTACTACCCCCCCAAACAAAGCCGGTGATTTTTTAGCTAATAGGTTTGGCAGAATCAAGTTGAACAGCTGCACGCCCGTTAATGGCTCTGCCTGTACTTTGGAGCTTGCATCCAACGCTGTTTGTGCTTGCCATGGACTCTCAGGCAGCGACCAAAGGCCTCCCCAGATGGCTTTAGCGGGACGCTTTTGCAATAGCACCGTATTGCCGTGGGTCAGAATGCCAACCGCACACGCAAATTGCGGCGACTTCTTTTTAATATCTTTTTTTGGAATCGCAAGCACTTGATCTAAGGCCTTTGCCTGACACGAACCCTCAAATGGACATGGTGCTTTTTGCGTTAAGCAAACCGGCTGTTTTGCGGTACACCAGGTGGCACCAAAATCCATCAGTGCTTGGGTATATACCGGCATGTGCTGTGGCGATCGTGGAAGAAGTTCCGTAGCCAATTGCCACAGCGAATCGGTCACCTTCTTTTCCTGTAGCGCGCCACTAATACCAAATAGCCGAGCTAATACGCGCTTCACATTAGCATCTAAGATCGGCGTCCGAACCTGAAAGGCAAAGGCGGCTATGGCGCCCGCGGTAGATCGCCCAATTCCGCTAAGGCCTTCAAGGACCAGAGGGTCGGACGGAAATTTTCCTTGGTATTGCGTTACCACTTGCTTTGCGCAGGCATGTAAATTACGCGCCCGCGAGTAATAGCCCAGGCCGCTCCATTCAGCCAATACCTCATCAATATCTGCGCGAGCCAAATGCGCTACCGATGGAAAGCGCTTCATCATTTTGGGGTAGCGCTCCAGTAAAGTAGCTACCTGCGTTTGTTGCAGCATGATTTCAGAGACCCACACTGCATAGGGGTCAGTAATGCTTTGCCATGGCAAGCCATGGCGTCCATGCTTTTTATGCCACTGAATCAGTTGCTTTGAAAAGGATGCAATGAGAGCGGCATCGTGTGTCGGTTGCGTACTTAGCGCTTTTGGCATACAGGGCAAAAGTAAGTAGAACGCTGACCTTGAACGATCTGCTGAATCGGCGTCTTGCATACTCGGCAGGGCTCACCCCGTCGATCATAGACTTTGCTTTCCATCATGAAGTAGCCCTGCTTACCCTCGCTATCAACAAAGTCACGCAAAGTACTACCGCCTGCGGCAATTGCTTTCTGTAGCACCATGCGTACAGCGCTCGCTAGACGCGCACATTGTGGCTTGGTTAATTTTCCCGTTTGCTTTGCAGGATGTATTCCAGCCTCAAACAAACTCTCTGAGCAGTAAATATTGCCAACCCCGACAACGGCCTGCCCCGCAAGTAAAAATGATTTCACCGCAACACTCCGTCCGCGCGAACAGCGGTAGAGAACTGCGGCGCCTCGCTCGTTCGCAAAATCAGCGGAAAAGGGTTCTGTTCCTAACTTACTAAGCAAGGGGTGATCCTCGACGGGACCGCTCTTATTTGCATGCCACAGTACCGCCCCAAATTTACGCGGATCATGCAAACGTAAGCTGCGCTTACCGAATACCACTACAACCCGGTCATGGGGTTTGAATGGCTCTTTCGCTGGCAATACCCGCAGCACTCCAGTCATGCCTAAATGGATCAGCAAATACCCTTGATCCATTTGTAATAACAAATACTTTCCCCTGCGTTCAATACCGTGCAGGGTTTGGCCCAATAAGATTGCCCGCAAATTACGTGGCACGGGCCAGCGCAACCTACCATCAATAATCAGGGTATCGGTAATCCGCTCCCCCTCGAGGTGCGGCTGTATTCCAAGGCGAGTGACTTCAACTTCTGGGAGTTCTGGCATAGGTGAATTGTAGATTCGGAGATTAGAATGTGCTTATGTTCCATTTAATGCATTTGC
>JAIXPY010000020.1 GCA_027486025.1 Burkholderiaceae bacterium
ATCTATTCACCTTGGCTGAAATAAGGAGATGACATGATCTACGGAAAAATGTGGTGCGTAGTTAAACCAACGGTTGGTCTTCCTCTTATCATCGGGGCAGTAGCTGTCGGTTCATTTGCTGTTCACACAATGATTTTGAACAATACAACTTGGGTCAAAGCATTTTTGAATGGTGATGCTAGCGTACAAGCTGGTGCTCCAGCGGCCGCACCCGCGGCGCCTGTGGCGAAAAAGTAGTGATTGGCCTGTGAAAAAGGGTCTTGCAGTATGTGGCACGACCCTTTTTTACAGCCATTTAAATTAAAGCAGGACCTACTTAGTTCTGCGCTATGAAACGCATTAGTCAAAAATTAATCGATACGTGGGTTCACTTCGGACCCCGCTTCTTGCCGTTCGCCGATGTGGCGACCGATGATCTCCCCCTCTCACGCTTATTGCGCTTATCTTTATTCCAAGTCTCGGTTGGGATTATGTTGGTTCTACTGGTGGGGACCCTCAACCGCGTGATGATTGTCGAGCTAAAAGTTCCAGCATCGCTTGTCGCCATCATGATCTCTTTGCCTTTGCTGTTTGCGCCTTTTCGTGCACTGATTGGCTACCGATCCGATACCCATCGATCCCATCTGGGTTGGCGTCGAGTGCCCTACATGTGGATGGGCACCATGTTGCAATTTGGTGGGCTGTCGATGATGCCGTTTGCCCTCCTGGTTTTATCTGGGGCTGGGCAGTCGAGTAATGCTCCAGCATGGATTGGGCAATTGGGCGCTGCAGTGGCTTTTCTGCTCGTCGGTGCCGGCGTGCACATTACGCAAACGGTTGGATTGGCTTTGGCTAACGATCTCGTCAAAGAAGAATCGCAGCCCAAAGTGGTTGGATTAATGTATGTGATGATGCTCGTTGGCATGATTGCCAGCGCATTGATTTTTGGTGAGCTTTTATCGGAGTACAGTCCGGGGCGCTTAATTCAGGTGATCCAAGGCGCCGCTATTGTGATCATGGTGCTCAATGTAGTAGCATTGTGGAAGCAAGAGTATCGCGATCGCGCCAAAGTAGCGGCGCGCGAAGTAAACGTAAGTTTTTCAGAGTCATGGAGTATCTTTTGTAAAGGCAATCACGCCGTTCGGCGTTTGCTTGCAGTAGGTCTGGGAACCATGGCATTTACGATGGAAGACATTTTGCTTGAGCCCTACGGCGGCGAAATACTGAATATGAGCGTAGGTGCAACCACTTCGCTGACTGCAACCCTAGCTATTGGCGGACTATTCGGCTTTGCCTTGGCATCGCATATATTGGGCAAAGGATACGATGCATTTCGGATGGCAATGAATGGCGCGTTTGTTGGCTTACCCGCATTTTTAGCAGTCATTTTGGCCGCCCCCTTGGAATCGCCTACCCTGTTTGCGGTAGGCATCCTGTTGATTGGCTTTGGCAGCGGTTTATTTGGGCATGGAACGCTCACCGCCACCATGCGCCTGGCCCCTAAAAAACAAAGTGGCTTGGCTTTGGGGGCTTGGGGAGCGGTTCAGGCGACGGCAGCCGGAACGGCAATCGCCTTGGGTGGAGTGATTCGTGACCTCGCTAGCCCGCTTGCAGGGGCTGCAGGAGGCTACATTGTTGTGTATATTATCGAAATAGTCTTATTACTGGCAGCCATTGTGGTCATGTTGCCGCTGATAAAAAGCAGGTTTAATCTGGCCACAAACACCGCTTAGCACTCCATTTCAATGGTTAGGTGGATAACATAAGGAGCGTACGATGGGTTTCGGAACTGTTTTTGCAATTTTGCTGGTGGTGATATTCACCGTTGTTATATTGAAAGACATGAATCAAAACAATAAGTGGAAGTAAAAGTGATTTAGCTCTGTATGGAGCCCAGTATCAGCGAAAACCCACTCAATGCAGTGGGTTTTTTCATGTCTGCGGCGCATACCGCTTCCAATTACATTGGGGGTTTACGACTACTGCCATTTTTAGATTAAGTGCGTAGTATGGGTTACTACCTTGATAAAAGTGAAGTATGCCAACCCCCTCATCTGATTTAGTTGAATTGACTTATGTCAGCCAACCCGCTGAGGAAATGTCCTTTTTAGGCTTAATGCGCCTTCTGTATCACTCCTATCTGCGCAACCAAGCGCTTGGCATTACTGGGGTTCTGATTTTTGAAGACCAGCGTTTTGGTCAAGTGATCGAAGGCCCGGCCAACTCGATCGATCACCTGTGGGAAAAGATCCAAAAAGACGGACGCCATAAAAACGTCAAACTGATTAATCGCAAAGCGATTGAGCGCCGCAGTTTTTTAAAGTGGACCATGATTTTTCAGGGCAATGAAGAAATTGCCAATCGCCTGCCTGAGGTCAAGGCCGCAGTCGAGCAGGGCGATTTTCCGAGCGACCACCCTTTGCTAGTTGCGCTGCGTAACGAAATCCAGCACGACTAGACGACTTATTTTTTTAAAGATGCCAGCGCTAGGGCCATACGGTCCATCGCTTGCGCAAGTAGCGCGCGCTGCGTACCAAAGTTAAGTCGAACAAACTGCGGTGCATTGAATTGAGCGCCTGGCGATAAGGCTAAGCCGAAACTCAAAAATAGAGCATGGGGATCAGGGCATTTGAGCGCACTGCAATCAATCCACGCTAAATAACTAGCCTCAGTCTTTGCTAGGGTCAGTGGAGCCATGGCCTGCATGCGCTCCGCAACATAATTCCGATTACCCCGTAGGTATTGCAGTAAGGATTGACGCCATTCTTCCCCATCACGCAATGCTGCCATGGTGGCGGTGTAGGCCAGTAAGCCAGGTTCTGCAATGGTGCGGTGTAAATCGGTTTGCATCGCTGCACGCAAGCGGGGATTTTCAGCAATAGCCCATGCCAAACCAATCCCGGGAAAGTTAAATACTTTATTGAGCGACATCAGGGTGACGGTGCGCATCGAAATGTGCTGGTCGAGGCTGGCAATCGGAACATGACGGTTTTGCTGATCCAGCACTAGCCCTGCATGAATTTCATCCGAGCAAATGAGGATATTGCGTGCTTCACAAAACTCAGCAAACTGCAGTAGCTCGGATTTGGTGTAGACCGTGCCACCCGGGTTTTGCGGATTACAAAGCAAAGCTAACTTCGTATTGGCTTGGCGAAATTGATCGAGCGCTTGCCATGGCAGAACCCAGCGATCATGTTCGAGCGCCAAGGGTATCTCGGTGTATGCGCGCGGACCTTCAGAACAGGCGAGGCGTAAATGGTGATAAACCGGCTGCGGAACCAGAATGTGTTCCATTGGATTGGTCAGTTGACGCACGGCAGTGTAAAGCCCAGAAACGACGCTGGGCAAAATCACAATCCAGTCGAGATCCACTTCCCAGTGGTAGTGTTCCGCTAAGTAACTTGCAATTGAGCTGCGCAAGTTTTCGGGCGCGTGGGTGTAACCAAAAACACCATCCTGAACACGTGCCGCAAGTGCCTCCATCACGCACGGAGGCGACTGAAAATCCATGTCTGCGACCCATAAGGGTATGACATCATCACCGGCGTATCGATCCCAGCGAATCGAGTCGCTATCGCTTCGATTGACCGGGGCGTCAAAGTTAAATGTCATCACCACATTGTACTGAGTGGCTGAATCGGTGATTTTGATGTGAAAAATACAACATAGCAGCAAATCAAGCGATTTAAGGCTACTATTGGCAAATTATTTCAATTGTGAAGGTAGTCTGTGATGGTAAAAGCCCTTAGAATTAAGTTAGCCCGCTGGATTTTGGGTGAGCATTGTGCCTGCTATAAGATGGGCTATCACCCTCTTGTGGACTTTCGTCAAAAAAGTGCAGACACACAAGCGAAGGCAAAAGCACGTCAAGCCTAATGCGGTTAACTATGGGGAAATGCAATGAGCAATAGCAAAGCAATCGAAACAAAAAACAAGCTGGTAACGATTTACGGTGGATTAGCAATTGCATTCATTGCAATCTTCTCGACGATTTCAATTCTGTCTTGGTTCGTATCGGCGCTCAACTTTTAATTCTAGTTTATTGCCGTAGAGCAGGACAGCGATTTCATTCGTCCTTGCCTGCTTGTTTTTCTTCCAGCCGCATTCTTTTTTCGCGCTCCTTGCGTAGGTCGCGAAATTGCCACCAGGCAAATGCCACCACGCCGCCAAAGACGAGAAAAAGCTCGATGATGATGACGGGTGCAAACTCACTCATGTCTTGGATTCGTATGCCTCATAGCGGAAATCATACAGCGCAGCTCGCATTTACGTGAAGATCTTTCTCACTGGCGCAACTGGCTTTATTGGGGGCCATTTTCTCAAGTACTGTCTGGCGGCTGGCCACAGCGTTACGTGCTCGGTACGATTCCCTCAGCAGGCGGATGCCATCCGCGCATTGGGAGCTTCTGCATGGGAGGGCGACTTACAAAACTACGGCGAGATAAGTTTGGCCCTGGCTGGAATGGATGTGCTGATTCATGCGGCGGGTTGTCGTGATTTAACCGCTCCAGCCAATCTCCTTCTGCAGAGTAATGTCAGCTTGACACAGACGCTGGTGGATGCGGCCGCAACAGCAAAGGTGGCGCAGTTTATTTATATCAGCGCGGCATCGGTGGTAATGAGTAAGCCCGCTGCACTATTCAATGTAACCGAGTCTGCACCTATTGCACCGCAATCTTATTTGCCCTACACCCTTAGTAAAGCCTTGGCCGAAGCGTCTGTATTAGCGGTTAAGCAGACTGCCATGAAGGTGGTGGTACTGCGTCCCAGTTTTGTATGGGGCAAGGGCGATAGTATCGATACCGAAATTGGCCCTGCATCCAATCGTGGACAATTTGGCTGGTTTAGTCAGGGGCGCTATCCATTTGCAAGCTGCTCGATTGAGAATCTGTGCGATGCATTGCAACTCGCAATGCAATATACCCAATCAGAGCATGTTTTTAATATCAGCGATGGTGAGCCGGTTGATTTTCGGGTGTTTATGAGTGAGCGACTGAAGGCCAGCGGATTTCGGGTTCCCACCTTATCGGTGCCCAGAAATCTGGCGTGGTGGCTCGGTGCATTTACCGAAACGGGCTGGACGTATTTGCCGATGCCTGGCAAACCACCGATTGTGCGGGAAATGGTGCGTTTGATGGGCTTTCCATTTACGGTGTCGATTGAGCGGGCAAAGCGTGACTTGGGTTACCTGGGACACCATTCGATCGAGGCGGGCATGTCTAATATCGCCTCTTTAATACAGGCCGGGCGGGACAGTACTCAGCAATAATTGCCTGAAATTACTATAATGAGTTCATTGTGAAGGGTTATATCCGTCCTTCGGTTTACCTCAGCTAGGAATGACGATGCGCATTGAAGACAAGGATCCGGCACGGCATGCGGGAATTGAGTACCCGATGGAAGTGGGCGCTCCTGTTTTTGCGCCCATTAAAGTAACCGAAGAAAAAGACAAGGCAGTCAATGTTGCCCGTCAAAATGCCAAGCAAGAGTACGACCGCATCATGGAGCAAGCTACGGTTCTGATGAGACAGGCAAAGGCTTTGCAGTCGCGCTTAGATGCCACTGAAATGGTGCATGCCGCTAAATTTGGTTTTAACCCCATCCATGGAAAAACCTATTTTTTGTATTACGACCAGCGCAATCAAACCAATTTGTTGCTGCAAAATGGCCCACACGATTGGACCTGCGGTATCCCGGCAAACTGGAACTACCTGATGACGGTCAAAAAACTAGGCGATAGCACCTGGGAACAAATCGAAGAAACAGTGGAATAG
>JAIXPY010000063.1 GCA_027486025.1 Burkholderiaceae bacterium
AATAGAGCTTTAGTAGATTAGTTGGCCAGCTTACCCATGACTACCACCGCACCTGAATCAACGCAAGATACATCCCAGAGCTTAAAGTTTTGCTCTTCTTGCAGTCGAGAAAAGCGCCTTGAAGGCGGCACCTGGATCCCAACGAGCAACCGCAAGCAGCGCTGGATTTGCGCAAGCTGTCTGTATAACCGTACCCACCGCACAGGCTCAGCCAAAACCTAAGGTTTTTGTTTCTTCTGGTTTGCCCATTGCCGCTGTGGCGTAATTTAACTAGGCTCATTCCATCCCATTTTATAAAATGCAGCCTGCACTATTTAAATGCGGGCAACCAAATACATGACTAGCGCAAAACCCAATTATCTTTTTGCTGAGACCCATGAGTGGGCAGATCTTCAGTCCGATGGCCTCGTGTGGGTGGGCATTAGTGATCATGCCCAAATCGCGTTGGGCGATGTTGTGTTTCTAGAGACGCCAGCTGTTGGGGCAGTCGTCGAACAAGGGCAAGCATGCGCTGTCATCGAGTCAGTCAAAGCGGCTAGTGACATTCACGCTCCGGTATCCGGGACAGTAGTTGCGGTGAATTCAGCCGCGGTTGATGCGCCCGAGTCGATTAATCAAGATCCCTATGGAACTTGGCTATTTAAAATCCAAGCTGTTAGCGCTGAATCACAAACGCACGATCTTGCGCGCCTTCATCCCCTTGCGCAATACGAATCCACATTAAATTAAGATTGGGTCGCGCTCAATTAACCAGCGCACTCGGCCAGTAACGCTGATACGGCCCTGCGATACGCCGCGCAGTGCTTGGTCTATCTTTGTTAATGCGTGCTGTAGATTTTTACGGCTATCGCTTTCAATTACAAGCTGCGCCCTTTCCATACTACTAACGCGCATAATCGCTTTGGGCACAGGATCATATATCCGAACTCCGTCTGGAAAATCCGACTCACTCCGAACTGTTTTTTTAATATCCGCTAAAAACTGAATTGCGGTACTGATATTTTTTGCTTCGGCATGTATTAGTGCCTGATAACTGTATGGCGGCAATAAAGCATCTTTTCGTTCAGTGGCAATATGCCCTAAAAATCCATCGACGTCATGACCTAATACATGACGAAAAACAGGCAGATCGGGATAGCGTGTTTCTATGTAAATCTCCCCTGCGTCTTGCCCATCATGGCCGGCGCGCCCGGCCCGCCCTGCAACTTGCACGAGCTGTGCAAATAAACGTTCCGCCGCCCGATAGTCCTGTGAGAACAACCTGCTATCAGCATCGATCACTGCAACTAAGCCAATGTTTTGATAATCATGGCCTTTGGCAACCATCTGTGTACCAACAATAATGTCGGCAGTGCCATCGTGTATTTGCTCAAACAGGCCTTCGGCGTGGGCGCTTTTTTTACTGGAGTCTGCATCGATTCTCAGTACTTTTGCATCTGGCCACTGGGCTTGTATGTAATCTTCCATCTTTTGGGTGCCCTGCCCAATCGTGCCGAGTTCTGCGTTGCCGCATTCTGGACAAAATGGTGGAACCTCTTTGATTAGTCCGCAGTGGTGGCAGTTCAGTACTGCTTTTTTACCCAATATGCTGGACTTATGCATCACCATATACGAGGAGCATTTGCTGCACCCCGATAACCAACCGCATGCAGAGCAACTGAGTATCGGCGCATAACCGCGTCGATTGATCAATACAAGGCTTTGCTTTTTTTGTAGCAAGTTACGTGCAATAGCATCACGCACCTCGGATGATATGAGCTGAGCATCCCCCTGCGAAGTGGGTGCGCTTTTTTTATTCAAGCGCACGAGCTCTACTTTGGGCATCACCGAACTCTGTGCCCGTGCATTAAGCCTGATGCGTTCATAGCGGCCGTCTTCTGCAGCGAGCCATGTTTCTAGAGATGGTGTAGCCGACGCCAACACTACCGGTATTGCTAATTGATGCGCTCGCCAAACGCAGAGATCTCTAGCTGAATAGCGCGTGCCTTCTTGCTGTTTATACGATGCGTCATGCTCTTCATCCACCACGATTGCCTTCAAATTCGGTATTGCTGCCAGTGCAGCCAATCGGGTACCTAAAATAATTTGGGCCTTGCCCAGGGCGGTTTCTTGCCATGCGATGCCACGGCGTTTTTCAGTGAGTCCGCTGTGCATCACTGCAATGCGCTTATCTGGGAAAAATTCTGCAACGCGTTTTTCTAGTTGCGGTGTTAGGTTTATTTCTGGAACTAAAATCAGGGCTTGATCGTCGTCTCTTTGCAGTGCCGCCTTAATCCAGTTTAGGTAAACGGCTGTTTTTCCAGAGCCGGTTTTGCCCTGCAAGAGGATGGCGCGATAGCCTTGCTCGGCATTGGCATCTCCCAGTAGATGGTTAAGCGCTTTAGTTTGCTCTGCGTTTAGCTGGTCTTTCTGAATTCCGGAAGAGGGCTCGGGCACATGGGGTTTTTGTTCTGTAGCTGCCCTTTTTTTGCTAGTCTTTTTTGCGGGCTTTAATTCCTTGCCATCTGCTCTGTGTGTAAGTGCCTGCCATTTTTTTGGTTTTTTCCAATAGGCTGGTATCGATGGCAGGGTAACTTCACCTAAGGTGCTGAAGTAATACTGGCTAGCAAAATTAAGCATGCCCAAGGTCTTACTGTCCAAAGGAGGTAAGGGCGCCTGTTGATATACTTTCCTTAGTTTAGAATGCTCATAATCTGAGTGATCACTCACTTTTATTACAATGCCGACTGTATTTGTCCTACCAAAGGGCACTTCAACCAATTGGCCTATTGTGGGGATGCAGCCCAATTCATCTACGTCCCATATGTAATCAAAGCCCTGAACCAGTGGCTTATCGAGCACCACCTGCACGTAGCAATGCCGCGATACTTTATCCGTATCGCTCTGCCGCTGTTCTGTGGATAAGTCTGTGGATATCATTTGTCTGTGGTGCTTTTTACTATTTTCACCTTGAAATGCACCAAGAATGCTCTTTTTAACTAGCGCACTATAAATTCAATTAAATCAATTACTTATGTCTTAATATGGATAAAGTAATTGAAAATTAACGCCAATCCTACTGAATTAATTTTTGCACTGTCAACTGTGTATAACCTGAGGCGGGTACGTAAGTAAACGCTTCTTTACGTCAACAATTGGGATTATCGGCGTAGCTTTTGCGACTGCTCAATAACCGCCTGGGCTAGCGCAGTGACGCTTTCGGGAGGGGTAAATTGGGAAATCCCATGGCCCAGATTAAAAACATGGCCGTCCAAAGGATGTAGTCCCGGTTTTAATGCCGGTGCGCCTGCTAAATCGGATAGCAGCTTGCCTGCTTCTTGGGCAATCTTCTCTGGACTAGAGAAAAGAATTAATGGGTCGAGATTTCCTTGAATGGCCAGCGGTTTGCCGGCTGCCAAGAGTGCTTTTCGGGCACGGCTTAAGGAAATGGTCCAATCGAGCCCAATGGCATCTGCACCAACCTGGGCCATATCTTCAATCCACAGGCCGCCGCCTTTGGTGAAAATGATAACCGGGATGCGTTGACCTTCGTGTTCTCGGGGTAACAGGGCGATTACTTTTTGCATCGCAGCCAAGGATACCTGCTGGTACCAACCATCTGGCAGCATTCCGCCCCAGGTATCAAAGATCATTAGGGCCTGCGCCCCTGCCTTCACTTGCTCTGTGAGGTAAGCAGCAACTGACTGAATATTAACCTCGAGAATGCGCTCCAATAAATCAGGGCGATCAAACATCATGGTTTTAGCATGACGAAATTCATCTGCGCTCGAGCCATCAATCATGTAGCACGCCAAAGTCCAGGGGCTTCCTGAAAAGCCAATCAAGGGCACACGTTGCTTACCATCCTGAATTAATGCTTTACGAATTTCAGATACGGCATCAAACACGTAGGTCAGCTCACCCATATCGGCAACGCGTAACTTTTTTACGTCCGCCTCTGTGCGCAGTGGGTGCTGGAAACTGGGGCCTTCACCAGCCGTAAATTGCAATCCAAGTCCCATCGCATCCGGGATCGTCAAAATATCCGAAAACAAAATAGCAGCATCGAGTGGATAGCGATCCAAGGGCTGAAGAGTGACTTCAGTTGCGTACGCGGGAGTTTTAGCAAGACTTAAAAAACTACCTGCCTTTGCCCGCGTCGCATTGTATTCAGGGAGATAGCGTCCTGCTTGACGCATTAACCACAGTGGCGTGCGATCAACCGACTGTCCAAGACAGGCCTTAATGAATCGATCGTTTAGCAGCATGTGGTGGAGGCTTATTTTTTACGACGCAAACGGGCAATTGCTGCCAACTGCGCAGCAGCCATGGCAAATTCCGACTGCGCCAAGGCCAAATCAAAATCACTGCTGCGATTTTGCATGGCTTCTTCAGCGCGCTGTTTTGACTCAAGCGCTTTGGCCTCGTCTAAGTCATGACCACGAATGGCAGTATCGGCAAGCACGGTGACGTGATCGGGCTGCACTTCTAAGTAGCCACCCGCCACGAAAACAAACTCTTCATCGCCATCGGTTTTTTCAATGCGCACGGAACCAGGACGAATGCGCGTGATTAAAGGGGTGTGCCCACGCAAAATGCCGAGCTCGCCATTTTCTCCGGGGAGGGCAACGAACTTTGCTTCTCCACTGAAGATGGATTGCTCAGCACTAACTACATCGACGCGAATGGTTGACATGGTTTCCTTGATCTTCGATTAAAGCTTCTTGGCTTTCTCAATGGCCTCATCAATTGAGCCCACCATGTAGAACGCCTGCTCTGGCAAATGATCCAACTCGCCGCTCACAATCATCTTAAAGCCACGAATAGTCTCTTTGAGAGGAACGTATTTTCCTGGGGAACCAGTAAACACTTCGGCGACGTGGAAAGGCTGCGACAAGAAACGTTGAATCTTACGGGCACGGGCTACAGCTAACTTATCGTCTGGCGACAATTCGTCCATACCCAAAATCGCAATAATGTCACGCAACTCTTTATAGCGCTGCAGCGTCATTTGTACGTTACGTGCCACCTCATAGTGCTCTTGACCAACCACTTGTGGATCAAGCTGACGGCTGGTGGAGTCGAGTGGATCAACCGCGGGATAAATACCCAAGGCAGCAATGTCGCGTGATAACACGACGGTGGAATCCAAATGCAAGAAGGTCGTTGCTGGGGATGGATCAGTTAAGTCATCAGCAGGAACGTAAACGGCTTGAATCGATGTGACAGAACCTGTCTTGGTCGATGTAATACGCTCTTGCAATTTACCCATTTCTTCAGCAAGGGTTGGCTGATAGCCTACCGCGGAAGGCATACGGCCGAGAAGCGCCGACACCTCAGTACCTGCGAGGGTGTAGCGATAAATGTTGTCAACGAAGAAGAGAATGTCACGGCCTTCATCACGGAAGGCTTCAGCCATGGTGAGGCCGGTTAAAGCAACGCGCAAACGGTTACCAGGAGGCTCATTCATCTGACCGAATACCATTGCCACTTTATCGACAACGTTGGATTCCTTCATTTCATGATAGAAGTCGTTACCTTCACGGGTACGCTCACCAACACCAGCAAACACCGATAAACCTGAGTGCTGCTTTGCAATGTTGTTAATCAATTCCATCATGTTTACGGTCTTACCCACACCCGCACCACCGAAGAGACCAACCTTACCGCCCTTAGCAAATGGGCAAACTAAATCGATCACCTTAATGCCGGTTTCTAACAAATCAACCGATGGGGATAATTCATCGAACTTAGGTGCTGGCTGGTGAATAGCGCGACGCTCTTCCGTTGCAATTGGGCCTGCATCGTCAATTGGACGGCCTAAAACGTCCATAATGCGGCCGAGCGTTGCTGGGCCAACAGGAACCGAAATCGCTTTGCCTGTGGAGGCCACTTCCATGCC
>JAIXPY010000101.1 GCA_027486025.1 Burkholderiaceae bacterium
AACCAGTGGTCGACAACGCCTAGCATCGGACGTATGACACCCGTGATGTCCTTATCGGCCATCGCGCCAAAAATGGCATAGGTATACGGGTGATAGCCCATCTTATCGAGGCTCTGCCCTAATGTTGCTGCAGCATGGGGATTGTGTGCCACATCGAGCACAATCGTCGACTGTCCTGGCAAAACCTGAAAACGACCCGGCAACTCCACCATGGCAAAGCCATTGCGAATGTCTTGCGCACTAACGGGGATGCGGTCACGTAAAGCGCTCAGGGCTGCAATCACAGCGGAAGCATTGAGCAATTGATTGGCGCCCCGCAAAGCGGGATAACCCAAGCCACTAAAGCGCTTGCCACGACCAGACCACGCCCACTGCTGTTTATCCCCTTGAAAGTTGTAATCCCGGCCCATGAGCCAAAGATCGCACCCCAAGGATTCTGCATAGGTGACTAAGCTATCGGGAGGCATGGGGTCGCCGCAAACTGCAATCGCATTGGCGCGAAATACGCCAGCCTTTTCTCGTGCAATTTTTTCACGGGTGTCGCCTAAAAAAGCAGCATGATCAATATCGATGCTGGTCACAATGGCGCAGTCGGCATCCAAAACATTGATTGCATCCAAACGGCCGCCCATGCCCACTTCCAAAACAACCGCATCTAATTTAGCTGCTGCGAATAGACGCATGATGGCCAAAGCGGTAAATTCAAAATAGGTGAGCGTGGGAGCATCAGGCAGACTGGCTCGGGCTGCTTCAACTTCCGCAAAATGCACTAGCAATTGGGCATCGCTGGCATCCATGCCATTAATGCGCGCGCGCTCATTGAATTTCAGTAAGTGAGGTGATGTGTGGCAGCCTACGCGATAACCCGCTGCCAGCAAAATGCTCTCCAAAAAAGCACAGGTAGAGCCTTTACCATTGGTACCAGCAACCGTAATGATGGGACAATCAAAGTGAAGGTCGAGCGCTGCTTTAACCCGAGTAATCCGCTCAAGACCCATATCAATTCCGACCGGATGGGCCGTTTCGAGGTGACTAAGCCAGGCCTCGAGGCTAGAGAAGCAAATTGGATCTGGGTTTGATTCGCTCAATGCTTTAAGGGGCTAAGAGGATGAACCAACAGCAGCAGTAATCGACGGCTCTGGTAGTTTTTGCAAGAGCGCTAATATACGGGCAATCTCAGCGCGCATATTACGGCGATCCACAATCATGTCAACGCCGCCCTTTTGCATTAAGAACTCGGAACGCTGAAATCCCTCTGGCAATTTTTCACGAACGGTTTGCTCAATCACCCGTGGTCCAGCAAAACCAATTAATGCTTTAGGCTCGGCCATCACCACATCGCCCATGAAAGCAAAGCTAGCCGAAATGCCACCCATGGTGGGATCAGTCAGTACGCTAATGTAAGGCAAGCCTGCTTTTGACAGCTTCGTTAGCATCGAATTCGTTTTAGCCATTTGCAACAGGGAGAGAAGACTCTCTTGCATGCGTGCACCACCCGTCGCGGTAATGCAAATAAAGGCACATTTTTTATCAATCGCTTCTTGAGCGCCGCGGGCAAAACGTTCGCCAACGACCGATCCCATCGAGCCGCCCATGAATTGAAATTCAAAACAAGCGGTAACAACGGGAATCGACTCAATCTTTCCACCGAGAACCACTAAGGCATCGGTTTCACCCGAAACGTCTACCGCCTCTTTGATGCGATCGGGGTATTTTTTAGAATCCTTGAACTTCAGGGGATCAACCGGAAATACATTAGCGCCAATTTCATATCGGCCCTTTGGGTCCAGCAAGCTATCTAAGCGTTGACGTGCACCAATGCGCATGTGATGACTACATTTAGGACATACCGAAAGATTGGCCTCAATATCGGTGCTGTATAAAACGGCTTCACATCCAGGGCACTTGACCCACAAGCCCTCAGGAACCGACTTGCGATTAGCAGGGTCAGTATGCTGAATTTGCGGCGGGAGAAGTTTATCGATCCAGCTCATGTACTTTAGCTATCCAATGCAGTGCGAATCTCGCGTATGAAATGTTCAAGCGATTGTACCGCCTCGCCCGGAGCTGCCTCTTCTAATAAGCGAATGATGCGGCTGCCAATCACAACAGCGTCGGCCGTGTTGGAAACAGCCTTGGCGCTGGCAGCATCATGAATACCAAAACCAACTGCAATCGGTATGGGAGTAGCCGCTCGAATCTGCGGAATGATGCTGGCCACATCCTGGGTATTGAGGTTATTGGCACCTGTCACACCTCGCAATGAAACGTAGTAAATGTAGCCGGATGCTATTTTTGCAGCCTCTTTGATTCGTGCTGGCGACGAGGTTGGTGCTAATAGGAAAATTGGATCTACTCCGGCGGCACGCATCTGCTGGGCAAAATCAACGCACTCTTCCGGTGGGTAATCCACAATCAGTACCCCATCAACACCAGCTGCTTTTGCCTCTGCTGCAAAACGCGCAGCACCCATTTGCTCCACTGGATTGGCGTAGCCCATCAGCACAACCGGTGTATTGAAATCGGTTTCCCGAAATGCTTTCACCATCTCTAGGCAATGGCGTAAGGTAACGCCCTGGCTCAGCGCCCTTTCGGATGAACGCTGGATCACCGGGCCATCGGCCATCGGATCCGAAAATGGCACGCCCAGCTCAATCACATTGGCGCCACCACGAACCAGTGCATGCATAAGCGCGACCGTTAAGCCGGGCTCAGGATCGCCGGCAGTAATAAAGGGAACTAAGCCTTTTTTACCCGCCTGCTTTAAATCACTAAATACCGTTGAAATTTTCGACATAAATCCGCTCTACCCCTTAACCTTCCGATCCGGTTGCTTGCGCAACGGTATGCATGTCCTTATCACCGCGACCAGACAAGTTCACCAAAATGGTTTTATCTTTTGGTAAGGTGGTAGCGAGCTTACATGCGTATGCGATCGCATGCGCGGACTCTAAGGCGGGAATGATGCCTTCAATTTGGCAGCAATCATGAAATGCTTTGAGGGCCTCTTGATCGGTAATCGCCACATACTCAGCGCGGCCGGAGTCTTTGAGCCAAGCGTGTTCAGGGCCAACTCCAGGATAGTCCATGCCGGCAGACACCGAATGCGTCTCTGCAATTTGGCCATTCTCGTCCTGCAATAAATAGGTACGGTTACCGTGCAAGACGCCGGGCTTACCCACGCACAATGCAGCCGAGTGTGCCGCTGTATTGAGGCCATGACCAGCCGCCTCAACGCCAACGAGTTTGACTTCCGGGTAGTCAATGTAGGGATAAAAAATACCCATGGCATTTGAGCCGCCGCCAACGCAAGCCATGACATAGTCTGGCTGACGACCGATCATGTCCGGCATTTGCACTTTGCACTCTTCTCCAATGACGCTCTGAAAGTCGCGAACCATCATTGGGTATGGGTGTGGGCCAGCAACCGTACCAATGAT
>JAIXPY010000013.1 GCA_027486025.1 Burkholderiaceae bacterium
GCTTGAGCCAACTTAATCGTCGCATCCATGTTCACGCCCTTGAGCATGCCATCGCGGCCAATGTCGGTATAGACGATTGCCTCAACGCCGTAGTCTTCAAACTTCTTGGCTAGATCAATCACTTCATGGCCGGTCAGCTTGCTCCAACCATCTGTAGCGACCTTGCCATCGCGGGCATCGATGCCCACCATAATGTGCCCACTAAATGCAGTGCAAGCGTCTTGCACAAAGCCAGGGCTCTTGACGGCAGCCGTACCAATGATGATGGTGCTGATACCGTCGTCTAGCAAGCGCTCAATCGTTTCTAGATCGCGAATACCGCCACCGAGTTGCACCGGAATGTCATCGCCAACTGCTTTAAGTATGGCCTTGATGGCGGATTCATTTTTGGGTTTTCCGGCAAAGGCACCATTGAGGTCAACTAAGTGCAAACGACGCGCACCTTTGCTGACCCAATGTTTTGCCATTGCAGCAGGGTCTTCTGAAAAAACCGTTGCGCGGTCCATATCGCCCTGCTCTAAGCGAACGCAGTGGCCGTCTTTAATGTCAATTGCAGGAATCAGCAGCATGATAAATAGAAAAAATTAAGGTTGCCAAGTAGTAAAGTTTTGATAAAGCCGTAATCCGTATTCTGCACTCTTTTCTGGATGAAACTGCGTAGCAAAAATAGTATCGCGTGCGATCGCAGATGTAAACCATGCACCGTACTCAGTACTACCGATAGTGTTATTTGGGTTAGCGGGTACTGCATAAAAGCTATGCACAAAATAAAACGGGGTGAGATCAGGAATACCTTCCCATAATGGATGGTCTTTGTCTTGCCGCACTTGGTTCCAGCCCATGTGCGGCACTTTGTATTCTGATCCGTCGGTCTGTAATTGGCCGGTGAGCTCAAAACGCCGCACCTCACCCGGTATCAGCCCCAAGCAGGGTGTCCATGCATCACCGTTACTACCTTGCTCTGCCCGAACCTCGCTACTGCGATCTAGCAGCATTTGCTCGCCCACGCAGACACCGAGCATGGGCTTATTTTTTGCAGCGTGTAGCAGAGCGTCTAATAGGCCGGATTCAGTCAACTGCTTCATGCAGTCGGGCATCGCGCCTTGACCGGGCAAGACAACGCGATCTGCCTTTTGAATCTGTTCTGGCTTAGTTGCAATCAGAACATTGGCATCCGGCGCAACGCGATGGAAGGCTTGGTAAACGGAACGTAAATTACCCATTCCGTAATCAACGATGGCGATGGTTTGGGTCAACGGGAGACCTGTGGCTTAGCGACTAATGTAAGGACTGAAGTGCATACGATGCATAGCAAACCATGCACTTCCAACTTTGATTAGAGGCTACCTTTCGTGGAAGGAACCTGGCCTGCAGCACGCGGGTCTGGAGTCAGCGCCATGCGCAAGGCACGGCCGAAGGCCTTAAACACCGTCTCGATTTGGTGGTGCGCATTGACGCCCCGCAAATTATCGATGTGCAGGGTCACACCAGCGTGGTTTACAAAACCACGGAAGAACTCAATGCTTAAGTCCACATCAAAATCACCTACCCGCGCGCGGGTAAATGGCACATGGAACTCCAAACCGGGGCGGCCCGAAAAATCAATCACCACTCGGGAGAGGGTTTCATCCAGTGGGACATAGGAATAACCATAACGCGTAATGCCAGCCTTATCGCCGACTGCTTTGGCAATCGCTTGCCCCAAGGTGATTCCAACGTCTTCCACGGTGTGGTGATCATCAATATGGGTATCGCCTTTGGCGACGACCTTCAGATCAATCATGCCGTGACGGGCAATCTGATCGAGCATATGGTCTAAGAAGGGCACGCCAGAGGCGAGCTCGGCCTTGCCTGTGCCATCTAAATTGATGGCTATCTGAATTTGGGTTTCCGAGGTGTTTCGGGTAACGTCAGCTTGCCGCATACATCAAAGCGCCTGTAGGCGAAGTGTTGAGTGAAGCCTCATAATATCATTGCCCTTGGATTTGTTGTATTTAAATCATTCACTTAGCCTTTGGTTTATTGCCCTGTGGCATTGTTTAACGTTACCGAGAAGAATTTCGATGAGTCGCTTTTGGAGCCCCGTTGTGCAAACATTGACCCCCTATGTTCCTGGGGAGCAGCCGCAGATGGAGCGGCTGGTTAAGCTCAACACCAACGAAAGCCCTTACGGCCCATCACCCAAAGCGCTTGCAGCGATTGCTGCCGAAAATAACAGCGACTTACGCCTTTATCCGGATCCCGAAGGTACCCGCCTAAAGCAAGCGATCGCTACCCTCCATGGTCTAGACCCCAAGCAGGTGTTTTTAGGCAACGGCTCGGATGAAGTCTTGGCCCACGTTTTTCAGGGTCTACTCAAACAAAAATCGCCGATTTTGTTTCCGGACATTACGTATAGCTTCTATCCGGTTTACTGCAAACTGTTTGGCATCGAGTACGACACCGTACCCCTCACTGCCGATTTTGCAATCAATTTAGACGATTACGCCAAACTCAATGGCGGCATTATTTTTCCCAACCCCAATGCGCCGACCGGTAGATCAATCCCCCGCTCCGAGATTGAGCGACTGCTCAAGAAAAACTCCGGCTCGGTGATCGTGGTGGATGAGGCCTACGTCGACTATGGCACCGAATCCTGCATACCGCTTCTGCGTGGTCCAAATTGCCCTGAGAATTTATTAGTCAGCCATACCCTATCGAAGTCCCGCGCCCTAGCAGGACTGCGGGTTGGCTTTGCTGTAGGTCACCCGGCTTTGATTGAAGGTTTAGAGCGGGTCAAAAATAGTTTTAACTCCTACCCCCTGGGTCGCTTGGCACAAGGAGGCGCGATTGCCGCGATTGAAGACCAAGCGCACCTCGAGGCAATGTCGGCCAAAGTAATTAAAACGCGAGAGGTACTAGTAAGCGCACTAGACCGCCTGGGCTTTGAAACGCTACCGTCTACTGCCAATTTTGTTTTTACACGCCACCCCAAGCATGCTGGCGCAACACTTTATCAGCAACTGCGTGAGCGCGGCATCATCGTGCGGCACTTTAAGTCACCACGTATTGATGCCTTCTTGCGCATCACGATTGGTACCGATGAGCAAAATCAGGAACTAATTGGAGCTTTAGAGGAACTGCTTAAATAAAGGCCTCAAGCCCTTTATTTTTTAGAATAGACAACAGCTTTAGTGATGGTCCGCTTGGCTTCTTTTCGCCAGCCTCCCATTTTTGTACCGTTGACGTGCTGGTATTGAGCACAAGGGCAAAAACAGCTTGGCTAAGTCTCTCCCTCATTCGCAATTGCTTGATTGATTTAGGCTCTATGGCTTTTACCTCTAGGCTTTTTAACGCATCGAATTCTGCTATTTGCTTTTTGCTGACTACGCCTGCTTTTTTTAGCTCAGTAAAGGTTTCCGTCATTTCATCAATAATGCGGCTTTTTGTCTTAGTGGCTACCATGTTTTACCTCTATCAATATTTTGTCGTTTAATAGCTTTTCAATTTTTGAAGACGTTGACTCTAATAATGTTTTCGCAGTTTTCTGCAAATAAGCTAGCTCGACATTATTAATGTTTGCCCGCTCATTCTTTTCAAAACCAAATATAAAGAACCAATGCGTACTTAGCTTTGTTGCTACGATAGTTCTAACCCCATGGCTTTTGCCGCGATTACCTATTGCAATGCGTTTCTTAAATACATTACAGCCTAAATCCGCGTCGTATAGCCCCTTTGCAATTTCCAACACTGCTCCAACTAGGTCCTGATCTGTAAGCTCAGAACTTTTGAGCCATTTAGCGAATGTTTTGGTTTTAAAGATTCGTTTTTTGCCCATGCATAACTATACCACTAAGTGCTATAGTTTTAAAAAAACTATATCCCAACATTCACAGGATGGAATTAAAAAGACTGTTACCCCTTCAAGCGCATCTCAGCATCTCTAGTAAGGGCTTTAAAGGATTTAGTTAAAATTCCTTAATGGAGAAACGAACACCCAAGAAAATTAATCAAAGTAATGCCACAGTAGTGAAGCGTTTATCGACAGAAGCAAGTGCTAAATTGAATGTAAATCAGTCCGCCGCAAAAATGAAAGAAATCCATTCTGCAGCAGCGCGCGTGAAAGGCACAACGATTAAAGATTTAATCAATCATGGGCGCGCCTGATAAAGCCGCTTAATTAAAAATCCAACGAAACTAAGTAGGTCTTTACTTCTTCAAGCGCATCTCAGCAGCCCTAGCATGGGCTTGCAAGCCCTCACCATGGGCTAATGTGCTGGCAACTTTACCTAAGGTTTGTGCGCCGGCTTCGCTCACTTCAATCATGCTGGAGCGTTTAATAAAGTCATAGACGCCCAGTGGCGATGAGAAGCGCGCTGTACGTGCTGTCGGTAAAACGTGATTGGGTCCAGCACAATAATCACCGAGTGATTCACTGGTGTA
>JAIXPY010000132.1 GCA_027486025.1 Burkholderiaceae bacterium
AAGGGCTTAGCGTTTCGGGACGCGCATGAGGCTGTGGCTCATGCCGTTAAAGCCTGCGTTGGTCGCAAATGTAACCTAACGGACCTGAGCTTATCCGAGCTCCGCTTTGCCTGCGGCTTGGATACCAGAGCCGATCTGATTGGTGAGGATGTGTTCCCCTTATTGACCGTCACTGGATCAGTACAGTCGCGCCAGCATCCGGGTGGTACTGCGCCACAACAAGTCTTGGCGGCCGTTCAGCGTGGCCGCGCCGAACTCAAGCCCTAATCATCCCCCTCCCTAGGAACGGTGATGGCCTTCTGGCAGCGCATCTCCTCTAGCATCGATAGCATCAATACGTGGCTTGGGAAGGCGGCGAGCATTTTCATTTTGCTTTCCTGTGTGATTTCAGCAGGCAATGCAATCATGCGCTACGGCTTTGATCTCAGCGATAACTGGCCCTTGGAATTGCAATGGTATTTGTTTGCCGCAGCGGTGATGCTCGGTGCCTCCTATACCTTAAAGCGCAATGAGCATGTCCGTGTCGATTTGATTTACGCTCGCCTCTCAGATCGCGGCCGCATCTGGGTCGATCTATTTGGCCTGAGCTTCTTTTTAATGCCAGCCTGTATCTTGTTTACCTGGCTGTCCTGGACCTCCTTGTTCTACCCCTCACTGTTATCTCTTGAGCATTCGATTAATTCGGGTGGGCTCTTGCGCTACCCGATTAAGTTTGTCGTGCCGATGGGGTTTTTCATGCTGTGCTTGCAAGGCCTGTCTGAAATCATCAAGCGCATTGCTTTACTGCAAGGTAATGCACTGGGCGCCCCTGCCCTTACTGCTTACGAGAAGCCAAAACAATGATCTCCGTAGAGTGGATGCCGCCCCTGATGTTTGCTGGCCTGATTGTCTTTATGTTGATCGGCTTTCCAGTGGCGTTTTCCTTGATGGCTGCCGGACTTTTCTTTGGTGTCATTGCGATCAGCCAAGGCTTTTTTGATCTCGTCTTTTTACAAGCCATACCGCAGCGTATTTTTGGTGGCGTACTAGCCAACGACTTATTGCTAGCGATCCCATTCTTCACCTTTATGGGGGCCATTCTGGAGCGCTGCGGCCTTGCAGAAGAAATGCTCGAGTCCATGAGTCAATTGTTTGGACGGATACGCGGCGGACTAGGATATTCGGTCATCATCGTGGGCTTTGTGCTGGGCGCAATCACGGGCACAGTCGCGGCCCAAGTCATTGCGATGGCCATGATCTCCTTGCCCATCATGATCCGCTATGGCTACAACATGCGCTATGCCACTGGTGTATTAGCAGCCTCTGGCACGATTACCCAATTGGTACCGCCATCCCTTGTATTGATTGTGCTCGCCGATCAACTCAAAACGCAAACCGGCAGTGCCGATGTCGGCAACATGTACTTGGGAGCCTGGGGTCCATCCTTGATTCAGATTGGGCTTTTCGCGCTTTACACCTTTGTGCTCACACGCCTTAAACCAGATTGGCTACCGGCAGCACCATTAAGTGATGTGCAAACCAACGGCTGGGTGCTGTGGAAAAAATGCCTGCTCGGCATTATTCCATCTGCCGTTTTAATCTTTTTAGTCTTAGGCACCATTTTGCTCGGTATCGCCACTCCCACGGAGTCCGGTGCAATGGGTGCAATGGGGGCTCTGTTACTCGCCTGGCTACGGCGCAGCAAAATTGCTAATCTCAAAAAACAAATTACCGAGTCCTATCAAAACACCATGCGCCTGACCTCGATGGTGATCTTTATTTTGATTGGATCCACCTGCTTCTCAGTGGTATTTCAGGGGGTGGATGGCGGCGTGTGGGTGGAACATCTCTTTGCCAATATCCCCGGCGGCTGGATTGGATTTTTGATTGTGGTGAACATCCTGGTCTTTTTCTTGGCCTTCTTTTTAGACTTCTTTGAGATTGCCTTCATCATCGTCCCCTTGCTAGCACCCGTCGCCGAAAAAATGCTTGCGCCGGTTTTACTCGGCGCCATGGATGGCAATCTGCAAGCTGCCGGCAATGCGGCCCTCGTGTGGTTTGGCGTCATGCTCTGCGTCAATATGCAGACATCCTTTATGCACCCGCCCTTTGGCTTTGCCCTGTTTTATCTTCGTGGAGTTGCGCCTAAAGAGGTCAAAAGCAGTGACATCTACTGGGGCGCTCTACCGTGGGTTGGCTTGCAACTCATCATGGTTGGACTCGTGATTGCCTTTCCGGCACTGGTCACTACGTTCTTGGATAAACCGCCTCCCGTCGCAATCAATTCAGAGTTTGACTTTACGAGCGGGCAAAGTGGTGAGGGAGATAAGGCCTCCCCCAAAGCAGATGAGAATGCGCCAGTCCGCTTTGAGCTTGAAAAACCCAGCCGATAATCTTATTTTTCTAAACGCACGCAATCGACATAGTATTCGCTGCGACCATCCACCTCGGTTTTTACGAGACCATGGATATCGGTCTCAAAACCAGGAAACTGCGCATTAAAGTCGCGAGCAAAGTACAGATAGTCGACGATGCGTTTATTAAAACGCTCGCCCGGAATCAGCAAGGGAATGCCAGGTGGATAGGGCGTAACCAACATCGCGGTAACGCGCCCTTCAAGCTGATCTAAAGGTACGCGATCGACTTTTTTGTGCGCCATTTGCGCCCATGCATCCGAGGGCATCATTGCCGGTACCATGTCGGAGGTATACATCTCGGTCGTCATGCGCGCAACATCACGGCCTTTATAGAAGGCATGAATTTGCTGGCAAATGTCATTTAGGCCAACCCGCTCATAGCGCGGGTGCTGGGCCACAAACTCCGGCAATACTTTCCAGAGTGGCGCATTTTTATCAAAGTGATCTTTAAATTGCTGTAGCTCGGTTACCAAGGTATTCCAGCGACCCTTGGTAATGCCAATGGTGAACATAATGAAGAAGGAATACAGCCCGCATTTCTCAACAATAATGCCGTGCTCAGCCAGATACTTGGTGACGATGCTCGCGGGTATACCAGTTGTGCCAAAGTTGCCTTCAATATCAAGGCCAGGGGTAACGATGGTAGCCTTGATGGGGTCCAGCATATTGAAGTCGTTCGCCAACTTACCAAAATCATGCCAGCTAGCGTTGGGCTCTAAAACCCAGTCACTGCGCTCACCAATCCCATCTTCGGCCAAATGATCAGGGCCCCAGACCTTAAACCACCAGTCAGCACCAAATTGCTCATCGACCTCCCGCATGGCTCTGCGGAAATCCATCGCCTCCGCAATCGATTCTTCCACTAAGGTGGTTCCGCCGGGGGCTTCCATCATCGCAGCCGACACATCGCACGAGGCAATGATGGCGTACTGTGGACTGGTGGAGGTGTGCATCAAATACGCTTCATTAAAGCAATCGCGATCCAATTTATGCTCATCCGCATCTTGCACCAAGACTTGCGATGCTTGCGATAAGCCAGCCAACAGTTTGTGGGTTGATTGGGTTGCGAACATCAAGCTTTTCTTAGTTCGCTTGCGGTCTGCGCCAATCGCATGCATGTCTTTATAGAATGGATGGAAGGCCGCATGCGGTAACCATGCCTCATCGAAATGCAAGGAATCCACCTTGCCGTCGAGCATCTCTTTAATCATCTCGACGTTATAAATAATGCCGTCATAGGTACTTTGCGTGAGGGTCATCACGCGGGGTATGGCGTTTTTGTCTTGAATAAAGGGGTTGGCATCGATTTTCTTTTTAATGTTCGCCCATTCAAACTCTTCCTTCGGAATCGGGCCAATGATGCCAAGATGGTTACGCGTTGGCATCAGGAAAATCGGAATCGCGCCCATCATCGTGATCGAATGAATCACCGATTTATGGCAATTGCGGTCAACTAAAACAATGTCACCCGGGGCAACGGTCGAATGCCAAACGATCTTATTGGAAGTAGACGTGCCATTGGTGACAAAAAACAAGTGATCGGCATTGAAAATTCGCGCGGCATTGTGTTCGCTGGCTAGAACTGGGCCGGTGTGGTCAAGCAACTGACCTAATTCTTCAACGGCATTGCATACGTCGGCGCGCAGCATATTCTCACCAAAGAATTGATGGAACATGCGGCCCACTGGACTTTTAAGGAAAGCAACGCCGCCCGAGTGGCCGGGGCAATGCCAGGAATACGAGCCTTCAGAGGCGTAATGTGTCAGGGCACGGAAGAAGGGAGGCGCTAATGAGTCGAGGTAGACCTTCGCTTCGCGGATGATGTGGCGCGCCACAAATTCTGGCGTGTCTTCATTCATATGAATGAAGCCATGCAACTCACGCAAAATATCATTGGGCATATGGCGTGAGGTACGGGTCTCGCCATACAAGAAAATTGGAATGTCTTCATTGCGCTTACGCACTTCGGCAACAAAGGCGCGCAGGTTATTCAAAGCGGGCAAATCATTGTCTTCGGTATCGCTGATGAACTCCTCATCATCAATCGATAAAACAAAACAGGAGGCGCGCGAGGCTTGCTGTGCGAATGACGTTAAGTCCCCATAACTCGTTAGGCCAATCACTTCGATGCCCTCGCCTTCGATGGCTAAAGCCAGGTCGCGAATACCGGAACCTGAAATATTTTCAGAGCGAAAGTCCTCATCAATAATGATGATTGGGAAACGAAATTTCATGTGTGCCTTTGGAAAATTGCCTAATGCAATTAGGTCTTCGGTAGCGTAACGCCCTGCTGCCCTTGGTACTTGCCGCCGCGGTCCTTGTACGAGGTCCCGCAAACTTCATCGCTTTCAAAAAAGAGGACTTGAGCACACCCCTCGCCCGCATAGATTTTTGCTGGCAGTGGCGTGGTGTTTGAAAACTCGAGGGTGACATACCCTTCCCACTCAGGCTCAAATGGAGTGACGTTCACAATAATGCCGCAGCGTGCATACGTGCTCTTACCAACGCAGATCGTCAGCACGCTGCGTGGGATTTTGAAGTATTCGACCGTACGGGCCAGAGCAAAGGAGTTGGGCGGAATAATGCATACATCTCCTTGAAAATCCACAAAGGATTTTTCATCGAAATGCTTTGGGTCCACAATCGTGCTGTTGATGTTGGTGAAGATCTTGAATTCATTCGCACAACGAATGTCGTAACCGTAGCTCGAGGTACCGTAGCTCACGATTTTTTGTCCAGCGGCGTCTTGGCGGATTTGGCCAGGCTCAAACGGGCTGATCATGCCCTCTTCGGCCATACGGCGAATCCAGTGGTCGGATTTAATAGTCATGGCGGAATTGTAAAACCAACCTGACCCCGAAGACCATCTATTTACTGCTTGGGCGGACTAAAAACAACCCGCTCAGGGGCGTTGTAAATCTCAAAATGGGTTCCAGAGCAACGTGACAGAAGCGTCAGGTGGGTCTTTCGGGCAAGCTCAAGGCCCATCTGGGTTACACCGGAACGCGTCAGTAGAAAGGGGATGCCCATCTGCGCACCCTTAATGACCATCTCCGAGGTTAAGCGCCCGGTCGTAAAAAACACCAAATCCCGACCCGCCTTGTCGGCAAGCCACATCAGCCCAGAGATTGAGTCCACAGCATTATGGCGACCTACGTCCTCAATAAAGTGGAGCAATTCCACCTGATCCTCGCCCTTGCGCTCAAATACGGCGCAGGCGTGAACCGAGCCGGATTTCTTGTAGATGGTGTCATGCTGGCGAATTTGGTCGATGAGGTCCACAATCGCCGCCTGATTCAAGGTGGGGCCATCCGCCAGGCGGATTTGCTCCATTTCCTCGATTAAGCCGCCAAACATCGTGCCCTGTCCGCAGCCGGTGGTCACAATGCGCTTACTGGTCATTTGATCGATATCGACGGTGCTGCGCCGGGTTTTGACTGCGGCTGAATCCGTTTCCCAGTCAACCTGAATGCTTTCGATGTCGTCCGGCGATTCCACCAAACGCTGGTTACGCAAATAGCCCAGCACCAAGGCCTCAGGGGCGCTACCGAGGGTCATGAGGGTGACAAGCTCACGCTTGTCCAAATAAATCGTTAGCGAGCGCTCACCCGGTACATGGACGGTTTTATGACGGCCGGCCTCATCGATGATCTGGACCTCATGGATGAGAGGGACAGAAGCATTGGACATCGCAATTCGGGGATTTACTGCCATACACGTCTTCCTTGATTCATTCTTGTCATTTTAAATGCGAGCTTTACTTTAACCGCAGTCTAAAATCCATGCTCTAGCAGCATAATTCACCCGATAAGCCTAATTTTGCCTTTTTACCCAAACCGTACCCCGCCTACAGTATGAGTCGTTCGCCACGCCGCCTTTTAGTTACCTCTGCCCTGCCTTATGCCAATGGGCAGATTCACATTGGCCATTTGGTGGAATACATTCAAACCGATATTTGGGTTCGCTATCAACGGATGCAGGGTCACGAAGTGCATTACATGGGAGCAGATGA
>JAIXPY010000023.1 GCA_027486025.1 Burkholderiaceae bacterium
ACGGATGAGTTGGTACAAGCTGTACTTGGATTCACCAGCAAAACGCTCCTCGTGTTTCACCTCAATTTCCGTCGGGTTTGCTGCAAAGGTGTAAGCGAGTGCCGGAATGAAGGTATTGCTTTCATTGCACTGACGTACCAAATTCACAATGCGGCGACTGTAGCCGCGCAGCATGCAGCCTTGATCGGTCATCGTGATGCGCGTAATCCGCTGCCGTAAGTGATTCATCGCACGCGATGCTGTTTTGCGGAACCAGCTGTCTTGTCGGTTGGAGCGGATCGTGCCCACGTAATCGTGACCTTTGATTAATTCGGCTGCAAGTAAGGCGATTTCCTCGGGTGGATTTTGCAAGTCTGCATCAAGCGTAATAATGGATTCGCCACGGGCGTATTCAAAGCCAGCCATGATGGCCATGTGCTGGCCAAAGTTGTTCTGAAATAAGACCACCCGAGTGACATCTGGGCGTAAATCAAATTGGGCTGCCAGCATCCCTGCAGAGCGATCCTTGCTGCCATCGTTCACAAAAACAATTTCGTAGCGAAGATTTAATTTCGCTTGCAACTGGTCCATTGCGGGATACAAGCGATCAAACAGGGCTTGAAGCCCCTCTTCCTCGTTGTATACCGGAATGACAATACTCAGTTGGGGTGCTTGCAGTAACGGGTTTGCGGTCATACCGCAATTTTGCCTGATGTCGACCCAGGGGTCTAATTTAAGTCATGCCACCAATAGAGCAAGGCCCGATCAAGCTACTCAAGCTAGCTTTTGCGGTATTTCGCTAAAATATCCAGTAAGGCATCCACAATGCGCTCCACATCCGCATTACTCATTCCCGGAAAGAGTGGCAAGGTCAGAATGGATTTGCCAATGCGCGCTGCAATCGGTGTATCGCTGGGCCGGTAACCCTTTTGCTGGTAAAGGCTGAAGCTGGTAATGGCTGGGTAGTGAACGCCGGTACCGATGCCCTGTTCTTTTAAATCAGCCATGATGTGGGCACGGTCAACGGTGAGTTGCTCAAGAGGCAGTATGACCTGAAACATATGCCAGTTTGATTTGCAATTACCATCCGATTGGACTGGTAGCCCCAGTTCCAGCCCCGGTAAGTTTGTTGGTTTCAGACCAGAGTTTAGGGCCGTAAAGTAATGCGCTGCCAGTGAAGTGCGTTTTTCCTGAAATTGCGCAATGTGTTTGAGTTGATGCAAACCAATCACTGCATTCACATCAGTCAAGTTATCTTTTCCGCCCAGCATGTCAACATCCATGCCATCCATGCCAGTACGGGTGAGGCCTTGTAGGCGTAGCTTTTCTGCGAGACGTGCCTCATCGAGGCTATTTAAAACTAAACAACCGCCTTCTACGGTCGATAGATTTTTATTTGCCTGAAAACTAAAGCTCACCAGATCACCAATGCTGCCAATACGTTGCCCTTTCCATTCCGAGCCAAAGGCTTGGGCTGCATCTTCAATCACCCGCAATCCATTCTCTTTCGCAGTAGCATACAGCTTGTCCATATTGACGGGGAGCCCAGCCAAGTAGACGGGCATGATTGCGCGCGTTTTGGTGGTAATTGCTGCGGGCACTTTATCCAGATCGATATTGCGCGTACGGGGGTCAATATCAACAAAGACAGGCGTAGCGCCAACCGAGAGAATCACATTGGATGTGGCGACCCAGGAGATGGGCGTCGTAATCACCTCATCGCCAGGGCCGATGCCTGCTACTTGCAAGGCAATTTTCATGGTGGCTGTACCGTTGGCAAAACAGCGCACTGGCCGATTGCCAAAATAGGCGCTCAGCGCCGCTTCAAATTCGGCTAACTTAGGGCCTGATGTGACCCAGCCAGAGCGCAATACCTCAGCAACTGCTGCGATGGTTGCTTCATCAAAGCTGGGCCGCGTAAATGGAATGAACGGCATTGGAGTGGTATCTGACATAGAGGACCTTTGCCTATCGATTGGTCGAGCGTGGCGATTCAGGATTTGTTGCAGTGCTTGGGTGCTTGACGATGATGCGGCGCGAATCCCGGTCAACGATTTCCATCGGCAAGCCCAAGCGTTCAAGTTCAGTATATTGTGAGGGCACCATGAGTGCATAGGCATTGGGCTGGGCTTCCCAGCGCTCAATAAAATCATTCAAGGTGGGCGCCCAGCGCTCGGGCTCTTGATCTACACCGAACTGCAGCTCATCTGGGAACTCCACCATGATCATGGTTCGGCCTAAATAAAAGGGCAGGGTGTGATCTAAAATTCGGACAGAATAGATGGGCGCATCAGCTGGGATCACATTGCGCACCCGGTTAGCTAAATCAACCCCTGATACGGCGCGACCCAGCGTTTCATGACCGGTGCCTGCAACCATGCTGGTCAAATAAAAGCCAATCGCTAGGCTAGCAATGCTCGTAATGCCATTGCGCCTTGCTTGCCATGCTGCCACGCTGCTAAAGAAAATCAAGATGACTAATGCAACAGCAATCCATTGCGTATATTCCGCATAGGCGGTGATCTCATCGGGCTGTGCTTGCACACCCACAAACGATAAAAAGAAGAAGCCAACAAAGCCGACGATGGCAAAGCATGCCGTTTGTAAGATCCAGCTTATTGGCAGGACATTGGTTTGGCCTAACTGGCGGTCCAAATAGCGGCCGACCAACATGGCCAGGGCTGGAAAAATCGGAATGATATAGCCCGGCAATTTAGAACGCGACACACTAAAAAAAGCAAAGATGATGACGAACCAGCAAACGAGCATCCAGCCTGCAGAAAAATGGCCTTGCCGTGCCTTCCAGGCTTCTACAACTGCTCCAGGCAATTGAAACAAAAACGGCAAAAATCCAGCAACCAATAGCGGAATAAAAAAGTAAATCGGCCCTGGGCGACGGTGGGTATCTTGGGTAAAGCGCTCAAAATGCTCGTGGATAAAGAAGAACTCAAAAAATTCGGGGTAGCGGATCGACATCACAATGAACCAAGGGGCAGTAATGGCGAAAAACAGCAATAAGCCACTGACGATATGGAGACGCTTCCAAATCCGCCAATCCCAAGCGCTAACCGAATACGCAATCAATACTAGGGTAGGCAGTGCAGCCCCAATTAAGCCTTTGGAAAGTGTTGCTAGCGCCATCAAAGCCCAGCAGAGCAGCATCCAGCCGCGTGTACTGTTCGTTGTTTTGCTGTGTTGGGCTAGCAGTAGTGCACACAAGGCGGACGCTAAGAATGCCGACAGGGCCATGTCGAGCGAGTTCACATGACCGCTGATAATCCACATGGGGCTTGCAGCCAAGGCAACTGCTGCAATCCAGCCGGCCCTTGCTCCGTCCAGCCGAGTGCTGGTGTAGCCAACAAAAAGAATCGTTAAAAAGCCGGTCAGCGCTCCCCATAAGCGGGCCTGCCATTCACCTACCCCAAACCAATCAAATGCAATGACAGTGGCCCAGAGTTGCAGTGGCGGTTTGAAAAAATACTTGTAGTCGTGGTAACGCGGAGTGATCCAGTCGCCGCTGACGAGCATTTCGCGGGCAATCTCGGCATACCGGCCCTCGTCGGATGGAATGAGGTGGCGGTAATCGAGGCTGCCAAACCACAAGAGGGCATAGAGCACCCCCAATATCAAAATCCCAACTGGAGTTAATAAGGCAGGCTTTTTATTGATGGGTCCAAACATGGTTATTGGGGGTCCAGTAATAGGGCCGCCATAGCCTGGCGACCTTCGCCCACCAAAATGTTGTAAGTACGGCAGGCTGCCTGGGTGTCCATAATCTCAAAGCCAATTTTGGCATTTATGAGGGCCCGTAACAAATCGGGGCGAGGAAAACGCTGAACGGATCCACTACCAAAAATCACCAGTTCCGGCTTGAGATCGGCTATCTGGGCAAAGTGACTGGGCTCAAGGGCCGCAAAGGAAGGCGCTTGCCAATGGCCAACTGCGCCGCTGGGTCCAACCAATACCGCATGGTGATATGGGACCCGATTGACCTCAATGTAGTCCTTGCCGTAGCCGGTGATCGTATTGATGCCAAAGGGGGTATCAGAATGGAGTTTCACGTGTGCGCTCTGTCATAATTGAGTAAATTATAACTAGTCACTTTTTTGCCTAGTTTTCAAGTACTTAACCCTTACCAATTTATCAGTATTTACAAAAACCACCGTGAAACCGATCCTGAAGTCTGAAAAGCTAAATCACGTTTGTTATGACATTCGTGG
>JAIXPY010000030.1 GCA_027486025.1 Burkholderiaceae bacterium
CGCCGTAACTTTAAGCGCTCGCTAGAAGATGCTCGCAATATGGGGACATTCCCGTTGCGATCGATGCTGAATGAGGTTGAGACGGCACGCTTTATGGCAAACCGCTATCGCTTTCCCGGTGTAGAGATCCGTTCGCGCAACTTTCGGGAGTACCCTTACAACGAACTCGGCTCGCACATGATTGGGTACATTGGACGCGTATCCCAAAAAGACAAAGAGCGGATGCAATCCGAGATTAACAACGCTACCGAATCCGATGATGCGAGTGAATTAAAAAATGCATTCTTGCCGGGAATTCAGTACGTTGGCAAGATCGGCATTGAACAGAGCTATGAGCATGTTCTGCGCGGTGTTCCAGGCTACGATCAAGTCGAAATTACTGCCGGGGGCAGGCCAATACGAACGCTCTCCAGTTTTCCCTCAACACCGGGAAAAAACGTCATTCTCTCGGTTGACATTAAATTGCAATACCTCGTTGAACAGCTTTACGGTAACTTCCGCGGCGCTTTTGTTGCAATCGAGCCCGCGACTGGGGATGTGCTTGCATTTGTATCAAAGCCCAATTTCAATCCAAATGATTTTGTGGAGGGGATTGATTCAGTAACCTGGAAAGAGCTCAATGAATCCAAAAGCAGGCCGCTCTACAACCGACCGCTAAAAGGCCTCTATCCGCCCGCCTCGACCTACAAACCCTTTATGGCATTGGCTGCCCTAGAGCTGGGCATTAGAACGCCTTCTCAGGCGATTGCAGACCCCGGATTCTTTACTTTAGGCACCCATACCTTCCGCGATGACAAGAAAGGTGGGCATGGCATGGTGGACATGGAGAAGTCCATTGTGGAGTCATGCGATACCTATTACTACCTGTTGGCGAGGGAAATGGGCGTCAACACGATGCATGATTTTATGCGGCCCCTGGGCTTTGGTCAGAAAACAGGCATTGACTTGGAAGGTGAAGCTGCTGGTATTTTGCCCTCTACCGAGTGGAAAAAAAAATACTTTAAGAAACCAGAGCAACAAAAGTGGTTTGAGGGCGAAACAATTTCACTGGGCATTGGACAGGGCTACAACTCTTTTACCATTTTGCAAGTGGCGCATGCCTTAGCAAACGTAGTCAATGAAGGCGTAGTGATGAAACCGCATTTAGTGAAAGCAGTTGAGGACCCTTTTACGCGCCAACAAAAACTAACTACCCCGAAAGAAAGTTATCGCCTGAACTTTAAGCCGGAGAACATTGAAGTTATCAAGAAATCAATGGTGGCCGTGAATCAAGTTGGTACATCTGCAAAGTCGTTTAAAGATGCGCCCTATACCAACGCAGGGAAAACGGGCACATCCCAAGTCTTTAGCTTGAATGCAAAAGAATATAACCATGCCACTACCCCTGAATTTTTACGCGACCACGCTCTTTTTGTTGCCTTTGCGCCCGCAGAGAAACCCACAATTGTGATTGCTTTAATTGTGGAAAATGCTGGCTTCGGGGCGCAATACGCTGCGCCGATTGCGCGCAAAGCCCTCGACTTTTATATCAATGGCAAATGGCCTAAGGAGATTCCGGAATGGAAAAGGGCGCCATAAAGAAACGCATCTACCAATTTTTTTCCGGGCTTGATCCGCAGCTCGGATTCATTTTTTTAGGCATTGCTATTTTGAGTTCGATCACGTTCTTGTCGGCGAGCCAAAATACGCCCGTATTACTCGCAGATCAAATTCGTAATTTAGTATTGGCTTTTTTAGTCATGTGGGCTGTTTCATATATTCCACCCAAGTGGCTTGAGACTGCAGCCGTTTGGATTTATATCATCGGCGTAGTCTTGCTCATTGCAGTTGCGATTTTTGGCCTTGTTAAGAAAGGGGCTCGCCGCTGGGTCAATGTAGGCGTTGTGATTCAACCATCAGAGCTAATGAAGATTGCCATGCCGCTGATGTTAGCTTGGTACTTTCAGCGACGCGAGGGTATTCAGAATGGCTGGGACTATTTGGTTGCCGCGGTTATTCTTGCCATCCCCGTTCTTTTAATTGCACGTCAGCCCGACCTTGGTACGGCTTTACTGGTATTTGCTGCCGGCCTCTACGTGATTATCTTTGCAGGCCTGCCATGGCGTTGGATTCTGCCGGTGATTGGTGTACTTGCTGTTGGCGTATTGCTACTCATCATTTTCCGTGGCAGCATCTGCGCCAGTGATGTCACTTGGCCACTCCTGCATGGCTATCAAAAAAATCGCGTCTGCACTTTACTTGATCCTTCATCTGATCCCCTGGGCAAAGGGTTTCACACGATTCAATCCGTGATTGCAATTGGTTCCGGTGGATTTTTTGGAAAGGGCTGGGGTCAAGGCACCCAATCTCATTTGGAATTTATTCCTGAAAAGCACACGGATTTTGTTTTTGCTGTTTATTCCGAAGAGTTTGGATTTTTAGGCAACCTCTTATTGCTCGGCTTGTTCTTTGCTTTGGTAAGGCGCGGTCTTGCGATTGCAGCCGGAGCACCGACTATGTTTACTCGACTATTGGGCGGTGCAATCACCATGATTTTTTTCACCTACGCCTTTGTCAACATTGGTATGGTGAGCGGGATATTGCCGGTTGTGGGAGTACCACTGCCACTGATGACGTATGGCGGTACTGCGCTTGTTACCTTAGGATTTGGAGCGGGTATCTTGATGAGCATTCACCGCCACCGACGACTGGTTCAAAGTTAACCAGCGCCAATAAAAAAGCCCGGCGGAACCGGGCTTTTGTTTCAGCTTGCGCGAATTACTTCTTACGCTTGTTAACTGAGTCTTTGAATGCCTTACCAGCAGAAAACTTCACAGTCTTCGCTGCAGCAATCTTGAGTGGCTCGCCAGTCTTAGGATTGCGGCCCATACGTGCAGCACGCTTGCCTGAACTGAATGTACC
>JAIXPY010000062.1 GCA_027486025.1 Burkholderiaceae bacterium
AAGCAGGAGAGTGAGGCTATGCCTCCACCGAAGGCGCAAACTCCCATGAACGCTCAGGTATCCACCCGGAAGGTACTGCTTATCCTAAATAGCCGTCTGGAGAGTCGCCATTATGTGGCGCACCGAAGGAGCAAATACTAAGCTGGGCTTAGTATGAATCTCTCAGGTATCAGGGACAGGGGGAGCGGCAAGCTTGCAGTCAGCCAGTCTGATTGCATAGCGCTATTAGGAGCCCTGCAATGACACGTTATTCCGGCTGACTCAGTGAATTGATTTTGGAACATGGGCCAACCAATTGGCCACCACTACAACCCACTGAATGAAAGAAATTCCCATGTCGAATCAATATGCGCACGAAGCCCCTTACCACCCAGGTTATGAAGATGCCTCATTTAAAAACGAAGTATCCCCACAAATTGCAGAGTTAATGGAGTACCGAAAGATGAGTGCCCGGCACTTGCAGTTCTCTAATACTATCGTGCAGTTTTGTAAGTCTGATGTAAACCACCATGCACAGCAAAAGCAGGCAAGAAGCTAAGCAGGACAGCAAAACAAAAGATGGATTGCAAACCACCTACGGGTGGTTTTTTCATGGCGATGTACTATAGCAATTCATCATTCCTTAGGGCAACGCATGCTTATCGTCACTACATTGATTGCTTGTATTTTGGCGGCATTCTTTATTCGCCTATCGTTTGGTGTTATTCGTCTGCGACGACAGCATAAGGTAGGCTTGGGTAGCGGCGGCGTGGACGATTTGGAGCGCGCTATCCGTGCCTAGGCGAACTTTGCTGAATACGTACCGATCGCATTAATACTCATGGTTTGCCTTGAGCTCAATGGCGCGCCGCTCTGGATCATCGCTATTCTTGGTATTGCCTTGGTGACTGGCCGCGTGATTCATGCCAAAGGAATAAATCAGCCGCCACCGCACTTTAGCAATCGTGTCATCGGCATGAAAGTCACGATCACAACCCTCATTATGTTGGTGGTATTTAATCTTGCCTGGTTGCTATTGCAGCTATGGAAATAGGAAAAAACATGCAAATGAAGCGCCGTTACTTTGCCATTGCCTGCTGTGTTGCTCTTCCACTTTTATATGGGTGCGCTACCACCAACTATGGCGACAATCAATTTAAGCTCAGTATGGCGAGCTCAGGTAAAGACGTCATGTGGGTGCCAACCAAAGTGGAGATGGCCGATCAAATGCTCTCGCTCGCACAGGTGCGCAAAGGGGATCTGGTGTATGACTTGGGCTCGGGCGATGGCGTCATTCCGATTGAGGCTGCAAAAAAATACCAGGTACGTGCAGTCGGGATTGAGTACAACCCCGATTTAGTCAAGCTATCTCAGCGCAATGCCGAGCGGGCTAAGGTCGAAAGCCTTGTCACATTTAAGCAGGGCGATATTTTTGTTGAGGATTTTTCAAAAGCAACCGTGCTGACCTTATACCTTGGCGAAAATCTCAACACTAGACTCATGCCTACTATTCTAAAAATGCAAGCAGGCACACGCGTGGTCTCCAATACATTTCGGATGGAGGGGTGGATGGCAGATCAGGAGGTACGTATTTCAAATGGAGAAATGGCCTACCTTTGGATTGTCCCAGCCAATGTTGACGGTAGCTGGCAATGGAATGGCCCATCTGGACTGAGCAATCTTCGCCTTGTGCTTCGCCAAAAGAAGCAATTCGTAGATGGAACCCTGTATCAGGGTAACAAGCGAATAGTGCACTTTGAAGATGGCCGTATTCGCGGATCGGATCTCGAGTTTGCCTTTGCATACCAAAATACAAACTATGTATTTAAGGGCAAGATCAATGGATCAAGCATGACGGGCAATTTGAACAATAATGCCGCATTGGCTGTTAGCGCAAGCCGCTAAAAATAGACCTATAGAAAAGCCATCCGTCACCAATCGTGTTTAACTTTGCCCAATTAGATCTGCCGCTGATTCAGGCCCCCATGGCTGGCGGAATTACCACTCCACAACTGGTAGCAGGAGTGGCAAATCATGGCGGCGTTGGTAGTTTTGGTTTTGCGTACAGTGCGCCAGAAAAGATTCATGCTGATTTGCTAATGGCCCAATCACTGACTAGCGGACCCATTAACGCGAATTTTTTTGTATTCAGCCCAGTTTGCTTACCAAGCGATCAGATACAAGTTCAAGCCATGCAGGCTCTGCGGTCGCTGGGTGTGGGCGGAGTTCAATCGCTCACCATCCCAGCAGAGCCCTTCTATCCCAGTCTGATGAATCAGCTAGAGCCCATTTGGCAGGCGCGACCAGCAATCCTGAGCTTTCATTTTGGCCTGCCACCCGAGGGTGTGATTGAAAAAGCGCATGCGCTGGGAATTGCAGTGGGCATCAGCGCGACCAGCCTTGCAGAAGCCTTGGCCATCGAGTCCGCTCATGCCGACTTTATTGTTGCCCAGGGAATCGAAGCCGGCGGGCATCGAGGCCAATTTGATTTTTTGGCCAAAGATGGAGCGCTGAGCACCTTAGAGCTTACGGCTCAGTTAGCTAAGCATTGCCGCATTCCGATTGTTGCTGCAGGCGGCATCATGAATGGGGCCGATATAAACACAGCGCTTGCGAAAGGTGCGCAGGCAGCACAACTCGGAACAGCATTTTTATGTTGTGATGAGTCAGGGGCTCCGCCCAGTTATCGCCACTATTTATTGCACAAACAAGACAGGTCAACAACGCTGACGAAGGCCTTTTCAGGACGGCTTGCACGCGGCATAGAAAATACCTTCACTCGCACTATGCAAGATCAAGTCACCTTACCCTTTCCTATCCAAAACACACTGACAGGACCACTACGCCAGTGGGCAGTGGAGCAGCAGGATGCCGAGTACCAGAGTCTTTGGGCAGGAACAGCGTATGCACAGATGCGGAGCATGTCGACAAAAGACTTGATGCAGCAATTGCGCAATGAGATTGGACAGGCATCGATGACGCTTTAATATGAAAAGTAAAGAAGTAAGCCCTAAATAATTTAGGCGCTTCAAAGTCATGCCCATGCTGGTAAGATGAAATACGTCCTGACATTGTCTTCATCCATTAGAAAGTATTCAAACTCATGCCGCATGACGTCGGCTTAATCGCCATCCTTGCCATTGGCTTTGGCCTTGCCCTTGTGCTGGGCATGGCCGTCTCGTATCTAAAAATGCCGCCCTTAGTGGGGTATTTATTGGCAGGTGTCATGATCGGTCCGGCAACGCCCGGTTTTGTGGCGGACATCAGTCTATCGACGCAGCTCGCTGAAATCGGGGTGATGCTCTTGATGTTTGGGGTTGGGCTGCATTTTTCAATTAATGACCTCTTGTCAGTGAAAAAAATTGCAATCCCTGGCGCCCTCTTTCAAATGGCCGTAGCGACTGCCCTTGGCTTTTTTGTGGGCAGCTGGTGGGGCTGGTCATTTTTGGGCTCAATCGTATTTGGCCTCAGCCTCTCGGTAGCCAGTACGGTAGTTCTCCTGCGCGCGCTCGAAGCAAAAGGCTTACTAGAAACGCCAAACGGCAAAATTGCCGTCGGCTGGTTGGTCGTTGAAGATCTAGTGATGGTGCTGGCCTTGGTTTTGTTGCCTGTGATGGCTGATATCTTTCATACGCAACCAATGGGGGGTGCCGACAAAAATCAAATGGACGTAGTGCAGGCAGTTGGTATTACCTTAGCCAAAGTCACGGCATTTATTGTCTTGATGTTGGTAGTGGGTAAGCGCCTTCTACCTAAAATTCTATGGCTGGTGGCAAAAAATGGATCACGCGAGCTCTTTACGCTCGCCGTTATCGCGTCGGCGATCGGAATCGCATTCCTGGCAGCTTCACTCTTTGACGTCTCATTTGCCTTAGGTGCTTTTTTTGCCGGAATGATGCTGGGTGAGTCTGAGTTAAGTAAACGCGCTGCAGATGAGTCACTGCCATTGCGCGATGCTTTTGCTGTTCTCTTTTTTGTTTCCGTTGGCATGCTTCTTAACCCAGAAATCCTATGGAACGAGCCGCTCAAGTTATTGGTTGTGATTTTGATCATTACAGTTGGTAAAACATTGGCTGCAGTGGCTTTAGTTTTGCTCTTCAAATACCCGCTCAATACAGCAATGACCGTCGGCATTAGTTTGGCGCAAATCGGAGAGTTTTCCTTTATCTTAGCGGGCATGGGCCTCGCCATGGACTTAATACCAAATGAGGCATACAGCCTCATTCTGGCAGGGGCGATTATTTCGATTGCGATGAATTCCTTTCTGTTTGGCGGCATTGCTCCGGCAATCGAGTGGGCGCGTAAGCGCTCAGCCCTTGCCCGTAAACTGGATCAGCGGATTGACCCGCTGGCATTATTGCCCACTACAGTCAATCAATCGCTGCTGAGTGGCCAGGTTGTGATTGTGGGCCATGGCCGAGTTGGGAAAAGCCTGTTTCAAAAACTACGGGCAAAAAATATTGCGTGTGTAGTGGCCGAAATGGATCGCGCCCTGGTGCAAGAATTGCGCACACAAAATATTCCTGCCGTTGTCGGTGATGCAGCCGACCCCTTTGTGTTGATTCAGGCACATATTGCCCAAGCAGCAATCTTAGTGATTGCAACGAAAGATGCAATGGACATTGGCAAGATGGTCGAGACAGCCAAAGCGCTCAATCCGAATATTGCTATTTTTATTCGCGCAGAAGATAGCGACGCGATTGTGATTTATGAAAAAGAAGGTTGGGGTAAATCATTTACCGCAGAAGAAGAATTGGCCAATCGCTTGAGCAATGAGGTGATACAAGAGCTTCAACAGGCGCACTAAGCAAACACATTATTTGTAGCGGGAAAAGATGAAGAGCGCAATCAGAATACATAGCAATAATCAGGCGCATTGGGTGGGCGATGGATTCCCGGTACGGACTTTGTTTTCATATCAGTCGATGGGCGAAGAGTTAAGCCCATTTTTAATGTTAGATTATGCAAGTCCAACCGCGTTTCCCCCAAGCGCCCAAGCAAAGGGCGTTGGTACGCATCCACACCGCGGCTTTGAGACGGTCACGATTGTTTACAAAGGGGAGCTTGCCCATAAAGACTCGGCAGGCAATAGCGGCACAATTGGGCCGGGTGATGTTCAGTGGATGACGGCTGGCGCAGGCATTTTGCATGAAGAAATGCACTCGGGGCGGTTCACGCAGCAAGGCGGCATGTTGAGCATGGCGCAGCTCTGGGTTAACTTACCCGCAAGCCAAAAGATGACGCCGCCTGGCTACCAGGCAATCGAGGCTGATCAGATTCCCTGTATTCAATTCGAAAATGATCAGGGTACAGCTCGGCTGATTGCGGGCAATCATGCTGGACTTTCCGGGCCAGCCAAGACCCACACAGCCATGCAAGTATGGGACCTGCAGATTAAAAAAGGAGCGGTGATTTCCTTGCCTGCGCCTAATCATTGGACTGCTGCGCTCGCTATATTGCAGGGTCAAGTGAAGACCGATAAGGGGCTTGCAGGAGATGCCAGCTTAATTACGTATAGTCAAGCAGGCGCTGGCATTGAGCTAAGCGCCAGCCAAGATACGCATGCCCTCTTTTTGAGTGGCGAGCCAATTCGGGAGCCCATCGTGGGCTATGGCCCATTTGTCATGAATACCAAAGCAGAAATTGCTCAGGCAATCGATGATTTTAATAGTGGTCAATTTGGTCGGCTTGGCTAAGTTAGAAGCTCGCAGCCAAACCAATCGAGGTGCCGCGTACGTTTTGTCCAAATTGATAGCGAAATACAATTCGCACGCGACTAAAGAGCGGCTCGGATTGGCTGCGGTCAAACTCAATGCCGCCACCGAGTGATGACAAGGAATTAAAACCGAGCGCACCGCGAAGATCGCCCAAAAATTCGGTGTGTGCTGCTTCCATAACGGCACGAATCGGCATCGAAAAAAAGCTCAGCGGCGTAGGCACCCGATTGCGAGCCCACAAGCTTAGGCTCTGGGAGTTGGCTGAGCCCTGAACTGCCTTAGAGGTATCAAAAGTGTTCATTTCAATATTGGTATAGCGTAATTCAATATCAATTTCACGCTCCAGTTTGTAATTCTCATAGTCGAGCATCAGCGATCCGCCCAAGCCATAGGTATTCATGCGTCCATTTTTTAAAAACTGTAGATCAGCGCCCGTTTGATTTTCAATTACGCGAGAAGCAATCGATAGATCGCTTTCTAGGTGACCCAGCATAACGTTGGCAATCGGCCTAATGCGTAGTTCGTTGGTCAGTGGAAAATCCCAGCCGACACCGCCGGTACCAGTGATGCTATTCCAATGAACGGGAACGTCAACGCTGGTATTGCCGACGGTCCCGATAAAACTGGGGTTGTATCGATTAACTGCGAGAGTGCCTTCAAGATAAAGTGGCACGTTTCTACTCAGACGATCTCCGCCGCCCAAGGAAATCATTTGTAAGTTGGGATTGTTGCCGCTACGATCGGTAATCGATAAAGACCCAGTGGTGACGTCTGGCGTTAAAGAATAGCCAGTAATCACCATGAAGGCATCTGCCCGTTTTTTTAAAAAGGCATTGAGGGCATCTGCGCCTTGTGCGTGAGCGCTTGCAATCCATGCTCCCCACATCAGGATGAGGCAAATCAGTTGGCTTCGAAGGGGGTACAGCATCGTTTGACGGTCAGCAGACTAGACGTAGAGGTTGCGTGCTTACGCGGGCTGAATAATGAGCCCACAAGATTCCTGAAATTATAAGGCGGTTAGGCGACATGGCAACCCGTTATCATATAGGCGTGAACAACTTTCTTGATCCCGCCATTCTCTTTTTTGTGTTTGGCGCCTTTGCCGGCCTGATTAAGTCTAATTTAGAGATTCCGCAGCCGATTGCGCGTTTTCTGTCGCTGTATTTGTTAATGGCCTTGGGGCTAAAGGGCGGCTTTGCGCTCCAGAAGTCCGGCTTCACTCAAGAGATTGGTTTGGCGCTTGGCCTCGCTATCTTTTTAGCCGTCATTATTCCCATCATTGCCTATGCAGTGTTACGAACCCGGCTAAATAATTACGACTCCGCTGCTATCGCAGCAACATACGGCTCGGTCAGCGCGGTTACTTTTATTACAGCAACGCAATTTTTGAGTAATCAAGAAATTCCCTATGGCGGTCATATGGCGGCAGCGATGGCGCTCATGGAATCGCCTGCGATTATTTTAGCCATTGTGTTGGCCAACAAAGCCCGCGTCAGTAGTACCAGCAAGGCTCAGTCAATTGGCCTTTCGAAGGTATTGCATGAATCATTTACCGACGGCGCGCAGCTTTTATTGCTCGGGTCAATGGCGGTTGGCATGCTAAGCGGTGAAGATGGTCAGCGTATCATGGCGCCATTTTCAATCGATTTGTTTAAAGGGATGTTGGCGTTCTTCCTCTTGGATATGGGGCTGATGGCAGCAAAAAATTTCAGTGGCATCAAAGGCAAGCCGCTGATCGTATTACTGTATGCGCTAGTTGCGCCTTTAGTGCATGCGGGCATTGCTTTAGTCCTCTGCACATTATTGAAGTTGCCATTGGGGGATACGATCCTATTAATGGTGCTCGCTGCCAGTGCCTCGTACATTGCGGTGCCGGCCGTATTGCGCCACGCCTTGCCCGAAGTCAATCCGGCCCTCTATATGGGCATGTCTTTGGGAATCACCTTCCCCTTCAATATCATTATCGGAATACCGCTCTATTCTTTTGCAGCGCAACTGCTGCGGTAATACGTTTTAATGCGAGGCCTTCTTGGCTTGGTATAGTGATTGATCTACTAACAAAAGGACCGATATGACCCACCACGAAAAACTCATCGCAGCGTTTGAGGCTTATAAAGAAGAAAATACCAAGTTTCAGGAAAAGGGCGTGAAAGCATCGGCTGCCCGTGCACGTAAAGCGCTTCAGGAAATTGCTGGGTCATGCAAAGAGCGCCGCAAAGAAATTACGGCAGAAAAAGAAATGCTTGAGGGTAAAAAAGGCGAAGGCATGTCACAAGACGCCGCTCGCCATGCCCATATTCGAAAGTAAGCCAAACGAAGTAGTAGTTTGAATAATGCGGTTGGGGTCAGTAAGACTAAACCGCATTTCCCATTTGTTGGATGCAGTGCTGTGCTAATTACAGGCGAGCCAATGAAAACACTAATTCGAAGAAAAGCCACCCTCTTTTTAGGCTTGGTGCCTCTGCTTCTAGGTATTGCAGGGCTTCATGCAGAATCTGCTCTTGCTGCAGATGGCTATGCGCTTGGACTAGCAAAAGATCGGATTTCAGTTAAAGCGTTATTACCGATGATGCCCTCCAAAACAATTATTGGGCAGGATTACCCATATCCGAATGGCACACCATTGATCGAGAGTTACCTGATAGAGCTTCCTCCAGGACAAAAAACAGGCATTCATCTCCATCAGGTTCCCTTATTGGCATACATTATTTCAGGGCGCCTCGAAACCAATTACGGCAGCAGGGGAAGCAAGGTCAGCACGGCCGGAGATGTGTTCGTGGAGGCAATCGAATGGTGCCATTTTGGGCAAACGATCGGTACAGAGCCTGTACGAATACTCGCCATCTATCTCAATTCAGTTGGCTCGCCTCAAAAGAAGTCAGTTGACTGCGCTGGTCTGCAATAGCGTTGGAATAAATCAACCCAAGATTAAGTCGCCACCTCAGATTGCCTGAGCACTACCAGCGCACTTAGTTCTCGATAGAGTTTTAATGCCTTACTTGCAGGAACAAGGTATTTAATACGCCCATCTTTCGGGTCACTCTTTGTAGCAATTAATTTTTTGCTAAGGAGGTGCTTTATACCTTGATGTAGGGTGACGGGGGATGCAAGGTGTCTCAATGCAATGACGTCAGTGACGGTAATCTGCTGGTCATTCGCAAAGGCCTGAACGATAACCCGGAGGAGTACACATGATTTGATATCAATATCGTAGCGGTGATTAATTTGATCGCGCGCATTGATAAAGTCTAAGTATTCGAAATGTGTCGGCATCGAGGCAAATCCTATGGGCATCATTTAATTATTCTATTATCAAATAATTCAGCCATAATCACCCATTTTTTAATCTTGCCCTACTCTGGGGGTATATAGCAACCCAATTCTTCTATTAAGGGATTAGTGCAATTGACAATACTACTTATATAAACTAAATTAAATTTATATAAGTTACGGATCCAATATGTTTAAGTTCTTTGATAGAAATCAGAGCGATTTTGTTGTGAAGGGCATTAATCGAGACCGGCGAGTAGTGGTTGTTGAAGACCCAACGCTTGGGCTGGAGTGTGAAGTACCGTTTGGGCAAGATGACTTATTAACGGCTGAAATATCGGGTGCCTACACCATCAAGCTAAGCTATATCGATGGGAAGGTGGAGATGGTTCGATTTCTCAAGTAGAGCGAACGTGCACCGTATCAGTGCTTATCTGGTGGTGTGACTAATTTAGAGCGGGTACTATTATTTCGTAGTCGATTTATTTATTTTTACCCTCCATACGCATTCTTTGGCCATCCCTTGGGATGGCCTTTTCTTTTTGATGGAGCTTATTTCATTGCAGTTGGCGTTGGGTTAGCCGAGACTTCCATGGCCAACTTCACAGCGCGCTTGGCCATTTCTTCAAATGAGGCAATCGAGCCTGAGCCAGTTCTGAAGGTTTCGCCCTCTATGGTAATCACGCCGCCCCCGATAAAGTCCTTGGATTGGCTATCGGTAATCTTGCTCTCGATGACCAGCGCAGGTGTTTTAGAGTTGACACCAGAAGCATAGGCTGCCGCATTGGCTGCAAGCCCAATGGGGGTAAAGTTCCAAGGCTTAAGGCCATCGGCAGAAACTTCAGCGCCGGTAATGCCAACCGATATGCGCGCCACCCCAGGGCCGGGTTGCGTAACGATGCGTAAACCGCGACGACCTTCTACTGCCTCGCGCATCGACATTTCAAGAGCACGCTTTGCTTGTGCAACCACTTGAGGGGTAATCTCGCTCGTGAATTGCGATTGATTCAGGTAAATGGGATCCAAAATAACGGCAGTATACGTATTGGGATTAACACCTGCTTTGCGATAGCGCCAAATTCGGGTTCCTTCGGGGGTATTCGTAACAGGCTGCAATAGGCGATAGTTAGGCAAAAAACCGGACTCTGGCATGGCAGTTGTAGACATAATTTTGGGGCCGCTGCTGCAGGCCACTAAAGTGCTTACAAGTGGCGCCATTACGAGGAGTGCTACTACTGTTCTACGATTCATGAATGGATCCCTTAGGTGTTATGCAGCGAATGATGTAAATTCATTCTAAAGCTAAATAAACGTAAGTGCTCGCAAAAGGGCTAGCAAATTTATTAGATAAACATAGAAAAGGAAAAAAATAATGAAGAGTGAGCGATTTGAAAAGGGCATGGTAGTGCGCCGAAAAGTATTGGGCGATGCCTATGTCGATCAAGCAATGGAGAAGGCAGATGATTTCTCAATGCCACTGCAGGATTTTGTGACTGAAAATGCGTGGGGTACGGTGTGGGTACGAGATGGCCTAACGCTTAAGCAACGCAGCTTAATTACGGTGTCCGCCATCATTGCCATGAACCGACCACACGAACTAAAGTTACACATTCGCGGCGCCATCAATAACGGCGTAACCAAGGCAGAGTTACGCGAAGTCTTTCTACACTGCGGAGCCTACTGCGGCGCGCCCGCTGTGGTCGATGCGTTTCGGATTGCGCGCGAAGTATTTACGGAAGACGCTAAAGCAGCAGGCTAGTACGTACCGGGATACAAAATATCCTTCGTCACATCTTGAATATCGCGGTGACCTGTAAAGGCCATGGTGATATCAAGCTCTTTGTGAATAATCTCGAGGCATTTGGTTACACCGGCCTCACCCATGGCGCCTAGACCGTACAAGAATGGGCGACCAATCAGGGTGCCGCGCGCACCGAGAGCCCAGGCTTTTAGTACATCTTGACCAGAGCGAATGCCGCCATCCATCCAGACCTCGATATCTTTGCCGACGGCATTGACGATGCCAGGCAGGGCCTGAATGCTTGAAATTGCACCGTCTAGTTGACGGCCGCCATGGTTGGAGACAATCAGTGCGTCTGCGCCGGAGTCTGCTGCGAGGCGCGCATCGCCCTCATCCAAGATTCCCTTAATGATGAGCTTTCCGCCCCAGCGTTTTTTAATCCACTCGACATCGCCCCAATTCAGGCCCGGATCAAACTGCTCAGCAGTCCACGACGACAAGGACGACATATTGCCCACGCCAGTAGCATGACCCACAATATTGCGGAAGGTTCTGCGCTGCGTCATGGCCATACCAAGGCACCAACGGGGCTTGGTCATCATGTTAATAATATTAGGGATGGTTAACTTGGGCGGAGCGCTCAAGCCATTTTTTAGATCTTTATGGCGCTGCCCCAGAATTTGCAAATCCAGAGTGAGAACAAGAGCAGAGCATTTGGCGGCGCGCGCACGCTCAATTAAGCGCTCGATGAAGGCGCGGTCTTTCATGACATACAGCTGAAACCAAAAAGGTTTTGTGGTGTGCTCGGCCACATCTTCAATCGAGCAAATACTCATCGTTGATAAGCAGAAGGGCACGCCAAACTTTTCTGCCGCTTTGGCGGCCAAGATTTCTCCATCGGCACATTGCATGCCGGTTAGTCCAGTTGGAGCCAAGGCAACGGGCATGGCTACTTCTTCACCAATCATGGTCGTTTTTGTAGTGCGGTTCACCATATTGACTGCAACGCGCTGGCGCAATTTAATCTTTTGAAAGTCCGATTCATTGGCGCGGTAGGTGGATTCTGTCCACGAGCCCGAATCCGCATAGTCATAAAACATCTTAGGCGTGCGTTTTTGGTGCAGTACGCGCAAGTCTTCAATATTGGTAATAACGGGCATGAATAATCCTTGTTAATTCGACTCTGTATGACAGTATTGTATGGACTCTAGTCTAGCTGTGAATATCGCTACGAGCAAAGCGTAGTTACCCTTGGGGATCAGGCGCTAGGTAGCATACTAAACAAGGTTAACTGCATAGCCTGATTACGAATCGGCACTAAGGCCAGGTATTCCGGGCTGGCAGCCCAGCGCTGGGCATCGCTTGCAGTGGGAAACTCTAGTTGTACGTAGGCAGAGAATGGCTTGCATTGCAGCTCATTCCAAAAAATCTCCCCACGTACCCCGCGCTGCGCAATGTGTCCGCCATATTGTTCTACCGTGGCACCAACCTGCTTACGGTACTCTTCAAATGCCAATGGGTTCTGTAGTTCGATTAAGCCAAGTACGTGCACTGCCATTGAATTGCTCCAGTTCTAGTATTGCTCTGCATGAAAGTGGAATAGGTATAGTACTGAATACACACAAGGGAATCCAGTGAAGAGTGATACCAAGGGCATGTTGATCGGGTTTGGTGGCATAGTCATTTTTAGCTTGACCTTGCCGGTGAGCAAAATAGCAGTTCAAGTCCTTGATCCCTATTTCATTGTGTTTGGTCGGGCTGCTCTTGCGGGATTGGTTGCCCTGGTATACCTCATCGCAATCCGCGCGCCCTTGCCCAGTCGCGCTACGCTGCCTGGATTTGCCTGGATTGCTCTGGGGGCGGTTTTTGGATTTCCTTTGTTTATTACGATCGCCATGACACACGGCCCTTCGTCCAATGGCGCGGTGATCTTGGGCATCTTGCCTTTGGTGACTACCGTGCTGGGGGCTCTGCGCTTTAAAGAGCGTCCGTCGATCGGGTTTTGGCTGAGCTCCCTCGTTGGCACCGGATTAGTCTTGCTCTACGCGTTGATGCAAGGCGCCGGACAGTTTTCTTTTTTCGATGGCCTACTCATGGCGGCTTGTATTTGCGCTGCCGTCGGCTATGTCGAGGGCGCTAAGTTATCCGCCATCCTGAAACCGAAAATCGTCATCTCATGGGCGTTGGTTTTTTCACTCCCCATCAGCTTATTTTTCAGCGCCCTGAGCTATCAAACAGACTACGTGTATGCCGACCTTGATATCTGGCTCAGCTTTGCCTATCTGGGCATATTTTCTATGTTTGTGGGCTTCTTTTTTTGGTATGAGGGCCTACGCATTGGCGGCATTGCTCGTGTCAGCCAAGTTCAGCTACTTCAGCCCTTTTGCACCCTGCTGGCATCCAGCATCCTATTGGGCGAGCCCCTGACCCTGCTTAATTTGGTGTTTGCTGCGCTGGTTGTTTCCACCGTCATGGTCGGAAAACGCATGCTAATTAAGGCGCCTGAGCCTACGCCGCCGGTGTAAGTACCTATTTTTAGGGCCATTCATTCGGGGGAGGATTTGCCATTTTTATTGGATAATCATAGGCTAAACCTATAAAAAGTGAGAGACACGCTATGTTGAAATTAGATGCACACGCCTCAGGACGCCATTTTTTACATATTCCTGGACCAAGCCCGGTCCCCTCGCGCGTTCTGCGCGCCATCAGCTATCAAACCATCGATCACCGCGGCCCCGAGTTTGGTCAGCTTGGACTAAAGCTGCTCGAGGACATTAAGCGTATTTTTAAAACCAAACACCCCGTGATTATTTATTCCTCATCGGGAACGGGAGCATGGGAAGCCGCTTTAGTAAACACCCTCTCTGCCGGCGATCATGTATTGATGTATGAAACCGGTCAGTTTGCAACCCTGTGGAAAAACATGGCCGATAAGCTCGGCATCCATGCTGAGTTTTTGGGTAAGCCCGGGCTGGAGGGTTGGCGCAGGGGCGTTGATGCCAAGCTCATTGAAGAGCGCCTCAAAAAAGATACCGAGCACAAAATTAAAGCGGTCTGTGTGGTCCATAACGAAACATCGACTGGCGTTACATCCAATATTGCTGCTGTGCGCAAAGCAATCGATGAGGCTAAGCATCCTGCATTACTGATGGTCGATACCATTTCCGGATTGGCATCGGCAGACTATTGCCACGACGCCTGGGGTGTCGACGTGACAGTCAGCGGATCGCAAAAAGGCCTAATGTTGCCGCCTGGCTTGGGCTTTAATGCCTTGTCACCCAAAGCGCTCGAAGCCAATAAAAAGGCAACGCTACCAAAAGCATTTTGGGCCTGGGATGAGATCCTTGTTTCCAATAAAACCGGGTACTGGCCAACCACGCCATCGACGAACTTACTTTATGGCTTGCATGAAGCCATTGCGATGATTGAGTCGGAGGGCATGGATGCGGTATTTGCCCGTCACCAGCGCTTGGCCAAAGCGTGCCGAGCCGCAGTGACTGCGTGGGGCCTCGAAATTCTATGCCAAGAGCCAGAGGTGTATTCACCGGTCTTGACGGGTGTCATGCTGCCCGAGGGCTTTGATGCAGACGCATTGCGTAAGCTCATTCAGGAGCGCTACAACTTGTCCTTGGGTACCGGCCTTGGTAAGCTGAAAGGCCGCGCATTCCGGATTGGTCACTTGGGCGACTGCAATGAGCTCAGCCTCCTGGCTGCATTAAGTGGCTGCGAAATGGGCATGACTGCATTTGGCATTCCTCTCAAGGGCAGCGGCGTTTTGGCTGCGCAAGAGTTACTGCGCTAGACGGATTAGTTTCATGTAAAAAAGCCGCCAAATACTAAGGCGGCTTTTTTATTTCAGGGGATGGGACTGCTTTGCTAGCTTAGCCTCAAAAGCCTGGATTACGCTGGCACAGCAAGCGGGGCGCGCTTGCTAAGCTCACGGCGCACTTTATCTTTGATTTTGGGCTTGGTTGCCGATTCCATTAACTTAGTCAGTTGAGCCACATTGAGCGGCCCCAGGCGGGCTTTGCCTGTTTTGGTGAGCATGGGATCGTTCTTGCGATTGCGTTGATTTTGACCTGCGGCCATAGGTAATCCTTATAAAGATTCAATGGCGCAAGGGGGGAAGTCATTTCGCCCAGTTAACCCCCCAATTAGGGCACAAAATAGTGATTCGATTCAGAATAACAGCATTTTTTTGCTG
>JAIXPY010000059.1 GCA_027486025.1 Burkholderiaceae bacterium
ATGATCGATCAGACCGAGTCGATGACTACCATTGATGTCAATACCGGCAGTTATGTTGGCGCGCGTAATTTGGATGACACGGTCTTTAAGACCAATCTAGAAGCTGCGCAAGCCATCGCTCGGCAGCTGCGTTTACGCAACTTGGGTGGCATTATCATTATTGATTTTATTGATATGCTGACCCGTGAGCACCAAGATGCTGTACTCAGTGAGCTCAAGCGCAACCTAGAGCGGGATCATGCCCGTAGTACGGTCAGCCAGTTCTCAGCGCTTGGTCTTGTGGAGATGACCCGAAAGCGGACACGCGAGTCCTTGGCGCATATTTTGTGCGAGCCATGCGCAACCTGTAGTGGTAAAGGCGAAATTAAAACTGCCCAAACCATTTGCTATGAAATCCTGCGGGAGATCGTTCGCGAGCATCGCCAATTTAATCCCAGAGAGTTCCGTATTGTGGCGGCGCCCGACGTCATTGATCTCTTCCTGGAAGAAGAAAATCAGTTTTTAGCGATGCTGGGGGATTTTGTTGCCAAGCCTATTCGTTTGCAAGCAGAAGGCTCATTCAGACAAGAGCAATACGATATTGTCTTGAATTAAGTCTTGCAATAAGGCTCGATCTTGTACTTACGCATTGGCAAACTGCAGCCGATGCAGATTGCTATACAAACCGCCTTTAGCAATTAACTCGGCGTGCGAACCGTTCTCCACCACCTGCCCATGCTCTAAGACCACAATGCGGCTCGCGTGCTCAATCGTGGATAGGCGGTGCGCAATCACCAAAGTGGTACGGCCAGCCATCAGGCGATCCAATGCTTCTTGCACTTGACGCTCAGATTCTGAATCAAGAGCTGATGTAGCCTCATCCAAAATTAAGATCGGCGCATCTTTATAAATGGCCCTGGCAATTGCTAAGCGCTGGCGCTGCCCACCAGAGAGTCGGTTACCGTTATCGCCAATCAAGGTGTCGATTCCTTGCGGTAGCTCACTCAGGAGGCTGCTTAAGTTGGCAGCCTCCAAAGCTTCAATAACACGACCCCGATCGATTCCGCCAACCGCATCAGTACCGTAAGCGACGTTTGCTGCGATCGAGTCGTTAAACAAGATAACGTCTTGGCTAACAAAGGCAATCTGGCGACGCAAATCGGCTAAAGATAGATCTTCTAAATTGATGCCGTCGAGCTCAATCGTGCCTGAAGTTGGCCTAAAAAAGCGTGGCAACAAGCTCACTAGCGTCGACTTACCGCCGCCAGACGGTCCCACAAAGGCAACTACCTCACCCGCCTGAATCGTTAAACTGACGTGCTTCAAGGCATCTTGTCGATCGGTATCTTGTTGATACGAAAAAGATACATCTTTAAAAGTGATGGCGCCCTTTGCTTTTTCTATTCGATGCACACCTGCTTTACGCGAATCGTCTTCCTCGATTGGTTGATCCATCAAACCAAAAATCATCTCGGCTGCAGTGAGGCCACGCTGCAATGGCTGATTGATGTCAGCCAGATGCTTAATCGGCGAAATGATTAACATCATGGCCGTGATAAATGCAGCAAAGCCGCCCACAGTAGTTCCTTCGGTGGAAGACTGCAAAAGCGCAATCACCAGCACGACAGAGAGCGCCATGGAGGCAATCAGCTGGGTAATGGGTTGATTTAAGCCACCCACTACGGCCGTCTTAAGCGCAAAGCGTCGCAAGCGATCCGCCTTTTCGATAAACCGGCTCATCTCATAGGCTTCACCGCCATGGACTTTAACAATCTTATGCCCAGAGACGGATTCTTCAACGATGTAGGCAAGCTCGCTGGTCATGGCCTGTTGCTCCCGATTGAGGCCACGCAAGCGGCGATTAATCAGACTCATGATGTAGGCAATGATCGGGAAAATAATCAAGACAACCAGGGTAAGCTTCCAGTTGAGGTAAATCAGGTAGCCCAATAAACCCAGCACCGTTAACGAGTCGCGCACCAAACTAATGAGCATCGTACCCATGATGCTCAGGACATTATTGACCTCAAACACAACGGCATTAATGAGGCTCGATGCAGAACTCTTTTGGTAAAACTCCGTTTTGGCATGCAACAAGGTTTGGAACATCTGTTCCCGCAGTTTTAGCAGCACTGCATTGATGACTCTTGATAACAAATAATTTGACAAAAACTGAGCGCCGCCGCGGATAAAAGCAAGCCCTACTAAAAAGATCGGAACTAGCCATAACCGGCCATCGAGCTCCCCCGTAAAACCGCGGTCCAATAGCGGTTTCATTAAGGCCGGTATCGATGTTTCAGCCCCAGCCACCAGCGCCATAGCCAAAATCGACCCAATAATCGTCTTGGTATGGGGTTTTAAATACTGGATTAGGCGGTTTAAGGCAATTCTGTCGTCGGCATTCATATAATGAATTATGCCCACCTTATCCGTCATACTCATCACTCGCAATGAAGAGGCCAATCTTCGGGACTGCCTTGCCTCCCTGGAAGGGCTTGCCCAGCAGGTGGTGGTGGTCGATACGGCTAGTACCGACGGAACCATTGCAATTGCCCAGGAATTTGGCGCCACCATTGCCCAGCCAGCCGATTGGCCGGGTTTTGGCACCCAAAAGAACCGGGCGCTGGACCTAGCCACCAGCGACTGGGTCCTCTCCCTGGATGCCGATGAGCGACTGACCCCAGAGCTTCGGTCTGAGATTTCCGCGGCACTGGCCAATCCGGGTCATACCACCTGTTTTGCCATTCCCAGGCTATCTTGGTATTGCGGACGCTTCATTCGCCATTCAGGCTGGAATCCCGACTACGTTGACCGCTTATTTCAGCGCGGTACCGCCCGGTTTTCCGATGACTTAGTCCATGAGCGGCTTGTTCCAAGTGGTTCTGTTGTGAAGCTCAAAAACCACATGCTGCACTACAGTTTTATGAACTACTCGCAGGTACTGCAAAAAATTGATCGCTACTCCAGTGCCTCTGCCGAGCAAGCCTTTGCTAAAGGCAAGCGAAGCAGTCCTCTGGCGGCGATTGGCCATGGGGCTTGGTCATTTTTTCGAACCTACTTTATTCGATTGGGTTTTCTGGATGGGCCTCAAGGCTTTTCACTGGCACTCGCCAATGCCCAAGGATCGTATTACCGTTATATGAAAATCTGCGAACTAGCTAGAGCATCTCGCGTGGAGCAAAAACCATGAACATGATTTCCGTGATTGTGGCAACGTACAACTGGCCGCAAGCCTTGCGACTCTCGCTTGAGTCCTTAAAGGCCCAAACCGATCGCAATTTTGAGGTCATCATCGCCGACGATGGCTCACGTTCTGATACCCGTGAATTAATTGATGGAATGCGCGCTGATTTTCCTGTGCCTATGGAACACGTTTGGATCGAAGACGATGGTTGCCGCAAGACCGTAGTTGGTAACTTAGCCATTGCAGCATCAAAAGGCGATTACCTTATTTTTATAGACGGCGACTGCATTGTGCAGCCCGATTTTATTGCCCAGCATCGAAAGCTAGCAGAGCCTGGCCACATGGTGACGGGCAGTCGCATTCTGTCAAACAAAGTGCTCGCCCAAGAAATGCTGTCATGGCCAGATTGGAGTTTTGAGCGCTTCAAGCAGCATGCACTTCGCTATCGATTACGCGGTTGCCTCAATAAATTACTGCCCCTGTTCGTCAAGTTTGGTGATCACTCACGCAGGCTTTACAGCACCTTTGTTTGGAGGCGCATTAAGGGTTGCAATATGGCCTGTTGGCGCAGCGACGCCCTCGCGATTGGCGGGTTTGATGAAACGCTGCTTGGCTGGGGCCATGAAGATGCCGACTTTGTCTTTAGACTGCAAGCCAATGGTGTGATTCGTAAATCAGGCGCCTGGGCGACCGAAGTCATTCATATATTTCATAAAGTACGCGATCAATCAAATGACAAAAGCAGCAGAGAGCGTCTTAATGAAAAAATTCGTGCGCATGCGGCCTTAAAAGCAGCGCAATAAATCCAGTATCTTTAAGCGTACTGCACTATCACTGGATCTGCCTGTGTTGTTGCAAGCAATTGATGCAGGCTATGCAAACACGCATCATCGGGATAGAGCCGTAACTCATCCGGGAACTGCACTAAGCAAGCACTACCACTCGCAGTGACTACCGCAGTCAGCGGCAATCCCTTAAAGCCATCCAATGGGCTGGGCGCCATATTTGGGGGCATACCTGGCTTTGCCTGTTGCTGGCGATTGCTGATCAAGTAAGGGTTGATTTGGCTGCGGAAGAGTTTCAGATCAACCCCAGAATCCATCCGCACATGCACATTACGGCCAAAGCGCAAACGCGCGCCCGCGATATCCATCACAGCCTCTGCCACAATTCGCGTACCTCCGGAAAACTTATCGGGCGTGACGTTTACTTTAGCGATAACCAGCTCATCCTCTTTTAGCCAGGATCGATTGGGTTCATACACTTCGCTGTAGAGCATGACTTCGATTGCAGCAGTACCGTCGTCAATCGTGGCAACCATCATTCGACCACGTTGCCCAGTTAGCATGCGTGCTGAAGTAATAATGCCGGCCAGCAACTGGTCTTTTCCTTCAGTCACCTTGACTAAAGGTTGGCGCACAAAATGCGCTACCTCGTTGCGGTATGCATCAAACAAATGACCGGTAAGGCATAAGCCCAACGCGGTTTTTTCTTCTTGCAGTCGTTTCTTTTCAGGCCAAGGTGGCTCACTCACCAGCTCAGGCAAGTGGCGATCCGATTCGCCAGCAGTCTCAAACAAACTCACCTGATGAATCGATGCCTCGGCCTGCTCTGCTGCCTCAATGGCCCGCGCCAATGAGGCAAGTAAGGTAGAGCGAATATCGTATGGCTTACCTTTTTGATTGGGTCCTGCGGCATACAAACTATCAAAGGCGCCAGCGCGCATCAATGCCTCAATTGCGCGGCGATTGACTTGGCGCCGATCGACGCGCGCACAGAAATCAAACAGATCAGTAAAGGGGCCGCCTGTTTCGCGCGCTTTAACAATTGCCTCAATCGCCGCTTCGCCGGTGCCGCGCACCGCACCTAAGCCGTAGCGTATATCAGTCAAGGGTTGCTCAATTGGTGCCCCTTGCGTGCGCAAGGGAGTAAATTCATAGGTGCCGGTATTGATATCCGGTGGCAATACCCGCAAACGGTTTTGCAGGCAATCGTCATACAGAATTTTGACCTTATCGGTGTCGTCCATTGCAAGCGATAAGTTACCCGCCATAAATTCAGCAGGGTAATGGGCCTTGAGCCAAGCAGTTTGATAGGCGAGCAAGGCATACGCAGCAGCATGGGATTTATTAAATCCATAACCCGCAAAACGCTCCATCAGGTCATAAATCTCATTGGCTTTGACTTCAGTAATGCCGCCTTTTTTGGCGCCCTCACTAAAGATCTTGCGGTGCTGCGCCATTTCTTCTGGCTTTTTCTTGCCCATCGCCCGGCGTAATAAATCGGCACCACCCAGTGAGTAGCCCCCAATCATTTGGGCCATCTGCATCACCTGCTCTTGGTAAACCATGATGCCGTAGGTTTCGCGCAGAACCGGCTCGATGCGGGGATCGGGATACTCAACCTGTTGGCGGCCGTGTTTACGGGCAATAAAGTCTGGAATCAGATCCATTGGGCCAGGGCGATAGAGCGCTACGAGGGCGATGATGTCTTCAAAACGATCGGGCTTGGCATCGCGCAGCATGCCCTGCATGCCGCGGCTTTCCAACTGGAAGACCGCAACGGTATTGGCGGATTTCAGAACCTCAAATGCAGCAGGATCTTCTAGGGTGATGTCGCCGATGGTCCAGTCTTTGCGATCGGCATGCAATGCTTTAATCCAACGCTCTGCTGCAGCCAAGATGGTCAGCGTGGTTAATCCCAAGAAGTCGAACTTGACGAGTCCAATGGCCTCTACGTCATCTTTATCGTACTGACTAATGACCGAGCTGCTGTCTTGGTCTTTTGAGTCTTGCGTATACAGCGGACAAAAATCCGTTAACTTTCCTGGGGCAATGAGTACGCCGCCAGCATGCATGCCGACGTTGCGAGTCATGCCCTCGAGCTGCTGGGCAAGCGCTAAGAGCTGCCGCACTTCATCTTCATTACGCTCGCGCTCAGCCAATTGCTTTTCTTCTTTTTTGGCCATCTCGATGGTGACCAGTTGACCAGGCTTAAATGGCACGAGCTTGGCGATGCTATCGACAAAGCCATAGCCCTGCTCCAAGACGCGGCCCACATCCCGAATGGCCGCTTTGGCTGCCATGGTGCCAAAGGTGGCAATCTGACTCACGGCATCTTTGCCGTATTTATCTTTGACGTACTGAATCACGCGGTCGCGCCCATGCTGACAAAAGTCGATATCAAAGTCGGGCATCGATACCCGCTCGGGATTTAAAAAGCGCTCAAACAGCAGGTTGTATTTAAGGGGATCCAGATCCGTAATCCCCAGTGAATAAGCGACTAAAGAGCCAGCACCAGAGCCGCGGCCAGGACCGACTGGTACGCCATTGTTCTTTGCCCAATTAATAAAATCGGCAACAATCAAAAAATAACCTGGGAATCCCATTTGCTCAATGGTCTTCACTTCAAACGTTAAACGCTCGCGGTAACGGGCCTCTTCTGCAGCGCGTTGCTGCGGGTCCGGAAAGTTACGCGCCATATGACGCACCAAGCCGACCTCGGCCTGCTTAAATAAATAATCGCCGAGTGAGATACCAGCCGGAATCGGAAACTCCGGTAAACGAGGCTGACCCAATACCAAGGAGAGGTTACAGCGTTTGGCAATCTCAACCGAGTTAGCGAGCGCGCTTGGTAAATCAGCAAAACGCTGTTCCATCTCGGCTTGGCTTAAAAAGTATTGCTCCGGATTAAATTTTTTCTGACGACGTGGATTGCCGAGTAATTCCCCCTCAGCGATACACACCCGCGCTTCATGGGCATTGAAATCATCCCGGTGCATAAACTGGACAGCATGGGTCGCGACTACCGGCAACGCAAGGGTGCTCGCAAGCTGGCAAGCTAGCTGCAGGTGTTGCTCATCTTGTGGATGGCCAGCGCGCTGCACCTCAATAAAGTAAGCACCCGGAAAGAGGGTTTTCCAGCGCTCGGCAGCGGCTTTCGCCTGCTCCTCCTGGCCGGCCAATAGTGCGGTACCGACATCGCCGAGATGCGCGCCCGAAAGGGCAATCAAACCGTAGGACAAAGTGCGGCCAACCGCCTGATCTTCTTTTTTTGCAGCCGGCTCACTAAACCACCGAGGGTCCACTTCCGCACGCCCCCGCGATTGGTTATCCAGCGATGCCCGGCTGAGTAGTTGGCATAGATTCAAATAACCGGAATGGTTTTGAACTAAAAGCAATAAACGATGCGGCTGATCAGGGTCTTGTAAATTCGAGAGCCATACATCCGCCCCCGCAATCGGCTTGACTCCGCCTTCACGGGCGGCCATGTAAAACTTCACTAGGCCAAACAGGTTGCTCAAGTCGGTAATGGCCAAGGCGCCCATGCCATCGCTGCTGGCTGCAGCAACGGCATCATCAATGCGCACGACTCCATCCGTAATTGAAAACTCGGAATGAACGCGCAGATGAACAAAGCGGGGTACAGCCATGAGATCATTTTAGCTGTGTCTAGCCTAAAACCACCCCATCCCCCCTACCGTGGGCGCTTTGCGCCCTCGCCGACTGGGCCTTTGCATGCCGGCTCCCTAGCTAGTGCGCTGGGAAGCTGGCTGGATGCCCGTGCCAATCAAGGCGCCTGGCTAGTCCGCATCGAGGATTTGGATACGCCACGCTGCATTGCAGGCATGGACCAGCATATTTTGGCGCAACTACAGGCCTGTGGGCTTACCTGGGATGAGGAAGTGATTTGGCAATCCCAGGAACTCAAGGCTTACCAAAACGCCTTAGAAACGCTTTACAGCGATCAGCAGATTTACCCCTGTACTTGCTCGCGCCAGCAGATTAGCAGCATCCTGAGCAGCCAAGGCAAATTACGCGCCCGCAATCAAGAACAGATCTATCCGGGCACCTGCCGTCATGGCTATGTTTGGCAAGCGCAGCTTCCTGAAGCGATGTCGCCTTCTGCATGGCGACTTGCCGTTCAACCCGAGCAAGCGATTCGCTTTAGCGATGCGGAGTTCGGACTACAAGAGCAAAACCTCAATGCTGATGTGGGGGATTTTGTGCTGCGCAGGGCCGATGGAATTTTTGCGTATCAACTCGCAGTGGTGGTTGATGATGCTAGGCAAGGCATTACGCACATTGTGCGGGGCGCCGATTTACTCAGCAACACGGCGCGGCAAATTTACTTGCAAGGGATATTGGATTACCCAACACCCCAATACCGCCACTTGCCACTGGTTTTGGATCCGCATGGGGAGAAGTTGAGTAAGCAGACTCAAGCTACCGAAATCAATACCGTAAGTGACACAGCGGTTTTACAGGCGCTGCAAGCCGCTGCACTGCATCTGGGTTTAAGGAATCTCAGTGATGGGCAAGATCAGACTATTGCGGAGTGGTTACTCCAGGCCACGCATGCTTGGACCGATCGGACCAAGCAGATTAGCCGTACTCAAAACTAACCGGTCTTTTTTTTCATGCCACCGAGTAAGGCGCCAACCGGTGATTTAGCGGGTGTGATGCCCGCTTTTTTAATGGGATTGGCAATCGGCTGATCAGGATTGCGATCATCAAGACTCACCTTGGGCGCTGCTTGTACGCCACCGGCTGGAGCTGCGCCGGCTTGATAGGGCTTATAGAAAAATGGGTCAGCCGTTTTACCGCCCTTCAGTTCTGGGAGTGGCATCACCTGCAATTTGCGCTTCATCAATTTTTCGATGTCGTCTAACAAGCGCTTTTCACCATCGTCCACCAAAGCAATCGCATCGCCAGTACTACCTGCGCGTCCTGTACGACCAATGCGGTGAATGAAGTCCTCGGCGTTGTAAGGCAACTCATGATTAATCACGCAAGGCATTGCTGGAATATCGAGACCACGCGCTGCCACATCGGTTGCAACCAAAGCTTCAATGGCGCCCGACTTAAATGCATCCAAAGTCAGCGTACGTTCACCCTGACTCTTATCACCATGAATCGATCCCGCCTTAATACCATCGCGCTCAAGCGCCCGCGAGAGTTTGGCGCAGCCTAAACGGCTATTGGTAAAGATGATGCACTGACGCGATAAACCCTGGCGCGTACGCGCCTCCAAGATGGTGGTAATCGCCCGCTGCTTATCTGCAGCAGAGACCAAGTGCACCACCTGCCTAACGGTATCGGCAGCGGCATTTTGGCGCGCCACCTCAACCGTAACCGGATTACGTAAATAACTCTGCGCTAATTTTTTAATCTCAGGTGAAAAGGTGGCTGAGAACAATAAGGTTTGGCGCTGTGCTGGTATCAAATTAATGATGCGCTGCAGATCAGGCAAAAAGCCCATATCGAGCATGCGATCGGCTTCGTCCAATACCAAGATCTCCACTTGAGACAGGTTCGCAGTTTTAGAGCCGAGGTGATCCAGCAAACGTCCGGGCGTTGCAATCAGTATTTCGATTCCACTGCGCAGCTGAGCCACCTGGGGTTGCATATCGACACCACCAAACACGACGGTCGAGCGCAAATCCGTATGCCGAGAATAGTTGGCCGCATTATCGGCAACCTGCACTGCCAGTTCGCGGGTTGGCGTTAAGACCAGTGCACGAATGGGATGGCGCGCTGGCGATGCGCTACTGCTCGAACTCGGAAGCAACTTTTGAATGATGGGCAACACAAAGGCGGCAGTCTTGCCGGTACCCGTTTGCGCGGCACCCATTAAATCCTTACCCGCCAGCACGTGGGGGATCGCTTGCGCTTGAATAGGGGTTGGGGTGTTGTAGCCCTGTTCGCCGATTGCCTTTTGAACGCGTGGGTCAAGGCCAAAATCGGCGAAGGTAATACTAACTGGAGAGTCGGCAGACTCTGCGGGGGTGTTTGTATC